>CAYTWZ010000054.1:0-12021 GCA_964442035.1 uncultured Oscillospiraceae bacterium
TGCGGAGCTTCTTCTTTCTTCGCGTCAGGGGGCTTGTTCGGGGGGCGATCCTTTTTTATCGAGGCCGGGGGCTTCTTTTTTTTCGCCTTTATTTCAGGCGGTTTTTCTTTAGACTCGGTTTGGTGGTTTTGCCTGCGGGGAAAGATATCAAAGCGCAAAAACAAGACCCTTATCCGTAGCGAAAGGCTGCCGTGATAGGAAACGCATATTCTTATCGGTATAAGGATCAGCACGGCAATGACCGCGATGATCACGGCAAGAACCACCAATTATTTCATCTCCATATCCGGGGCTTCCCCGGTCATTTCGGCGCTCGGCGCGGCGGCTTCCTCTTCCTTGGCGGCTTCCTCCAGTATATCGGTCGGCCCGGGCGGCTCCGGCGTTTTGGGTGACTGACGGGGAGGAAGCGGCGGAAGCTGATCCAAATTTTTGAGCCCGAAGCACCGCAAAAATTCCGGCGTGGTAACATAAAGGATTGGCCGTCCGGGAGCTTCGGCCCGGCCCGCCTCGTCAACAAAGCCCCTTTCGGTAAGCTTGGCCACGCTGTAGCCGGAGTCAACTCCCCGTATAAAGTCTATTGTTCCCTTTGTAACGGGCTGGTTATACGCGATTATAGAAAGAGTTTCCAGCGCGGCGGCGCTGAGGCTCGCCTGCTTTTTCATTTGCACTGTCTTTTGTATGTATTCAAAATACCGGGGTGAGGAGCACAGCTGAACACTGTCCCCTATCTCCACCAGCTTAAGGCCGCTGTCCTCGTCTTCAAGCCGCTGTTTAAGGCTTTCCACCGCTGCGGCAAGGGTTTCCGGCTCAATATCCAAGGAAGCCCGAAGCCTTTCCAGCTCCACTGCTTCCCCAACCGAAAACAGCACCGCCACAATGGCGGACTCAATATTCTTCTCCGAGGTCAAACTCCCCATCGTTTTCACCACGCATGCAATAAATTTTTCCGTCAACTTCCCGAACCACGACAAAGTTCTCCTTGATAAGCTCAAGCACTGCTAGGAACGCCGCCACAAGCTGCCCCCGAACGTGCATTCCATCAAACAGATCATCAAACTCCACCGCGTCGTCCTTGCTGCCTATTCTGGCCATAATATCCGCCGACGCCCTGCGAACACTGTAATTGGTTCGGCCTATTACTCCCCGGAAGCTTTCGGGCTTAAGCCGACTGCGGTTAAGTCTGCGATCCATCACTGCCGAAAACGCCGCCAACAGGCTTTCCACAGGCAGCTCCTTGTTTTCAAGCTTTATTTTCGGGATGTCAAGAGGCTCCGCCTCCTTAAACACCATGCGGTCGGCATAATGCTGAAGCACATCCATCTGCGCGGATATTTCCTTGTAACGGCGATATTCCTCCAGTCTGTCGGCCAGCTCCAGCCGGGGATCCTCCTCCTCTTCCTCCTCTACGGGAAGAAGCATACGGGACTTAATCAGCAGTAGCTGGGAGGCCATAACAAGGAATTCGCCCCCTACTTCCATATCCATTTCCTGCATTGCCGCTATATACTCAAAGTACTGATCCGTTATGGCCGCTATGGGTATATCATATATGCTGACCTTGTTTTTGGCAATAAGGTGCAGCAAAAGATCCAGCGGCCCTTCAAAGGCCGCCACTTTAAACGAAAGCTCTTCCATAAAACACTCCTGTTATGCCTTAGCTATATTACCAACGGTCTTAGAATATCCAGCAAAACATTCACAATATTAAGCCACAGATTATAAAGGGGATTTATGATTACACCGAGGATGCGTCCCAATATGCCTGTGAGCGAAAGTATTATCAGTATGGGGAAGCCAAAGCGTTCATATTTTAGAAGCGTCATGTAGGCATTAGCCGGAAGCAGCGCCCCAAGCACCTTGCTGCCGTCAAGAGGCGGGAAGGGTATCAGGTTGAACACCGCAAGGCCGATGTTGAGCAGCGCGAACTGAACAAGGGTACCCGTCACAAAATTGAGCGCTGATCTGAGCAGCGTGACGTTCCAGAACCTGAATTCAATAAGGAACGCCGGCACAACAATGACCGTAGACAAAAACGCCATTATTATATTGGCCGCCGGCCCCGCCAGCGACACAAGTACAGTGCCGCTTTTCCTGTTGCGGAAATAGTATGGGTTGATGGGCACCGGCTTTGCCCAGCCGAAGCCGAACAGCACCATGCACAGAGCGCCTATCGGGTCAATGTGGGAAAGAGGGTTGAGGGTAAGGCGTCCGCTGTTTTTTGCCGTAGGATCCCCAAGCTTATACGCCACAAGGCCATGAGCAAACTCATGGATGGTTATTGCCCCGAACATAACAATAAACCGCTGGATATACGTGGTCAGTGTCTGTAAAATCAATCTGACCCCTTCCTTTCATTAAATATCGTTTTTAACAAGATCCTCGTAGCTTTCCCGACGGACAATCAGTCTGCTGCTGCCTTCATTTGTCATTACCATAGCCGGACGCGGAATGCGGTTGTAGTTGGACGCCATGGAATAGTTGTACGCCCCGGTGGTAAGCACCGCCAGCGTGTCGCCTGTCTCCACCGGCGGCAGCAATATTCCCTCGCCAAGGAGATCGCCGCTTTCGCAGCACTTTCCCGCGATCGTCACAGGCTCGGTAGGCGCGTCACCGGCCTTGTTTGCCAAAAGCGCCTTGTATTTAGATTGGTAAAGTATATATCTGGGATTATCGCACATACCCCCGTCCACGCTGACATATCGGCGAACGTTGGGGATGTCCTTGACGCCGCCCACAGTGTAAAGGGTTATCCCGGCGGTACCCACAACGCTGCGTCCGGGCTCCATCATTATATACGGGAGGGCAATGCCCCTTTCCTCACAGACGCCGCGAAGCGTCTCGCTCACCGCTTCAATGTACTTGTCAAATTCAATGGGATCGTCCTCCTCGGTGTACATAACGCCGTAGCCGCCCCCAAGGTCAAGCTCCTTCATTTCAAAGCCGGTCTCGACCTTTATGTCGGCAATAAAGTCCGCCAGTACACGGGCCGCCTGCTTAAAGGGCTCCAACTCGTGTATCTGTGAGCCGATATGACAGTGCGCCCCGCCCACCTCAACATTCTCCATTGAAAGAGCGCGGAGTATTATGTCATGTGCCTCCCCGGTCTCAAGGGCAAAGCCGAATTTGGAGTCGATCCGGCCGGTCATGATATAGCTGTGGGTGTGCGCGTCAATACCGGGCTTGATGCGAAAAAGCACCTTCTGACGCTTTCCTTTTTCACCGCAAAGCCTGTTGATAGCGTCAAGCTCGGCGGCATTGTCCACCGCTATACGTCCCACTCCGCTGTCAATGGCGTAGTTAAGCTCGTCAAGAGTCTTGTTGTTCCCGTGGAAGCAAAGCTTTTCCGGCGGCATACCTGCCTTAAGCGCGGTATACAGCTCTCCCCCGCTGACAACGTCGGCCCCCAGCCCCTCACTGTTCACAATACGCATAATCTCAAGGTTGCAAAGAGCCTTTGACGCAAAAAACACAAATCCCTTGCCGTCGTAAAATCTGTCGATAGAACCCTTGTAAACCCGGCAGTGACGGCGGACAGCCGTTTCGTCTATGACATACAGGGGAGTCTTATACCGCTGTGCCAGATCCACCGCGTCACAGCCCCCCACCGTAAGATGATTTTTTTCATTTATATTCAGCGCGTCCGATACAAACATCTGTTTCCTCCGAAGTAAAAATGTTGTCCCTCACTATTGAGGGCTTTTAAGTCATTTTACCACATACCGCCATAAAAATCAAGAGTTTTTATGGGATTACAGAAAATTTACGCCGAAGTTAGGGCTACCGACAAACCGCTGTACGCCGCCGTCCGCGCGGATTTCCCGCGATGAAGGGAAAAAATTCATAAATTTTTTTCAAAAAGCTATTGACAAACGGGAATAGCGGATATATAATATTATTAATTTAATAAAAATAAATCCTTTGACCAAAAGTAAGTAACAATATCCCCTACTGTCACAGAGAGCCGGGCGGCTGAGATCCGGTACAGCGCTTTATTGCGAATGGATTTGCGAGGAGCAAGGAGAACACCGTTTTTCGGCAAGTATCTGCGCCGTATATTCCGCGTTAAGGAATGGAGGTATGCTTGTACTTCTTAAGGAGGGAGTTTTCCCTTGAATTTGGGTGGCACCACGGAATAGTATTTTCGTCCCATTGACATTAAAGTCAATGGGATTTTTTATTTGCCCAAAGCTCCCTGTTTTCACAGCACATACCTCATGAATATTTTTTGTTTTAGGAGGACGATAGTTATGTTAAGACCCGGTCTCGATGAGGTTCGCCGCCTGCTCGGCAGTTATACGCGGGTACCCGTGTTTTACGAAAAGCTGTGCGACAGCGTAACCCCGGTAAGAATTTTTCAGGCTCTCAGTCAGGGCGCGGATAACGCTTTTATTCTCGAAAGTGTGAGCAGCGATCAGCAGTGGCAGCGGTATTCCTTTATAGGGATAAACCCCAAGGCCTCCCTGTCCATAAAGGACGGCGAGGGCGTTTATACCCATGACGGGCAGGAAACCCGATTCCCGGTGGACGATCTGCCCGGCTGTCTCAACAGGCTGATGGAACACTACACCAGTCCCCCGTCAAAAGACGGGCCCGGACTTACCGGCGGCTTTGTGGGCTACTTCGGATATGACACCATACGCTACATCGAACCCCGGCTGTCCGACCCGCCAAAGGACGATTTGGAAATACCCGACATCAACCTATTCCTCTATGAGGAACTGGTGGCCTTTGACCACCTGAGCAACAAAGTGCTTTGCATATTCAACATCACCAAGGGCAACGAGGAGGCTCAGTACTCCCTTGCCGAGGCCAAGGCCGAAAAAATCGTCAGGGCAATCGAGGAATATGTTCCTCCCCGCCGCCGCTACGGTCAAATCAGCCCGGTCAAGGTCACAAGCAATATCACTCACGAGCAATACCTTAAAAACGTGGAGATATCAAAGGAGTATATAAGAAACGGCGACATCTTCCAGATAGTACCCTCCCAGCGCTTTCAGGCGGAGTCCGCGGCTGACCCCTACGATGTTTACAGGATGCTGCGCTCCACAAATCCTTCCCCGTATCTTTACTTCTTCAAGAACCCGGATTACAACGTTGCCGGCGCCTCCCCGGAAAAGCTTTTAAGCGTGACAAACGGCCTGTGCACCACCAAACCTATCGCCGGAACGATTCGTCGCGGGGACACAGCCGAGGAGGACAAGGCCAACGAGGAAAAGCTGATTCACGATCCCAAGGAGCTTGCGGAACACACGATGCTGGTGGATCTGGGCCGCAACGATCTGGGCCGGGTGTGCAAATTCGGCAGCGTAAAGGTGGAAAATCCCATGCACATTGAGCGCTACTCCAAGGTAATGCACATCGTCAGTGATGTAAACGGTCAGCTCAAAGAGGGCAAAACCGCTGTTGACGCCCTGATGAGTGTGCTTCCGGCAGGTACCCTCAGCGGAGCGCCCAAGATCCGGGCTATGGAGATCATCGATCAGCTTGAGACCACCCGCCGGGGACTTTACGGCGGAACAGTGGGTTATTTGGCCTTTGACGGAAATATTGACACCTGCATTGCCATCCGCACGGTATTGTTCCGGAAGGGCAAGGCCTATGTACAGGCGGGCGGCGGCGTAGTAGCCGACAGTGTGCCGGAAAAAGAGTATGAAGAATCCAAAAACAAGGCCTATGCTGTTATCAACGCGATAAAGCTGGCCAACGAAATTTAGGAGGTATAATTATGATTTTAATGATAGACAATTATGACAGCTTCACATATAATCTGTACCAGCAGATCGGTCGGATGTACCCTGACATTCAAGTGGTGCGAAACGACGCCGTGACTCTGGACGAAATCGAGAAAATGGCCCCACAGGCTCTTATCCTCTCACCGGGGCCGGGCTACCCTAAGGACGCGGGAATATGTATCGACGCTGTAAAACGCTTTGCCGCGTCGATACCTATCCTCGGCATCTGCCTCGGAGAGCAGGCCATAGGTCAGGCCTTTGGCGGCAAGATAGTCCTCGCCAAGGAACCTATGCACGGCAAGACGGCCAAAGCGACTCTCAATACCGACTGCCCTATATTCCGGGGAATGACATCTACTATGACAGTAGGGCGGTACCACTCCCTTATTGTAGAGGCTGCCTCCCTGCCCGACTGCCTTGAGGTCATCGCAAGGGATCAGGACAGCCAGATTATGGCCATAAAGCATCGTGACTACCCCGTATACGGAATACAGTTCCACCCCGAAAGCATACTCACTCCCCTTGGAGGAATGATCACCGCAAACTTCCTGCGGCTGGCCGGGCTTGAGATTAACGAGGAAGCCGTTCCAAAGATTGAAAATTCCGCCAAGCTGGAGCTGAAAAAATATATACACATGACCGTGGACGGGAACGATCTAAGCGAGGAGCAGGCCTTTGACGCCATGGATATCATAATGCGCGGCCACGCCACCGACTCACAGATCGCTTCATTTATCACAGCCCTGAGAATTAAGGGTGAAACGATTGACGAGATCACAGGCTGCGCCAAAGCCATGCGCAAAAGCGCAAAAAAGGTGGAAGGTATTTCCGACGCGGTGGATATAGTGGGTACCGGCGGAGATATGGCCAATACCTTCAACATCTCCACCACAGCGGCCTTTGTTATCGGCGGTTGCGGCCAGAGGGTGGCCAAACACGGTAACCGCAGCGTCTCAAGTAAAAGCGGCGCCGCCGATGTGCTGGAAGCGCTGGGCGCGAAAATTGCCACCACTCCCCAAAAGGCTGTGGAAATACTGGATAAGTGCGGCGTGACCTTCCTTTTCGCCCAAAGCTATCACAGCTCTATGCGCTTTGCGGGTCCCGCAAGGCGTGAAACCGGCCTTAGAACCGTGTTCAATATCCTCGGCCCTCTGTGCAATCCCGCCCTTACCGATTATATCGTTATGGGCTGCTATGACGAAAGCCTTATCCTTCCTCTGTGCCATGTGCTTAAAAATCTTGGCTTGAAGCGGGCCATGGTGGTATACGGCAAGGACGGCCTTGACGAAGTGTCCGTCACCGGCGACACCCTTGTGTGCGAGCTTAAGGAGGACGGAAGCATTGACAGCTACGCCATCAATCCCGCCCGATTCGGCTTAGGCGTCTACGAAAAGAGCGAGCTTGTGGGCGGCACGGCGGAGGACAACGCCAAAATCACCATTGGCATACTTGACGGATCCATAACCGGAGCAAAGAGGGATATAGTGCTGCTCAATGCCGCCTGCGCCCTTTATATCACCGGCAAGGCTCCATCAATAAAGGCCGGGGTGGAAATGGCGGAAGCTTCCATCACATCCGGAGCCGCAAAGACGACAATGGAAAAAATGATCGAAGCAAGTAACTGCTGAGGCAAGAGAAATGATACTTGACGATATACTATACTACCGCAAAATACAGCTTGAAAAGGAAAAATCCTTTATCGGTCTTAGGGCTATGAGATCCGGCGCGCTGGAGAGCCGCCGTAAGCCGCTGAATTTTAAAAAAGCCATATCGGAGCAGGGCCTTGGCATAATTTCCGAGGTAAAAAAGGCCAGCCCCTCAAAGGGGCTTATTGCCCCGGACTTTGACCCGGTGGCCTCCGCTATTAATTACGAAAAAAGCGGAGCCTGCGCCATAAGCGTCCTCACCGAGGAACATTACTTTATGGGCAAAGGGGAATACCTGCGGGAAATACGCCTCAATGTAGACATTCCTATTTTAAGGAAGGATTTCATCTTTGACCCGTATCAGATATACGAAGCAAGGGTTTTGGGCGCCGACGCGGTACTGCTGATAGCGGCCATGCTCTCACAGGCCCAAATGAATGAACTTATCGGCGTTACACGGGATCTTGGAATGTATGCCCTGTGCGAAAGTCACAACCGTCGGGAGCTGGAGCGGTGCATACAGGCGGGGGCTGACATCTTCGGCATAAATAACCGTGACCTTAATACCTTTGAAGTAAGGCTTGAAACCACCGAGGAATTGGCCGGGCTTGTACCCAAAGGCGCGGTGAAAGTTTCGGAAAGCGGCCTCTTCAGCGCGAACGACATCAAACGGGTTCAAGCCGCCGGAGTTGACGCCGTACTGATGGGCGAAAGCCTGATGCGCGATCCGGCGCTTCTCGCGGCGCTGCGCAAGAGCATTTGATGACGGAGGAGAAGGACAATGAAGCTTAAGCTATGCGGTCTAAGGTTCCCTGAGGACATAGCAATGGTCAACGAATACGACCCCGACTATGCTGGCTTTGTTTTTGCCGGCACAAAGCGGCGCGTCACGCCGGAAGCCGCGGCGGAGCTTGGCGCAAGACTGAACAGCGGCGTCAAAAAGGTCGGCGTATTTGTTAACGAACCCCCGGAAGCGCTGGCGGCGGCAGCCAAAGCGGCGGCCTTGGACGCGGTACAGCTCCACGGGGACGAAACCGAGGAATACATACAAGCCGTAAGAGGCCTCTTTGGGGGCGAAATATGGAAGGCCGTCCGAGTGCGCTGCTCCATGGACGTAAAGGAAGCCCAAAAGCTGTCGGCGGATATGTTGCTCTTTGACAGCTTTGTTCAGGGAGAATACGGCGGCAGCGGAAAGCGGGCGGATCTGAGCGCCATACTCAGCGCCGATCCGAAAAAGCCGTTTTTCCTTGCCGGGGGACTTAACGCCCAAAACATTGAGGAAATTCTTACAGCTGTACGGCCATATGGCCTTGATATATCAAGCGGCTTTGAGACAGACGGCAAAAAGGATCGTCTAAAGCTTAAAGCTCTTATGAACGCACTGAAAGGAAGATTGTAAAATGAGTAAGATCGGACGCTTCGGCGAATACGGCGGACAGTACGTCCCCGAAACGGTTATGAACGCCGTAAACGAGCTTAATGAAGCCTATACCAAATACAAGAATGACCCGGAATTTATTTCGGAGCTGAATCAACTTTACACGGATTACGCCAACCGCCCCTCCATGCTTTACTACGCTGAAAAAATGACAAAGGACTTAGGTGGCGCAAAAATATACCTTAAGCGGGAGGATCTCAACCACACCGGCGCACACAAGATTAACAACGCCTTGGGTCAGATCCTCCTCGCAAAAAAAATGGGCAAGACCCGTGTCATAGCCGAAACAGGCGCGGGCCAGCACGGAGTGGCCACAGCCACGGTGGCGGCGCTGTTCGGTATGGAATGCAATGTTTATATGGGCCGCACCGACATGGAGCGCCAAAGCCTCAACGTATACCGAATGAATTTGCTCGGAGCCACCGTCACCGGAGTTGACAGCGGCACAGCCACCCTTAAGGACGCGATAAACGAGGCTATGCGGGACTGGGCCACAAATGTGGAAAACACCTTCTATGTAATAGGCTCGGTAATGGGCCCCCACCCCTATCCCGAGATGGTGCGCAACTTCCAGAAGTGCATCGGCGAGGAGACCCGCGCCCAGCTTATGGAAAAGGAGGGGCGGCTTCCCGACGTGGTAATGGCCTGCGTAGGCGGCGGAAGCAATGCCATGGGCGCGTTTTACGACTTTATAAAGGAGCCGGGCGTTCGCCTTATCGGGGCTGAGGCCGCCGGGGACGGCGTTGACACACCCCGTCACGCGGCCACCGTTGCCAAGGGAACGACCGGCATATTCCACGGCATGAAGTCCATATTCCTGCAAAACGACGAGGGACAGATTGACGAGGTCTACTCGATTTCCGCCGGGCTGGATTACCCCGGCATCGGCCCCGAGCATGCCAATCTGGCAGCCACCGGCCGAGGTGAATACGTGAGCGTCACCGACGAGGAGGCCGTATGCGCGTTTGAGTATCTTTCCAGAACCGAAGGCATAATCCCGGCCATTGAGTCCGCCCACGCTGTCGCCGCGGCCATGAAGCTTGCCCCCACATTGGACAAGGACAAGATAATCGTGATCTGCCTTTCCGGAAGAGGCGACAAGGACGTGTTTCAGGTTGCCAGATACAGAGGAGTTGATTTAAGTGAATAGAATAGACGAAAAATTTAAGGCTCTGGGCGAAGAAAAGGCCCTTGTCACATTTATAACCGCAGGCGATCCCGACCTTGACACTACCAAAAGTCTCGTGCTTACAATGGAGCGAAACGGCGCCGACATTATCGAGCTTGGGGTTCCTTTTTCCGACCCTGTGGCGGAGGGACCCACGATTCAGCGTTCCAGCCTTAGATCGCTCAGAGGCGGTGTTACACTTGTGAAGATCTTTGAGACTGTAAAGGATATCCGCACCGAAACACAGATACCTTTGCTTTTGATGATGTACATAAACACCATATTCCGCTTCGGCACACAAAGATTTTTTGACCTGTGCGTACAATGCGGCATTGACGGGGTTATCGTGCCGGATCTGCCCTTTGAGGAGAAGGACGAGATCGAGGACTTTGCCAAGGCAGCTGACGTAAGGCTGATAAGCCTTGTGGCTCCCACCTCTCACGACCGTATTGCCAAAATCGCCTCCGCCGCCGAGGGCTTCCTCTACTGTGTTTCCTCCACCGGGGTAACAGGCACGCGAAATGAATTTACCACAGACTTTGACAAATTTTTTGGAGAAATTAAGAAAAATGTTAAAATCCCCTGTTGCGTAGGCTTCGGAATTTCGTCCCCGGAGCAGGCAAAAGCAATGTCAGGCTACTGCGACGGCGTAATTATCGGCAGCGCAATTGTTAAAATTGTCGAAAAATACGGCAAGGACAGTCCGGCCTTTGTAGCGGAATTTACTAAATCACTCAAAAACGCGATTCTTTGACGCTTTACGAAATATGTCGGAAAATAGTTAAAAAAATATTACAAATTTTTTAAAAACCTCTTGCAATTTAAAAACAGATGTGTTATAATCTTCCTATAAACGTTAAATACGGACTTGGAGGTTATTTACAAAATGCACAAAAGATTATCGGCTGTGATATTTATTGTATTTTCACTTCTGTGCCTCGCGTCGGCGGCTTACGCTGATTCCGACATAACGGTTTTGCTCAACGGAAGAGAAATTGAATTTGACAGTGAGCCCTTGGTGGTGGATAACATTACGATGATCCCTGTACGTCCCTACGCCGAGGCCCTCGATTACAATATCAAGTGGTATCAGAACACTCAGAGTGTCAAGCTCACTAACGCGCGTGTGGGCGTTGTTTTAAAGGTTGATTACGACATAATGACAAAGACTGACCTTTACGGCGATGACGAAGACGATATGGAGCAGATACAGCTTCCCGTTGCTCCTATGATCGTGGACGGAGCAATTTATGCCCCTGTTAGGAACGTGGCCGAGGCCTTTGGTCTTGAAATCGGCTGGGACGATGATACCGGCAGCGTGCTTCTTTCCAAGAACGGATATAAGTACGATGATGACGATGATAACGATTACGAGGATGCTCGCCCAGCCAAATCGGTAAATGACAGCGGACATACCTTCTATTTCCAGAATGAAGCTCAATGGGATCTTCCCGGTTACGGCAGCGGATATTGCTGGACAACAAGCTACGCTATGCTTATTTCCGATGTAACTGGAAGCCAGGTCACTCCCGCTGATGTTGCTGAGGTAAACGAGCGTAAGAGCGGCAACGGTAGCTATTGCTATCACGGAGCCATTGCGGATGCTTTCGGTGTCCGGTTTGTTTCAGCCTTCGATGAGGACAGCGAGTTTTACGGTGGGCGGGACTCAAATTCCGGCGGCACAAAGATTAATAACCCCAACGGCGATGAAGACGTTGCTATAGAGGCTCTTAAGGAAGCTATCGACAACAACCCGGCCGGCGTTATGGTTCGCTACGCGGCTTACCCACACACTATGGTCGCTGTAGGCTATGAGGGCGACACGATCCTTTTCAATGATCCGATGCAGACGTCAAGGAGCTATGCTTCCAGCAGTCCTAAGGAGGGCGTTCCCTTTGAGGAAACCTGTGTAGGTAAGCGCGGTATAGACATAGAGGATATCACCTTTATTCAGGCCATGGCCGAGATATAACATTACATAAAAGGATGGAACAATAAAAGTTCCATCCTTTTTCATAAGTACCGAAAGACCGTATT
>CAYTWZ010000055.1:0-11636 GCA_964442035.1 uncultured Oscillospiraceae bacterium
TATTAAATCCTGTAAAAGTGCCACGATACTCTCTCCTCATTCGGTTTCGTTTGATCCTTCGACTAATTCCATGGTGTCGGACAGATCACAGTCAAGGGCGTTACAAATCTTCAACAAGACAGCCGTGGTGATGTTGTCTCCCTTGCCGAGCTTGGCGATGGAGGCAGTGCTGATACCGCTCGCCTCTTTCAAATCCTGTCGCTTCATGTTCTTGCCAATCAGCATTTCAGAATTAATCAGCGCTTCCCTAACCCGGCTTTCCACCGGAGGATATATTCTATGAGCTTTTCGCTCTTATTTTCCACTTTCCCATTCATTACGCCGTTAAGCGCCCAGCCTAAGGCCGCCTTTATTTCCCGTCCGCCAAAGCCAAGACTCTCCACTGTGCTACCGTCAATATCCAGCTGATTCAGGGTAAAACACATATTTCGGCTGACAGCAGTATTAAAATTCCGCTGTCCGTTTTCCACCAGCAGAAGCTTTTCCTCCCTCATAAAGTCGGATTGAGCCAGCACATCCGCCCTCATGACGGCAAACAGCTTCCCTGTGATATCCTCGCCCACGCGGTTCATTATTTTAAGCAGCTGAGGTATACCGCCGGTAAGCCTCACATCGTGGAATTGAACAAGGGTTTCGATTTCCCTTACGGAAGCACGGCTGAATTTCAGCCTGCGCGCTATATCACCCGCCATTTTCATTCCTGCTACCTGATGGCCCTTAAAATGCCTCGATCCGTCATAAGACCTGCAACAGGCCGGTTTAGCAATGTCATGGAGTAGCATCGCCATCTTTACGTCAGGTGTGTTAAGCTGACAGTTATCCACTGCCGCAAGGATATGCCTGTACACGTCAAAGCAGTGGTGCTTAGTCTGCTGCTCAAAGTCAAAGCATGCCTCAAGCTGTGGAATGACCTGCGCCACGATATCCCTGAAGCTATCAAAGGCTTCAAATATTTTGCCCCCTGTCAGGGTTTTAAGGAGCTCATCACGCTTGCGCTCAGGGGAAACATTATCCAGCAGCGCCCGGTTTTCAATCATGGCGGCAGCGGTTTTTTTCTCCGCTCGGAGCGGGCAGGTCACTGTGAACCTTAACCCCCTCAATATTCTCAGTGCATCCTCACGAAATCTGCGTCCGGGATCGCCCACAGCCCGAAGCACCCCGTTTTCGTAGTCTCGCGCACCGCCAAACGGATCCACAAAGCCCCTTAATGGGCTGTATGCCATAGCATTTACGGTAAAATCTCGCCGCGCCAGATCAAGTATTACATCTTGGGTAAAGCTTACGCTTTCAGGATGTCGGCTGTCCCGATATTCGCCGTCAAGACGAAATGTGGTTATTTCAAAGGGCTCACCTTCATCAATTACGGTGACGGTGCCATGCTTGATCCCGGTCTCGATCACCTTATTTTTGGCAAGCACTGCCTTCACCTGCTCCGGAGAAGCAGATGTGCAGATGTCCCAGTCCTTTGGCTTAAGTCCAGCCAGACAGTCCCTTACGCAGCCGCCTACTACGTAAGCCTCAAAGCCGGCGCCTTCCAGCCGTGAGATCAAATCATATGCTTTGTGGGGAATATTCATTGAATAACCTTCTTGACAAAATTTAATAATTGATATAAAATGTACCTTGTAAATGTATAATTTCTTTCGCTGGAGGAACAGTCATGCAGAAAAAGCTTCTTTTTGTGTACAATCCACATGCGGGCAAAGGACTGATCTCAGTCCATCTTCCCGAAATAATCAATATTTTTACAAAGAACGGCTATCTGGTAACTGCCCGCCCAACCCAGTTCAGCGGTGACGGCACAGAGGTAGTAAGCAGCATCGGCATGGACTATGACATTGTAGCCTGCTGCGGCGGCGACGGCACCCTATGCGAGACGGTCTCCGGAATAATGTCCATTCCCCAAGGTCAGCGCCCTCCCATAGGCTATATTCCCGCAGGAAGTACCAATGACTTTGCCTCTACAATGGGTATCCCAAGGGATATGCTGGGAGCTGCGGAAATGATCGTCAATGGCATCCCCTTTGTATGTGATGTCGGATGCTTCAACAGTAAGCACTTTACCTACGTAGCGGCATTTGGAGCCTTTACGTCGGTATCCTACGGCACGCCTCAGCAGGTAAAAAACGTTCTTGGGCACACAGCTTACCTTTTAGAGGGTATTAAGCAGGTAGGGAGCATCAAGCCCTATCATCTGAAAATTGAAGCCAACGGTAAGATGCTGGAGGATGATTTTTTGTTCGGCATGGTGAGTAACACCACTCAGGTTGGCGGGATCAAGGCCATATCCGACTTGGCAATATCATTGAATGATGGGCTTTTTGAGGTATTTATGGTTCGTTCGCCAAAAAATATCGGTGATATTCAGGAAATGATCTCCGAGGCCTTACGTCAGGATCTTAATTCCAAAAGCTTCGTAAATTTTAAATGTCAGGAAATTCATTTCTCCAGCGAAGCAGCGATCCCTTGGACCATAGACGGGGAGTTCGGCGGCGACTGCACCAATGTGATCATAAAGAACATAAACAACGCTATAGGAATAATTGTTTAACAACGTCTGCCATAGTAAAAAAGGGCTGCCGGAAATCCGCGCAGTCCTTTTTTTGTTTACTTTAAGCTGTCTTTCAACGCCTGGCCTGCCTTAAATGTGGGAACCTTAGATGCCGGAATCTGTATAGTCTCCCCGGTTGCAGGATTTTTTCCTTCACGGGCCGCTCTATCCCGGACTTCGAAAGTACCGAAGCCGATAAGCTGAACCTTTTCACCGTTTTTAAGCGCCTCTTCAACTGTTGCTGTGAAAGCTGCGAGAGCCTTTTCCGCATCTTTCTTAGAAAGCTCCGCTTTCTCTGCAATTGCTGCAATTATGCTTGCCTTGTTCATTCTTTTAACCTCCTTATAATTTTTTATTCAATAAAACTTCAAGCAAAGCCATTTTACCACAATAGCTGACATTTTTCAAGTATTTTCTTCAAATTTTTTTATAAAATCTATATATTTTCCAAGAAAGTTAAAAAGTTCCGCTTCCGGATCCATTCCCTCATCCACAGCGGCCTTCATTGCAAGGAAAATACGGCCTCCGGGACTGTTTGTATCCGGGATACGAGTCTCCCCCGATTTTTTGGCCTTTTTGTACAGCTTTTCGCCCCTCGTCAATGCGGGTAACGCCTTGCTGACGCCGTCCATTTCCTCCCACAGGGTTTTCTGTCCCCTTTGCTGACGCTTGATCTCTTCCCATCGGTCAATAACCTTTTCGGATGTGTCGGCGGACTTGTCCCCAAAAACGTGAGGGTGGCGTTCTATCATTTTGCGGCACACCGCATCGGTGACATCATCAATTGTAAACTCACCGGCCTCCGCTCCTATCTGGGCATGAAGCACCACCTGCAGCAGCACATCTCCCAGCTCATCGGCCATTTTGGTGCCGCTGCCGCTGTCTATCGCTTCCGCCGCTTCATAGGCCTCCTCGATCATATGCTTCTTAAGGCTGGCATGGGTCTGCTCCCTGTCCCAAGGGCAGCCGTCTGGAGCCCTTAATCTGGCAATTATTGAGCAAAGCTCCTCAAAATTCATTTTTTTATCCACCATATCACCTCATCGTTTGAGCTTAAATCCGGACAGATCAACAGCGCCTAATGCCAATGCCATCAATACGTACACCACAGCCATGCTCGCCGCAGCAAGGATAAAGCCCATATCCGTACCGGGAACGATTTTGTATACAAGCCTGCCGCAGACCGCTCCGATCCCGGCAGCGACACCCGGCCTTAGGAAGGCCCCCGCAGGAAAGCCAAATCCCATATGGCGTCGGAACAGATAGACAAAGGCTACCGATGAAATGCCGTACGCAATCACTGTAGCAAATGTGGATCCCATAATACCAATAGCCGGAATAAATACAAAGTTGAGCACAGTTTTTACAAGAACCGTAACACCCAAAATTATTATGGGCTTCCACACACAGCCGGTAGCCTGCAATATACCGGAAAGCACCTGTGTAAAGGGGATAAGCACCATAAGCGCCCCCATAAACATCAAAGGCTCATTGTGCTCTCCGCTTTTATAAAGTAGCGTCAGAATTTCCTTCGAAAAGCTCACTACCCCTGCCATACATGGCATGGATATGAGCATTATCAGCTTCACCGCCGAGACTGAGTTTTCCCGCAGAAGCTTTTTGTCGTTGTTTTTCCAAGCTTCGGCACAGGCTGGAGCTACGCTCATTGTAACAGCGGAAATAAGCGTCGCCGGTAAATTGTATATCATAAAAGCCCTTGACAGATATCCAAACTGAGCCTTGCTTTCCCCAAGCTTCATCCCCATACGCACAAGAATGTTCTGAACGGTCAGCGTGTCTGACAGCATCACGCAGGCAAAGCCCGCAGCCCCAAGCGTGACCGGAACAGCTAACATTGCCACCCTTTTTGCGGTTGAAAGTGATGGTCTTTTGTATACCCTGATGCTCCTGCGCCCGGCAATCAGCATTACGATCGACCCGGCCAAAGTGCCTACTGTAACTCCGCTTATGGCGCCGGCTGTGGCCACCTCCACACCATGAGGCAGAAGAAGCGCACACATTGTAAGCCCTATCCCCACCTTGCAGAGGCTGTCCGAAATCTGGCTGACAGCCGATGGCAACATATTACCCCGGCCCTGAAAATAGCCCCTGTATGCGCTTATAATTCCCAGCAAGGCTATGCCGGGAGACATCACCCGTATAGCGAGAGTAGCCGGAGCCGCATCACTTGCGGCAATAAAGCCTGCAACCTCTCTGGCAAATATAAACAGCAAAACAGCCACAACACTCCCCAATGACGTGACCAGCCACAATGAAGACGCACGTATCTCAGCGGCCTCGTCCTCGTCGCTGTTCGCCACAAGGTTGCTCACCGCTATGGGGATTCCGGTGGCCCCGACAGCCAGCATCCAGTTGAAAATAGTATTGGCACTTTGATAAATTCCTATACCCTCCGGCCCGATAAAATACCGATCCAAGGGTATTTTAAACAGTGCGCTGAGCGCCTTGCACACAAGAGACGCGCCTGAAAGGAGCAGCGCACCCTTAACAAAGCTCCGACGGCTCATTTGGGATCCACCCGCTTGTCGCTGAAAACCCTGTCATCAGACTGTATGTCGCGACGCAGGGAGTCCAACTTGGCTGCTCGCTTGGCTTCTTCAGGGTCACGCATATACTTTTTGATCATGGGATAGGAAATATACAGCTTGCTGTACTCCACAATAGCGAACATTATCACGGGAATAAGCAGAGCGCTGTAAATAAATCCCATAGCCAAGAGTACTACCGCGAATGAAATTCCAAAGCCAAGGAAAAACGCCCCGGCGGACGGGAGGAACTTGCCGATCACCATAATAAATGAATTTTTATATACATCTTTAAGCTTAAATTTGAAGCTTGTCATCGTAGGGTATATGTATACGTGCATCATACCCCATATAAGCATTACCAGTAGCAGCAAAGCCCTAAGCAGAGTAATAATGACCCCGTCAGTGCCCATTATATCGGTAAAATTATATATTCCGTAATTAAGCGTCAATACCGCCAAGGCAAAACAGTCAATAATAAACGCGACCGTTCCCCTCAGGAAATTGTCCCTAACTCCGCTTACAAAATCCTGAAAGACCCACGCCGTAGTGTCTTCTGTGTACTTACGCAGTACATTGACCATCCCGCAGCTTACGGCTCCACCGCCGTTGACAGCGTAAACCAGTAATGCACCGAACAAAAGCAAAAGTGTGCCGCTGTTTTCGGTCATGACCACGCCGATATCCTCCGTGCTCATGCCTGACAACATCATTATTGCCAATACGCAAAGGGTAAAAACCGTTCCCATAATAACAAATGGAATAATTGACGCCACAACATAAAGGAAGTTGAGCGCCACCATCTTCCACAATCTTCTACCCAGAATATCAAAATAGCGCGCGACACCCTTTTTTTCAGGCTCATCCTTCCTGACTCCGGGGCCGGGCTTGTTGTAATCAAACAGTCCGAAAAAACCCGCCAATTTCATTCCCTCCATTTTTTTGTTTTAACTTTTTTAATTATACCACCTTCGCAAAAAAAATACAAGGGAAATTTAAAAAAAGGCTTGCAATTTTAAAAATTATGTGCTACAATAGCATTTGTTTAAGATGTACGGAGGTGAAATTATGCCCAATATTAAATCCGCGAAGAAGAGAGTACTTGTTATCGAAAAGAAGACTCTTCAGAACCGCATGATCAAGTCTGCTATCAAGACAGAGCTTAAGAAGTTTGACGCAGCTGTTGCCGATGGGGATAAGGCTGTTGCAGAAAAGCAGTTCTCCTACTGCGTTAAAAAGTTGGATCAGGCTGCGGCAAAGCATGTATTCCATAAGAATAACGTAAGCCGCAAGAAATCTCAGATGGCGACCGCACTGGCATCTCTTGCCTGAGATTAATTCTTGATTTGCAAAATATTCAGAGTATGCGATGATCGTATGCTCTTATTTTGCTGTAAAAATTCATTACCTGTATTTAACTGCTGGGCCAAAAATATAAATAATGAATTTTTATACAAATTTTTCAAAAGCGGGAACTTCTTACGACCATTTTGCGTCTTAATTTAATAAGGGCTGAAAGCCCTCATTCAACGTTTCGGTAGGAGATTGATCTCCCACCGAAAAACGAAAGGGTCGCCCGCCACCTATAGATGCGGGGGACATCTTTCGTTTAGTTATATCTTAATATATATCATAATTTTCTATTTACAATTTATTTAAAAAATCCCTCAGGCGGTTTTATTTCAATAGTCTTGCCGTTTAGATACTTTAACACTCCGCTGTCAATGTTAAACATAAGCTTATACGCCCAAAGCCGCTGTCCCCCACGGGCATCTGCCCCATACTTCACATCTCCCACCAAGGGGCAGCCTATGTCCGCCAGCTGGGCTCGTATCTGATGGCTGCGTCCGGTGTGAAGCTCCACCTCTACAAGAGCACGGCCCGGCATTTCTTTGAGCACATGGTAGCTTAAGGACACTTTCTTCCCTTCCTTACCCACAAAGCTTTTGTTAAGGACGGGGTCTTTTTTTATTACCGCGTTTAATGTGGCCTGTTTGGGGTCCGGTATCCCCTCGGTCACGCACAGATACAGCTTTTTAACCCTGCGCTCCCGAATTGCCTCGTTCATATCCCTGAGCGCGGCGGCGTTTTTGGCCCCTGTCACCAGTCCTCCGGTATAACGGTCAAGGCGGTTGCATAATGCCGGTACAAAGCTGTTTTCCCCATTGGGATCGTATGCTCCGGTTTTCACAAGATAGGCCTTAAATCTTTCGCTGAGGGCATCGTCGCCGCTGCTATCCGGCTGTGACCTCAGTCCCACAGGCTTGTCCATGACGACAATGTTTTCATCCTCATAAACTACCTGTATATCCGCACTTGCCGCCAGCGTTTTTTCCTGAGGAAGGAACTCGCCGCTGATATATATTCTTAGCTCCTCTCCCTCATTCAGTATATAGCCCTCTCTTATCCACCTGCCGTTGACCTTTACGTCCTTTTTCCTGAACGCCTTATATATAAGTGAGGACGGAGCGGAGGTCGCCTTAAGCAGAAATTTTTCCGCCTTCTGGCCGCTGTCGTTTTTGTTTATTCTGAATTCAAGCATAGCTTACACTCTCTCGTTGAGCTTGGGCAGCATTTCTGCCTTCATATGGGCAAAGTCCCCGGCCTCAATAGCGTCTCGTATCTTTGCCATAAGGTCGTTGTAAAAATACAGGTTGTGAAGCACGCAAAGGCGCATACCCAGCATTTCCTTAGCCTTGATCAGATGGCGTATATAGCCCCGGCTGTAGTTTTTGCAGGTAGGACACTGACAGCCCTCCTGAAGGGGACGGTCATCCCGGGCAAATTTTTGATTGTTAAGATTGAGGACGCCCCGATCGGTGAACAAATTGGCATGACGGGCATTCCGGCTGGTTATTACACAGTCAAAGAAATCTATACCCCGCTCCACCGCTTCAAGAATATTCTGGGGAGTACCGACGCCCATAAGATAGCGGGGCTTGTCCTTGGGCATATATTCCTCCACCGCGTCGATTATGCGATACATTTCCTCGGTGCTCTCCCCCACCGCTAAACCACCGATAGCGTATCCGTCCAAATCAAGAGATGCGATTTTTTTCATATGCTCAATACGAAGATCCTCATAGGTGCCCCCTTGGTTTATACCAAAAAGCATCTGATGCTTGTTAATAGTCTCAGGCAACGAGTTAAGCCTGTCAATCTCCTCCTTGCAGCGCACCAGCCAACGGTAGGTTCGGTCGCAGCTGTTTTTAACATAATCATGAGGAGAGGGGTTTTCAATACACTCGTCAAAGGCCATAGCAATTGTGGAAGCGAGATGCGACTGTATTCTCATGCTTTCCTCCGGCCCCATAAATATCCTGCGCCCATCCACATGGCTTTGGAAGGACACCCCTTCTTCGGTTATCTTCCGAAGTGATGCAAGGGAAAACACCTGAAAGCCTCCGCTGTCAGTGAGTATGGGTCTGTCCCAGTTCATGAACCTATGCAGACCCCCCATATCATATATCAAGTCATCCCCCGGACGGACATGGAGGTGATAGGTGTTCGACAGCTCCACCTGACAGCCCACCTCCTTAAGGTCGAGGCTGGACACAGCGCCCTTGATGGCAGCCGAGGTGCCAACATTCATAAAAACAGGGGTTTGTATAGTACCATGGACAGTTTCAAAGATCCCTCGGCGAGCCCTTCCTTCGGTATTTAAAAGCGTATACATAATATTTCTCCAAAAGTTTAATTTTTTATTAATGAAGCCTGTATGTGTATTGCCTTAAGTATATCACATTAACCAAATAAATGCAAGTTTAAGGCAAAATATTTTGTTTTCTTAAATTTCATCTCCTGTCAGTGTATCGAAGGTGTAGCCCGCCGCCTCTATCAGCGACAGCAGTCGGTCCATATTGTCTGCCGTGCTCTTACGGTCGTGTAGCAACACAATTGCGGGAGTTCCGGCACTGTCCAGCCCCGCTTTCAGGTTGCGCAGAACCTGATCCTTGTCAATGACAGCTCCCACCGAATCTCGGGGATCCACATTCCAATCTATGATCTTAAAGCCGGCGGTTTCCAAAAGCTGACGCTGACGCTTAGACAGATTTCCGCGGCTGCCATACGGAGTACGGACAAGGTCGCTTTTGCGGCCTATCAGATCGTAAAGCGCCTCGTTGGTTCTGTTCATTTCAAGCAAGGGACGGGTAGGCTCGGAATATATATCAATACTGTGGCTTTCACCGTGAAGTCCTATGGCAAAGCCCTCATGCTCCATCATTCTTATATAGTCGGGATAGGCCTCTATCCTGTCCTTTAAAACAAAAAACACCGCTCCGGCGTTGTGCCTCTTAAGAGCGTCCATTATACGGGGAGTGTTGAGAGTAGGGCCGTCGTCTATGGTTATGTACGCTACTTTCTTCTGTGGCGCTGTCCCCGCTATACTGGCGGAAAAAAGTATAATGGCCGCTGTAAGCCCCAATATTAATGACCTTTTCATACTACAGTTCACCTCATTCAATCCTATTCCTTTTTATCAAAATTATGCAAAAAGGTATTTACTTTTTAAAATTGATATTGTATAATGAGGTGAACGATTAATTAAATACAAGGAGATTTAAAATGAGCCTTATCACAAATGAATTTGTTCCTTTGAAGAATGTACATGTAAATGATGGCTTTTGGGGCAAGTACACAGAGCTCGCCAAGGACAGGATCATCCCATACCAGTGGCTTGCCATCAACGATCGGGTGCCGGACGCCGAACCCAGCCATGCCATTGCCAACTTCCGTATCGCCGCAGGATTGGAGGAAGGGGAATTCCATGGTTATGTTTTTCAAGACAGCGATGTCTACAAATGGCTGGAAGCCGTATCTTATCGCCTGACCATCGCCCCTGACACAGAGCTGGAAAAAACCGCCGACGGGGTCATAGACCTGCTGGAAAAAGCGCAGGCCGAGGATGGCTACCTTATGACATATTTCCAGATAAACGCCCCGAACAAAAGGTTTACCAATCTGCTGGACTGCCACGAGCTTTACTGTGCCGGTCATATGACGGAGGCGGCTGTGGCATATTATGAAGCCACCGGAAAGGACAAAATGCTCAAGATAGTGTGCCGCTTTATTGACCTTATTGACAGCAAAATCGGCCCTGAGGATGGCAAGATACACGGCTATCCGGGACACCCGGAGCTGGAGCTGGCTCTGATGCGCCTTTATAAAGTCACTAAGGAAGAAAAATATCTTAAGCTGTGCAAATTCTTTATAGACGCTCGCGGCACCGAGCCCAACTACTTTGAGGAGGAGCTTAAGGCCCGGGGCTATGTCAACCACTGGAACGGTCATCAGGATAAGGTGGACAAGCTTTACAACCAATCCCACAAGCCCCTGCGCCGGCAGACCGAGGCCGTAGGCCACAGTGTCCGGGCAGGCTACCTGTACACCGGAGCTGCCGCCCTTGCCGCCCATACCGGTGATCAGGAGCTGAAAAAGGCCATGGAGACCATATGGGACAACATCACTCAGAAGCAGATGTATATCACCGGCGGCGTTGGAGCACAGTCAAACGGCGAGGCCTACAGCTTCAACTACCACCTTCCCAACGATACTGCCTACAACGAGACCTGCGCACAGATATCAATGGTATTCTTTGCCAAGCAGATGCTGACCATGGACGTGGACAGCAAATATGCCGACACTATGGAAAAGCTGCTTTACAACGGAACCATCAGCGGAATGTCCCTTGACGGAAGACATTTCTTCTATACCAATCCCCTTGAGCTGTGGGAGGAAGCGTCGGAAAAGTTGGGTATGCTGTGGCACATCAAAAGCAAGCGTCCGGGCTGGTTTGGCTGCGCCTGCTGTCCTCCCAATCTGGCAAGAATGATAACCTCCCTTGGGAGCTACATATATTCCGCCAACGAAGGCACCATATACACCCACCTTTATATAGGCGGCGAAGCGGATGTTGAAATGCCATTCGGCAGCGTACATATCACCCAAAAGAGCGCCTACCCATGGAAGGGAGACATCTCGTTCAGTCTGGGTGGCGGAAGCTACACCTTTGCGCTGCGAATACCCTCATGGGCAAGGAGCTTTGACGTCAAGGTCAACGGCCTTGCGGTTGCCGCTGAGGTGAAAAAGGGCTACGCCTATATTACCCGCAAGTGGAACGATGACGACATTGTAAGTCTCAAGCTTCCCATGCCCATTGAATTTATGGAAGCAAAGCCCCTTGCCCGTGAAGACAACGGCAAGGTAGCCATCATGCGCGGGCCGGTAGTGTACTGCCTTGAAGCTGCCGACAACGGGGACTGTCTATCGGCCTTGAGGCTCAAGGATCTAAACGAATTCTCCGCCTACCGTGATGACAGCCTCTTTGAGGGCGCTGTTTACATCAAGGGCAAGGCGGCGCGCCGCATGAACTGGAGCGGCACGGATTTGTATCGCAGCGTATCCTCCATTGCCGAGGAGGATACTGAAATAACAGCCATACCTTACGCTTTCTGGGCCAACCGGGAGGACACAAGAGAAATGGCCGTCTGGATGAGATATTAGCAAAAATTTGCAACTATAACTAAACGAAAGATGTC
>CAYTWZ010000056.1:0-11569 GCA_964442035.1 uncultured Oscillospiraceae bacterium
TTCAAGCGCCTTTGCCATTTTACCACGTCCCTCGCCTTTTGTCAAGTACTTTTTTTATTTTTCCGTTTAAGGGGATTTTTCCATTAAAGAAGTATCAGCGGTACCGCTGTCAAAAAATGCGGTCACAATGGGCATACTATGTGTTTGCTCATTATGGCCGCATGCTTTTCGTTACGGGATAGACAATTTATACAATCAGGTTTCCAATAATATTAACAGCAAAGGCCGCGACCCATGCTATAACGCACTGGAATATTACCATTCCGAGCGCCCACTTACCGCCAAGCTCGCGGCGCACTGAAGCAATTGCCGCAACGCATGGTGTGTAAAGCAGACAGAACGTAAGAAGTGCGGCGGCGCTGACCGGGTCAAGTATCTGGAACAAAAGCTCTCTTGACGGGATAAGTATGGACAATGTGGAAACAACGCTTTCCTTTGCCATAAAGCCGGTGATCAATGATGTGGATATCCTCCAATCACCAAAGCCCAGTGGTACAAAGATCGGAGCTATGATGCCCGCTATTCCCGCCAACATGCTTTGCCGGGAATCAGCAACCATATTAAAGTGGATATCAAAGGTTTGAAGGAACCATATTACGATAGTTGCTATAAAGATAACTGAAAACGCCCGCTGTAAAAAGTCCTTTGCCTTTTCCCACAAAAGGCGGATAACGTTTTTTGCTCCTGGGAGTCGGTAATTTGGCAGTTCCATAACAAATGGTATAGGGTCGCCCTTGAATACAGTACCCTTCATGGCCAATGCCACAAGCACACCTATAGTCAAACCCCCAAAGTAAAGCAGTATCATTACAAGAGCGCTGTTCTCCGGGAAAAACGCCGCCGCGAAAAATCCGTATATTGGCAGTTTAGCCGAACAGCTCATGAACGGAGTCAACATAATGGTCATCTTCCGATCCCTCTCGGAAGAAAGAGTACGGCTTGCCATGACACCGGGAACAGTACAGCCAAAACCTATAAGCATCGGCACTATGCTGCGGCCTGAAAGACCGATCTTGCGAAGCAGCTTATCCATAACAAAGGCAACACGAGCCATATATCCACTGTCCTCCAGCATTGAAAGGAAGAAAAACAGCGTCACGATTATGGGCAGAAAGCTAAGTACGCTCCCCACTCCATTAAAAACCCCGTCAATGATAAGGGAACGGAGCCACTCATTTACCTGAATTTTGGTCAAAAAATCAGCGGTTATAACAGTGAACCGATCAATTACTGTCGCCAGCAGATCCTGAAGCCACGCTCCTATGACACCAAAGGTCAGCCAGAAGATCAGTGCCATAATTACCACGAACATAGGGATCGCTGTGTACTTACCTGTAAGAATGCTGTCAATTTTGCGGCTACGAGCATGCTCCTTGCTCTCCTTTGGCTTAATGACAGTAGCATCGCTTATCCGGCGGATAAAGCGGAAGCGCATATCCGCAATGGCTGCCGCACGGTCAAGACCCCGCTCCTTTTCCATCTGAATAATAAGATGTTCAACAGCGTCCTTCTCGTTTTGATCCAGATTGAGCCTGTCGAGGATGCTTTTGTCACCCTCTACGATCTTTGACGCGGCAAAACGGATAGGAACACCGGCCATTTCAGCATGATCCTCTATCAGGTGCATAATAGCATGGACACACCTATGTACTGCGCCGCTTTCGTCATTGGATCGGCAGAAGTCCACATTTACAGGACTTTCCTGATATTTAGCCACATGTATAGCATGTTCGATCAGCTCATCAATGCCTTCGTTCTTAGCCGCTGATATGGGAATGACAGGTACACCCAGCATTGACTCCATTTCATTAATAAGAATGGAACCGCCGTTTTCCCGCACCTCGTCCATCATATTAAGAGCCACTACCATAGGTATATTAAGCTCCATAGCCTGCATAGTAAGGTAAAGATTGCGCTCAATATTTGACGCATCTACTATATTGATAATGCCCTTGGGTTTGTCGCGCAAAATAAACTCACGGGTAACGATCTCCTCGCTACTGTATGGCGACATAGAATATATGCCCGGCAGATCTGTGATCAGTGAATTGGGATATCCCTTAATAGCGCCGTCCTTTCGGTCTACAGTTACACCAGGGAAATTACCCACATGCTGATTTGACCCGGTAAGTCGATTAAAAAGGGTGGTCTTGCCGCAGTTTTGGTTGCCTAAAAGAGCAAATGTAATTGTTTCTGACTCCGGAAGAGGGTGTTCACCTGATTTTTGGTGGAAGCGTCCGCCCTCGCCCAGTCCCGGATGGGGTATCCGGCGTTTAGGCTGACCTACTTTCCCTCCATTAGGGCTTGCGAACACTTCTTTGATCTGTATCTTTTCGGCATCAGCCAATCTCAGGGTCAGCTCATATCCATGAATGCGCAGCTCCATAGGATCACCCATAGGCGCGAACTTAACTAATGTCAGCTCCGCCCCCGGAATAAGACCCATATCCAGAAAATGTTGGCGAAGTGCGCCTTCGCCGCCCACGGAAAGTATTTCAGCCGATTTTCCTATCTCCAATTCCTTTAAGGTCATAAATGTCCCTTCCTATTTTTCAATAAGGGCTGAAAGCCCGTCATGGGGTGTTTTCGGTGAGAGATTGATCTCCCACCGAAAAACGAAAGGGTCGCCCGCCGCCTATAGAGGGTGCCCTCTGCCGGTGGCAGCCTCTGCGAAGCAGAAGCACCGACCGAGTCGGTAGGCGAGACCCGGGGGACATCTTTCGTTTAGTTATATTCGTGTATCTAAAACAGATTTTATCACGATAATGCCTGTATGTCAAGCTTTACGCTGTACTGCGTCAAAAAAGCAGTGCTTTCACACATTGATAAAGCCCCACGAACGGAGGGGAGCCGTTCATGGGGCTAAGGAGGAGGGGGATTACGGTTATTAGAATACAGCCATTTTATTACCCACGTATGAAGTAAAAGTAATTATTGTATTAAGTTATTGTGAATATTTTGTGAACTATCTGCTGTGTGATCACATCATTTCCCACAATAGCTCGGTGTAATGAGCGGGATTTTCCACCGGTAGACCGGCAATAAGCAACGCCTGATCATAAAGCAGCTCGCCCAGCTTTGCGCAGCGATCCTTGTCCAGCTGCCATGCATCCAAAAGCATATAGAACGCCTTATGTGCAGGATTAAGCTCCAAAACACGCTGAGCCTTAATATCGGGAGTATCACCGGGAATGGATGCAAAGTACTTCTCCATCTCAAGACTCACCTCACCATCAGTGCTGAGGCAAACGGGATAGCTCTTAAGTTTGTGGGAAAGGCGCACGTCGGAAACTTTACCATCAAGGCAGTCCTTGATATAATCAAGCATGACCTTGTTTTCTTCCTCTTTCATCTCGGTATCCTTTTTGTCCTCTTCGTCCTCAATACCCAGATCCTTGTCGTTGATGGACTTAAACTTTTTGCCCTCGTATTCGTCCAGCATATTGATGACGAACTCGTCCACCTCATCAGTCATGTATAGTATGGAATAGCCCTTATCCTTAAGCTGCTCGGTCTGAGGAAGATTATCCACTCTGGACACTGTGTCGCCGCAGCCATAGTAAATATACTTTTGATCCTCGGGCATATAGTCTACATATTCCTTGAGAGACTGAAGCTTTTTTTCACGGGAAGAATAATAGAGAATGAGATCCTTAAGCATCTCCCTGTGAGCGCCGTACTCTGCTACAATACCGTATTTGATTTGGAGGCCAAAGCTCTCCCAGAATTTTTCGTACTTCTCACGGTCGTTGTCCATCATATTTTTTAGCTCCTGACGGATCTTCTTTTCGATATTTGCGGCAATAGTGCGAAGCTGGCGGTTGTGCTGCAAAAGCTCGCGAGAAATATTGAGAGAAAGATCCCGTGAGTCAACAACCCCCTTTACAAAACGGAAATGCTCCGGGAGCAGATCCTCGCAGCGTTCCATGATCATTACTCCGCTGCTGTAAAGCTCAAGTCCCTTTTGATACTCCTTTGTGTAATAGCCCATAGGCGTCTTTGAAGGGATAAAGAGCAGAGCCTTGTAGCTTATGCTACCATCCACATCAATGCGTATCACGTCGGCAGGATCCTGCATATCGTAAAATTTTTCCTTATAGAAGTTATTAAGCTCCTCGTCAGTGACCTCGTCCTTTTTACGTTGCCAAAGAGGGATCATGCTGTTGATAACTTCCTCTTCAGTGTATGTCTCATACTGAGGCTCATCACTATCAGGAACATCAACCTTACGGGTTTTTTCCACGTTCAGGCTGATAGGATAGCGGATGTAATCAGAATACTTCTTAATAAGATTGCGAAGGGCATAGCTTTCCAGATACTCGCCGTATTTTTCCTCTTCGCTGTCGGCCTTGACATGAATGATTATATCAGTGCCAACGCCGTCTTTTTCGGCAGGCTCAACGGTATAGCCGTCAGCCCCGCTGGAATTCCAGCAATAAGCCTGATCACAGCCGTACTTTTTAGTAATTACAGTGACCTTATCGGCAACCATGAACGCGCTGTAAAAGCCTACGCCGAATTGTCCGATAATGTCCGTATCGGCGCTTTCGGACTTATCCATGTCATTTTTGAAGTTGAGAGATCCGCTTCGGGCTATGACGCCAAGGTTATTTTCAAGATCCTCCTCATCCATGCCGATACCGTTGTCGCTGACGGTAAGAGTGCGGCTGTCCTTGTCCGCTGTTACCTTGATGTAACGGTCGCTACGGCTGATGGACGTATCACCGGCCGTCATGGCGGTGTAGCACAGCTTATCGATAGCATCGGACGAGTTGGAAATTATTTCCCTGAGGAATATTTCCTTGTGGGTGTAAATGGAGTTGATCATCATGTCCATAAGCTTCTGTGACTCTGCTTTAAATTGCTTTTTGCGCATATATATAGCTCCTTTGTATTATAATCAGTATTGTTAGCACTCACTTTGTATGAGTGCTAACAATACTGTACCACCATTTGTAATATTTGTCAAGTGTTTTTGAAAAAAATTTAGATAAAATTCAGTGCACATACTGCGGCATAGGCAACTATCAGCACAACGCCCTGAATGCGGCCGGTTGAGCCGGTAATCACAACGGGCGTCAGAAGAGCGCACATGGCGGCTGAGGCTCCGGCGATATCATTCACTGCCGCACCTTCAGCAGGGATAGACGCGGAAACTCCCGGCAGTCCCAAGCCAAGCAGCAGTCCCGTCACATTGGCTCCGGCAATAATGCCCAATGCCATTTTGCCCCGGTTTTTTCGTACCGATATAACTACTGAGGCCAACACCGGCAAAGACAGCCCGGCAGCGTTAAGTATCAGGCCCAGCGTGCCTTGAGAAACACCAAGCTTATCAGCCAATACGATCCCGTTGTCTGCTATCAGTCCGGTTCCTATACATATGGCGGCGCAGCCTACCAAAAGTCCAACCAGTATCAGCTCAAGCCTTTGTTCCTGGGCCTCTACTGCCCTCTCCTTCCAGCCCTCATGGGAGGTCAAAACATATATTACAAAAAGAGAAAGCATGATTATTCCGGCACCGACACCAATTGCCTTAACGGACGAAACGGACAGAGCTGCTATTCCACTTCCAAGCAGAAAGAACAGCAAAAGCTTAAGCGCACTGCGGCGGTCAAATTCCAACGCAGGCGCAGCAAGGGCCGCAATTCCGCCGGTCAAGGTTGCATTGAATATCACAAAGCCCAATACGCTACAGGTTGCAAGCTCGGGGGCATACTTAGCGGCGGATACCGACATATGTATAACAGGCAGCGTTACGGACAGTGCTCCCAGCAGCGTCCCAATTACCGGCGAGGACAGGCGCAGCTTTTTTGCAAGGGAAAGGGCATACTCCGCCAAGGAGCTTCCTCCAAGAGACACAATAACGAACCCAAGCACATACAATATTATTGTCAACGCCATAATACCACCCCTTTTTAATTAATCATATTTAAGGGAAATGAAAAAAATTACTTTTTTGAAAAATTAGTGTTGACAAACAGCTCTTTATCCCGTATAATATTATTAAATGAAAGGGAGTAGTTCACGCGCAAGCGTCGGTATACCCGTCAGTACGGCCTGATAGAGCCCGGGATATCGGTAAGTAACAAGACTTTTATTGCATTATATTTGTGTCTACATTCGGACAACGTATTTTGCAATAAAAGCCTTGTTTTTTTACAGCTTGATCCCCTGAAAAAATTATCGGAGGGAAATGCTATGCAGATTTTATTGAACATCCTATTGCTTTTGGTTGGCTTCGTACTGCTGATAAAGGGTGCGGACGTATTTGTTGACGGCGCGGTGGGCGTCAGCCGCAAGCTGAAAATTCCGGTGGTCATCATAGGGCTTACTGTCGTAGCCTTCGGCACCAGCGCTCCTGAAGCGGCAGTAAGCGTAGCTGCGGCGGTATCAGGCAGCAACGGTATTGCCGCAGGCAACATTATCGGTTCCAACATATTCAATCTGATGGTTGTGGCGGGCTCCGCAGCCATATTTTCCAAGCTGCCGGTTTCTAAAACCATCATAAAAAAGGACTATCCATTTATGACTATCATAACGGTGGCAATGCTTGTGCTTTTCCTGACCTTCAACGGCGCAGCCGGCAAGCCCGGGTATCTCAGCAGGATAGATGGCATTATTCTGCTGGCATTTTTCGCCTTCTTCCTGTTTTATACCATAAGAGGTGCTTTAAATTCCCGCAAGGACATGGAGGACAGCGAACCCGATAAGCTGATGAGCGGACTTAGCTGTGCAATATATATTATAGCAGGTATCATTGCTATAGTTATAGGCGGCGAGCTTGTAGTTGATAACGCGTCCTCGCTGGCTACGGCAATGGGTATGTCCGATACCCTTGTAGGCCTGACCATAGTAGCCCTTGGCACCTCCCTTCCGGAGCTTGTCACCAGTATTGTGGCATCGAAAAAAGGCGAAAATGACATTGCAATGGGAAATGTCGTAGGCTCCAATATTTTCAACACCGTTTTTGTACTTGGTATGTCATCGGCGATCAGCCCAATAGTTATAAGTCAGGATATTATAATTGACACTGTGATATTTATTGCAATGACAGTGTGTGTTGCAATTCCCATGTATAAAAACAAGTCGCTTGACCGAAAAAGCGGAATATTTATGATTTCAGGCTATATTGCATATCTGGCTTATATAATCATACGTAATTATTATTGATAACACAAAAGGTGCCCCAATGGGAAGCATACATTTTTCTCATTGGGGCGCTTTTTGTTGTCATTGAAATACCGATATCAGTATCCTTTATCCCAAGGGGCTGTCAGTGCCTTTAACCTTAGATGCCATAGCGGTCAGCCGTCCCGCAACACGTACCCGGCTTTTAAATTCATCCCGGCTAAATTCCATCCGGCCTTCCCCGTCCCACAGACACAGCCCGGCATCCGTCTGATCAAACCCTTTAAAGCATGGCTTTTCCTCATCAATTGAAACATATAGTATATCTCCGGGCTGCGGCTCAATGCGCATACGCACCATGGCCACCCCGCCCCGGAGCAACTGGCTGCCCACAAAGCAGTCTTTTTCTATATCCACAGCATAACAGCCGATTTCATGAAAATGCCTTCTCAGTTCATCCACAGGGATTTCCTGAAAATTCGGTTTTTCATCCAGAAACATCAGCTTCCTGTACTCCGGCGTGTCCCTGACTGCCAATGTATTAAGCAGCTTATCCAGCGCCCTCTCCGAAGGCTCTACATACCCGCTAAAATAGTTTTCCAGAGTTACGGCACCCACTCCCATTATTCTGGCAATATCCCTATCCGAAAGATTCATCTCTTCCTTAAACTGATAAACATAATCGTTAAACTCCATTTTTCATTCTCCATTTCGTATCAAATACCTTTGATCACAAGATATATTTTCCCGCACAATATACAAAATCCGCGGCGGAGCCCCGGATTTTGTGCTATTCATTTACTTTCTATATGCCTGTATAAGACGATCATATTCTTCCTCTGTGATGGGGATAACGCCGCCATGACGAAGCATCACATCTGTATTAAATTCCTTATGACTGCGTTCAAACTTTCCGGTAGAAAGATCCTTACACATATACGCACAGTAGCCCTTGTTCTTAGCGTACCGATCAACGATAAGACACCATGTTCCGTCCTTCAGCTTGAAGCACTCCGGCCCCTCAACGCCCCTGACATTGTCCATAGTGCTTTCCAATCTTCGGAAAGGACCTTGGAGACTGTCTCCTACCTCAACCGTGATGACCTTAACGGTCTCATCCTTACTGAAGCGGTAATACCTGCCGTTATCCTCCACTATGGTAGTGTCAATCACGTCACTGTCACGCTCAATATAGAGCTTTGCGGGGGTAAAATTACGAAAATCCGTCGTTTTACTGTAATACATACGGCACTTGCGGCGTCCATCCTTAAGGGAGCGGGATGCCCAAAATACCATGTAATCCTTGCTTTTCTCATCGTAAATCACTTCAGGAGCCCAAGCGCAGCCCGCGTCCTCAGGTGCGATCTTGCACATACGCACATCTGTCCAATTGACCAGATCCTTGCTTTCCCAAACAAGGATACCGCGGCTTCCGTTAATGGTGGCCATCTTCCAACCGTCGGGCCGAAGATGAACGTTAAGATCAGTTCCTATAACATAGAACTTGTCATTTTCCGCACTGCGGATAATAAACGGATCCCTGACTCCACATTCGCCCACATTTGAAATGAGGATAGGTGTAGCGGCATTAAGCGTTTCCCACCTCACGCCATCCCGGCTTACCGAAAAGTAAACCTGTTCGCTCATGGATGTATTGTGTTTTTTGTCAATAAAGTGTACAAATAAATATGCTTCTGTCTTTATATCCATGACAATCACCTCCGGATACCCTATTACAATTTTCAATAAGATCTGAAAGCCCGCCATTCAGCGTTTCGATGGGAGTTCCATTCTCTCACCGGAAAACGAGAACTGATCTCGCCGCCTATAGAGGGTTTCCTCTGTCGGCGGCAGTCTCTGTAAAGCAGAAACATTGACCGAGACGGCAGACGAGACCCGGTAACATCTTTTGTTTAGTTATACAATTCTCCGCAAAAAAGATTTCAAGATTTATCATAGCACAGCAAAAATCATAAGTCAAGCGCAAAATTCAAAAAGAAAAAAAACGTCACACTTCATAAAAAAGCGCAACGTTTTTTACTTTTATTTGGTAGTTTTTCTATTGCGTTTACCGGCTGTAAAGTCTATTTTCTGGCAGCAACGATCTTCTGAACCACATTGGCCGGCGCTTCCTCATAGCGCAGGAATTCAAATGTAAAGCTTCCACGACCCTGTGTCATAGAGCGCAGATCAGATGAATAACGGCTCATCTCCCCCATAGGTACCTCAGCTGTCACCTTACCGTTTCCGCCACCGGTGGAGGCCATGTCAAGTATACGGCCGCGACGTTTGTTAATGTCGCCGGTTATGTCGCCCATCTGGTTTTCGGGAACCATGACCTCCAGCCGTCCCACAGGCTCCAGAAGTACAGGCCCGGCCTGCGGCATACCTTCCTTGTACGCCGCAGCTGCCGCCATTTTAAAGGCCATTTCACTGGAATCCACCGGATGATAGCTTCCGTCTGTAAGCACAGCCTTAAGTCCAACTACGGGATAGCCCGCAAGTACGCCTTTGGAAGTACATTCCCGCAAACCCTTTTCAACAGCGGGGAAATAGTTTTTGGGAACCGCTCCGCCGAATACACGTTCCTCAAAAATAAGGTCTGTACCGTCATGGGGCGAAAATTCAATCCACACATCGCCGTACTGGCCGTGACCGCCGCTCTGCTTCTTGTGACGTCCCTGAACCGTAACGGTCTTACGAATAGTCTCCCGATAAGGAATGGTGGGCGTCTGAAGGATCATCCCGGCGCCAAATTTATTCTGCAGCTTAGAGCATATGACTTCAAGATGAAGGTCACCCAAACCGCTGATAATTGTTTCCTTTGTTTCGTTATTCATTTCCACACTGAATGTGGGATCTTCTTCCCTGAGTCTTGTCAGGCCGGAATTGATCTTTTCCTCATCGCCTTTACTCTTCGGAACAACAGACATGGACAAATTAGGCTTGGGAAAGGTTATGCCGCTGAGCACGATCTTTGACGCAGTGGTGCAAAGGGTGTCACCGGTCTGTGTCTCAACAAGCTTGGTAACAGCGCCGATATCACCGGCACGCAGTTCGGTAACCTCAATCTGCTTCTTGCCCCGTAGCATATATAACCGTCCGATACGCTCATTACAGCCCCGAACCGAGTTATATACAACCGTGTCAGGACGCATAACGCCGCTGTAAACACGGAAAATCGACATTTTTCCTACATATGGATCCGCAACAGTCTTAAATACCAACGCCGCCAAGGGATCGGTATTAAGGCCCGTAAGCTCAACAGGCTCGCCTTCCTTTTCTGCAAGCTCGGGAGGGCACTGGATTGGAGCCGGAAGATACTTAAGAATAGCGTCCATGAGAGAACGCACCGCAAAAGTAGTTCCTGTGGAAAAACCTCCGTAAACCGGTGAAACTATACCGGCACGAACTGCTTCCTTAAGTACAGAACGCATCTCCTCGTCAGTAATCACATCACCGTTAAGATAACGCTCCAGCATTTCCTCACTGCTTTCGGCCACAGCCTCCAGCAAAAACTCATGGTATTCTTCATACTCGTCCGCCATATCATCGGGAATGGGTATCTCGGTCTCAACATCGTTGTTAATCGTATAAGCCCGTCCGCTCACTACGTTAACATAGCCACGAATCTTTTTGCCGTTCTTTATGGGAATACGAAAAGGCGCTACGCTCTTGCCGAACTTTTCCTTAAGCTGAGCTACAATCTTGCCAAAGTCCGCGTATTCATCATCCATATTGCTGACGAAAAACATTTTGGCCATGCCCTTCTGAGTGGCCATTTCGTAAGCCTGCTCGGTACCAACCTGAACTCCGTTTTTAGCGTTGACAACAATGAGCGCACTTTCGCAGACGCGCACACCGCACACTGCTTCACCTACAAAATCAAAATATCCGGGAGTATCAATAAGGTTTACCTTGGTAAGACCCACTTTGAGAGTTTTCCATTCATAGGGCTCCACCGTAAGATTAATCGATATTTTACGCTTTACTTCCTCCGGATCATAGTCCGAAACCGTAGTTCCGTCACTGATCTTACCAAAGCGGTCGCTTACCCCGGCCTTATTGAGAATAGCCTCTATAAGGCTAGTCTTTCCGCTTCCGCCATGACCCATAACACAGATGTTTCTTATGCTTTCAGCACTGAATATGTTCATTTTCCTATTTCCTCCTTATTAGTGGGGGTGTCTAATATATTATCTATTATACTATAAACTTTAGATAATTACACCTATAATTTTAACCAATTATTTGTGCAGTTTGTATGCAAAATGTACAAAAATCGAGTTCAAAGCCGTTGTAACGAGGATTTTTCAATATAAAGCTTGACTTTTAGTCGCTAAGATGCTATAATTAATATATGTGCGATCGTAGCTCAGTTGGATAGAGCGTTGGACTCCGACTCCAAAGGCCAGAGGTTCGAATCCTCCCGGTCGCACCA
>CAYTWZ010000057.1:0-11306 GCA_964442035.1 uncultured Oscillospiraceae bacterium
CGGGCGGAGCCATCGTCCAGGTAGGATATTACCAGTCTGGGAGCTGTGCCCTCCCCTTCCTCAAGAGGATATACATAGTAGCAGCCTGTGTCAACCGCCAGACGTACCGAGAAATCGCCGGAATTGTTTTCAACATTTGCCGCCATATAATCGGTGACGTCTATATCAAACCAGCCCTCGGTGTTGCCGCCGGGGAAGCTTACGGTACCCATAAGCTCAACTGTCCTATAGGAGGGCGCGTTGTTCCATGTCACCACATCCTTTGTCCAGGAGGATGAGATGGGATAAGCGCTGGTGGTACGTGTAGCCGACTGATCCGTTGCCCGTACATAGAACCTGATTTTAGCGTCCACGATCTCGGAGAAGTTGATATAATTCATATCAAACTTCAGCAGGATATCGCAGTTTGTGCCGGCGGGATCAACGCCGCCGTTGTTGGAGGCCACAAGTCCGTTTTCGTCAGTGGTCGGTATGCTTGGCACACCGTCGTTGATCCATGCGTTCTCCTTGGTGATAATATTGTCAGTGTAGAAGATCGCCGCGTCATAGCCCGCGTACACAAGAGTGATAACGTTGTCCGCATCGTTTTCCTTGACTGTAATGCTAAGCTTACCTGTGGTCAGCTCAGGCTTGTAAAGATATACCATACCGTCCTGCTGGAATTTTTCGACAGGGCTGACGCTGAAGGCGCGCCCAAGGATGCCCTGCTCTGTTTCCGCCTTGATCAATCCGCCGTCGGTGTCCTCATAGCGAACGATCACGTCCTTATAGACCTTCTCGCCCATCTCGCCTGACGCCGTATAGCTGACGTTAAGCTTCATCGCGCTTTCAATGCCCGCCGCGACGGAGGAAATTTCCGTAACAGCGGTATTTGCAACGATTACAAAGGATATCTCGTCTGGAATATCCGTCTGAATTTCTTTCAGATATTCCGTGACGTCAAGAGTGTAGGCTCCTGTACCGTTCTGAGCCACATTAACGGTATCAAGGGGCTTTTCCCCGTCATAGCCGGGCTTGGTGTTCCAAGTGGCCGTGGCGGAATCCCAGTCGCTGCTGTCCGCGGCGTAAACCGTAAGCTTGCGGTCTCCGGAATTGGTAGCGGAGGTAACAACAAAGGAAAGCTCGGCGCTGTCCACCGAGGAAGCGTCAATAAATGATGTATCAAACTTAAACAGGCCGTAACGATTGGTTTTGGCGCCGTTGCCGCCCTCCGTGCCTGTGATCTGTACCATCTTTGAAACATCCTGAACTGTGGTCGGCGCATTTTCAACAACGTAAGCGTTGTCGGTAGCTGTCAGGCTGACCTGAGCAGGCTCGCCGGGATAGATGGGAAGCCTGTCATATGCAATATATATGTAGTTTTCCGTATCCCCCTCCACTATAAGAGAGGTAACGGACTGGGAAGAGCTGTAGGAATAAATGCTGCCGTCATCGGTTATGATCGTAGCCTTTGGAGAACCTGTATAGGTGTAGGTTCTGCCTTCTATCTCGCTACCGAGACTCTGAGGCTCGGCAATATCAATGCCGTCCTGATCCACCGTACGCAGAACTATGTCGCCCCTGCGGGCCTCGGTCGGCTCACCCTCGTAATATTCAAGGTCGAGATAAGAGCCCTCAATAGCGATCTGTACGGATGCGATGTCCACCTCGAACAGGAAGCTGAGATCCGTTTCTCCGCCCACGAGATTTTCCATAAACTCCGTTACATCTATTTCCTGAACGGTGGGACCGGTAAGCTGGGAAAGCGAGATGGAACCCGCCGCAGACTCGGTACGTTCGCCCGGAATAAGCGGGGCTGTACTCCATGTAACATTGCTGTTGTTCCACGCTGAAGAAACAGGATAAGCGTAGAGCTTGCGCATTCCGCTGTTGGATGAGGAGTTAAGCGCAAGGTGTATTTTGGCGCTCTTTATCTTTTCGTAGGCAATGTTCGAAAGGTCAAACTTAAGCAGCCCTATTCGGTTTTGCAAAGCGCCGCTTGCCGTGGAGGACGGATCCGCCCACTCCGGCTTTGAGCTTCGGGATACGTCAATGGCTCCGTCGGATACAGTCTGCACGGAATTTGGAGTTGATTCCATGGCCCATGCCCCATCGATGGCGGGAGCCTGACCCGTGAGCACCTGACCGGCGGGTTCAGCCGTGGGAAGGGGCTTGTAAAGTATTTTAACGGCGTTGTCGGACGGGTCAGGCTTGACAAGTATCCTTCTGCTGGAGAAGCTGTCGCTGTAGCCGTACTTGACTCCGTCAACATCGATCACCCATTCGGGCGCTGTGTTAAGGAAATAATCCTGGCCGACCCAAAGATAGTCCTGGTCATAGGGCTTATAGATCTCCTTTCCGTCACTGGTAACGGTGCTGACGGTAAGGCTGCTGATCGTGTTGTCGGAAAGGGCGGTGTAAACCAAAACTATCTCGTTGGCTCCGGTTGAGCTGACCCGAACGGAAAGCTTGGAGCTGTCAGCGTCATAAAGATAGTAAGTACCGCCGACTTTAATTATCTCATCTATTGCCTCAGTGAAGAAATAGGTTCTGCCTACTTCTATTTCGCCCGCGTCCACAGGGCTCACGATATCGTTGCCTTTACCGTCAACTCTGCGTATGGAGACATTGCGCTTTTCACGTGTTTCTCCCTCGCTGAAGCTTTTGAAGGTAAGCTCAAGGGTCGGTGCCAGACCCGTGGCGTCGTTGTGAGAGGCCAGCGTGTTGGCAGCGATATCCACCTCAAAGCGGAACGATACCGCAGTATCCTCCGCGGTGAGCGTGCTGAGATTGTTGAACACATCAAAGTCCAGCCAGCCTGTGGCGCCCTGCCAGGATGAGTACTCGCCCAAGGCTTCGCTTGTGGCGTCGGGCTGATTGTTCCACACAAGGCTGGCGCTGTCCCAGTCATTTGTCGTCCGATAAACAGTAAGGGTGCGGGCGGTGTTGTTGGTAGCGCCTGTCTGATAGACATGAAGCACCGCACCGGAAATTATGTCCGCGCTGAAGGAGGACAGATCAAATTTTATGTAGCCGTTTCTGTCGGTAAGAGCGCCGTTGCCTCCGCCGCCCTCCTGCATTTTGGAAACTGTCAGCTCCGAAGAGTTGTTTTGGACAGCTTCGGGCTGATCCATCCTTGTGAAGCCCGAGTCCGAGGCCGGTATGCTGAGTGTAATAAAGCCGTCCGAATCCGCGTCGATTCTGTTGTAGCGTATTATTATCTCAGCGCCGTCCTTGACCTCAGTCTCGAGGACGCTGTTCGCGTCGTCATACTGGTAGTAGACGCCGTCGATATTAAGTATAGATTGAATGTTTGACTTGCTGTATCTGTATGTGCGTCCGGTAACCTGACCTTTTATGATCTGATCCGGAAGTACAGCGGAGTCATTCTCATCAAGAGTTTTTACGGTGATATCGTTTCTGGGAATGGCGCTCTGGCCGTCGCCTTCCTCATACGAAACCAAAACATAGGGTGAATTGCCGTCCTTGGCATTCATGGGAGAAATATACGTGGCGCCGGTGTTGACCACCATTACCAGAGTAACGTCCTCCAAATCGGGCTGAAGGGTCGCAAAATAATCCGTCAGGTCAACGCTGCCCCAACCGGCTCCGTCACCGGAGTTTTGGGTCAGCTTGCCGATGGGGTCAAGGTCGTTGTAGTCCACATTGGCATAGCCGAAGTCCGGAGCGTCATACCAGGTCAGTGTGTCGCTGGACCAGTCTTCGGCGTCCTCATCAAGAGCATATATAAAAGTATCTCTCAGGCCGCTGTTTGAAAATGAGGATGTATACCAGAAGAACTCCGCCTTGGTTATCTTGCTGTAATCAATGCTCGCAAGATCGATCTTAAGGTACGCATTGCGCCTTGTGGCCGCCTTTGAGGCATAGCCGGAAGGCGGATTGATCCCGCTTATCACCAGATTGGACGAGCTGTCCTGTACGGAGTCGCCCGCGTTGGCCTGCGTCCATCCGTTGTCGATGACTTCAAGTCTTTCATCCTCATGCAGATCTCCCATAGCCGCAAGAGCCTGTACGGGAAGAACCAGTGAGAACAGCATTGACAACGAAAGAAGCAACGCCATTATTTTTGACCATCTCATTTTAAATTCTCCCTTCTTTTTGATCAATTGTTACAATTCTACTTTTAACCACATTATAAAATATCCGCATCGTTTTATCCATGGAAAAAGAACTCATTTTTTTGTCAATTTTGCACATAATATCTTTTATGGAACTAACAAAGTCATATAATTTGCACAAAACTTATTTTTCTTGTAAATATTCAATTTTTTTCAATTACTTCATGGACAAAATCCTTATATTTTGATATAATGAGACAAAATGATAATGCAAATCGATACAAACGGAAGGCTTGAAAATGATTTATACTATTGACTTTTATTCCCACCGCCAGTGTGACCCCGACTGGAAATTAGACGATCAGTCCATCCCTTGGTACAATATAACATTTGTTCTGGGCGGTGAAGCTACCTATATTATAAACGGTGAAGAGCTGCGCTGTTTTACCGGCGACTGTCTTTTCATGTATCCGGGCACCAGACGCATAGCCTGGACAAATCCGGAAAATCCCCTTGTTGAGGCCAGCTTCAACATTGTGGACATTCCATATGCTATAAATCTGCCCAACAAGATACGCTTCAAGGATAATTCCCACATAAACTTCTATATCCGCGAATTCGACGTTGCCTATCAGGCCGAGCCAAAAAACAAGCTTCAGCTTTCAGCCATAATAACCCTGCTGCTGTGTGAGCTTGACACCGCCAACCGTAGCACCAGCAAGAAAAACCCCCACATTGATATGGCGGAAAATTTCATTAAGGCCAACATACGCAAGCCCCTTTCCGCAGCCGATGTAGCACATGCCATACACTTAGACCCCAGCTACTTCGGATCCCTGTTCAAGCGCTGCACCGGCGAGTCCGTTATGGGCTACATCAACCGTTATAAGATGATAACCGCGGCCTCCATGCTTTCCGACCCTAAGATTTCGGTAACAAAGGCATCGGAGATGGTAGGTTTTTCTGACATATACTATTTCAGCAAGGTGTTCAAAAAGATCTACGGTATTTCACCGATGGCGTTTAAGAAAGGCGAGTTCCCGAAAAAAAGCTATGAAAGCTACACCGTCAACCATGCGGATTCGGTAATACGCTTTACCCCTATCCTCTTCAAGCCGCAGATCGGTACCGCAAGGTTTTCGTTTAAAATGGTGGCCAACGAACTGACCGACGGTGTTGTTGGCTTTGCTGCCTCCAATGGCAGACTGTGGAACTGGACGGACTTCAACATAAGCATACAGATCCAGCCCGACGGGTTGTTCTGGGCCATAAACGGACTGACATACAACGCGTGCAACATGATATCCTATGAACCCAGCATCCCTTATACTATCGAAATTTTCGCCGATATAGACAACGCGGTATATGACGCCTATGTGATCAAGGATGACAACGTTCGTGAGCAGCTTGCCGACCGCTACGCCTTCCGCACCACCGCGCTCAAGGCCGCTGACCTTGGGAAGCTATGTGTCCGCAGCGGCCACAACATGGCTCCCGGAGTATTTTATGTGGAGGATTTCCGTATAATTTCAGACGAATATTCCGATGACGCCGCTGACGATTGATAAAAAAGTCCCCACTTCTAAGGCGGATAAAACAGACCGCTGACAGATTCCTATGTACCGCGGGGCTTGAATGGGGCTTTCTTTCAATAAAAACATAAAACAAAAAAGCTTAAATCCGGCGCACTGAACGCCGGATTTTATTCTCTCCACGCAAAGACCTCCGTCTCGCCGTTTTCCATCACAAATCTCCAAGACGGCTGAAAGGTCAGCGTCTCAGTGTTTCCTATTTTTGAAAAAGAATAGCCCGCGTCAATGGACTTTACCTCGCCTTTTCCCGAAAGGCGCTCCAATATGTTTGGGAGGCAGTTCATTATGCTGACGCCGGAATAGTCGCCGCTTCCGGCATAAAGCCGCGGCCAGCAGGCGGTGATCTGAGCTATGTCGCCCTGCGCGTCAAGGCTGGCCTTGATATACATTCCAAATATCGGCTTCCCGTTGTAGCGTCCCTCAAAGCAGCCTGTGGAAGAGTCATATACCGCGTTTTTCATTTCAAAGCCCAACTCATCCAAAGCGTTGCGAAGCTCCTTTTCACCGGCATCAACCCCGTTTTTTCCGCTTTTGTAGGAAAAGTCCTGATCTCCTACCAAAAGCTCCGCTCCGTTCCTTGTGGCAATAAGTGTACGATCCTCGGTCTGGAAAGCAAGCTGCTCACCGAAAAACATCCTCGAGAGCTCGATCGCGGTTGGGAACGCGCCCTTAAGCTCCTTAATAGTAATATATTTTTTCGGTATAAGAGTGTCGGAACAGGTAATCCCGCTGTTTTTCATTGCGTCAACAGTGGCCTCACGGGCAAGCGGAGGGATTGTTTCGCTGTTAGAACGCTTGACCAAGAGCGTAGTGAGCATAAAAATATTCATCACTATCAAAAGTCCAAGCATCAGATTTTTTACTGTTGACCACTTCATTCAGCTTCCTCCTTCGGCTTAGAAAAGGAATACGCCGCGTCGTCGCCGCTAACCTTGGCAAGCCAACAGGCGCTAAGCGCCTCTTCCGAATTGTCATCCATATACCCTATATAAATGTCGCTGATGACCGTATCGGGGCGGTCGGAAAACTCCTTGACAAAATGATCCAGAGCGCTGACAAAGTCGTCGCTCAGCTCACTGAGGCCAAATTCCTCATAATCCCGGAAAAGCTGGCGGTAGGACACAATGCGTCCGTCCACAATGTGCATCTCTATCCCGTGATTAAGCGCCCTTGTATTGTCGCTTTCCCCAAGCCTGACGGCAACCGGACGTCCTCCCTGATAGTAATCCATTGTCAGCAGAAGATCATCAGCCCCATCCTGACTCAGGTCGCTGCTTACAAGCGCCGAAAGAGGCTCGCTGCTCACAAGTCCCCACAGCTCCTCCGAAAAGCTTATGGCTGAATTTACCGTTTCGTAATATGAGTCGTAGCTCTCGGCGATCTTGATGCCCTTGTCGTTTTCAACAGCCTTGTATTCAAAAAGCCCGTTGGGGTAAATTCGGGCATCGCCGTAATTTTCCACAAATATTTGAGCCCCGTTCACATCATCGTACCTGCCCGCGGTGCTCACATTGTTAAAAAACCGGGACAGTATCTTCTGGGAATTGTCATACTGAGCCAAAGGATTAACAGCTCTTAGCCGATAGGTAGTTGGCAGACTGTCAAAAAAAAGCACCATTGGATCCAAACTTACACCCTCGGGTTCAACGCCGGTGCTGAATGCCGGCTCGTAGTAGTCGCTGTTGTTTTGGGTGTAAATCACAAGGTCAGAGGCCGGGAAGGAAAAATCCGCTTTTTCAAACTGATATATATGGGCGTTGTCATTGTTATTGGCGTCACGCACGAAGAGAAACACGCCGGTCTCCTCTGTGGACGGAAGGATGATAAAGTCCCTTATCGCGGAAATATCCACGGGAACAGCGCCGCTGCCAACTCCCATCACGGAGCAAAGCATTTGGGGAGAATACGCAATGGGAAATTCCACATATATACTGACGTTTTCAAGAGCAGCCTGCCAGTCCCGCACGGTGACAGGCTTTTCGGCAATGGCCTTTCCTTCCAAAAATCCCTCGATTATCTGACGGGTACGGTTTTCGATGGGAGAAAACGCCACATCTGTGTTATAGTATGCTATCCAAAGGGAGCCGTCATTGATAAGTATCCTGCGGGGCTTGGAGAGGCTTTCCATGGGAATGGATATTTCGTCATTGTCCAATAGACTGCCGATCACGGGCAGCTTTCCAGCAAAGCTCAGAATTTCCTCCCTCATAAGGCCGCCGCCAAACCAAAGCCGCACGGTCAGCACAACAAGATTGACAAGCAAAAGTATTATTGCCGAGGTTTTCACTCTTTCCTTTATCACGGCGAAGGCCCCCTTTCCTTTGATATGATCGATTCCCACAGTGGCCGATTGATACGTTTCCTGCGGAAACCTTTAATATTTGACACAATTCATAAACGAACAAGGGGCGATACAAACCGCCCCTTGCACAATATTAATTAGATCCATCCTGTAAATATCGACTGAACATCATACGTAAAATTGTTTACGTTGTCCAATACCTCTTTTTTGAGAAGATTGATGTCGAAATACGCCACCTGACACTTGCCGTCATATTCGGCCCGCACCGCAAACTTGTTGTGTCCCTCCGAAAGCGTCATCTGCTTATAGAAAACCCCCGCCGCTCCAATAGTAGTCTGGGACGCTGTTCCCTGACTGTTGCGGATAATCGAATAGGTACTTCCGTCATAACGGTAATACGCTACACTTACGCCGTTCTTCCCTGTTCCGGTGACACCGTAGGTGGTTTTCGATGTGGCAGAATTCTTTGTTTCCGGTTTTTTGACAACTATTAAATCTGAAGCGGTGCTGCTCTCATTTCCTCCGATGCTCTCCGGATGAGCCCCGAAAGCGCACACAGACGAGAACATGACCAGTATAGCGGCTAAAACTGCCCCTATATGCTTCATGACAAACACTCCCGTTTCGTTCTATTCTCTCTAAACTTATTATACAGCAAAAATATTACAAAATAATTACATCCACATTAATTGTTCTTTACAATACGTCACACTTCCGCTTCAGGATCGTTTCTGAACATGGGAAGCACTATTGAAACGCAGGTACCGTTTGGCATATGGCTTTCTATGGATATGTCGCCCCCGTGACGCTGGGTTATTTCTCGGGCTATGGCAAGGCCAAGGCCGGTGCCTCCGCTCTGACGGCTGCGGGCCTTATCCACCCGATAAAACCGCTCAAAGATATGAGGCAGATCCTCCTTGGGGATACCTATACCGTTGTCGGTCACTCGGATGAGGGCGTTTTGTCCGTCATTGCCGCACTCCACATCAATTTTCCCTCCGTCAGGAGTGTATTTGACAGCGTTTGAAACAATGTTGGTAATTACCTGCTCGATCCTGTCCCTGTCCCCAAAGAAGCTGAAGCTGTCACTGCGCGGAATAAAGCTCAGGGTATGACCGTGAGCCTTGGCCGCGATTCCCAGCTTGGCGGTCACGCTTTCGGTAAGCTCCATAAGGTCAAACGAGGTACAGTTAAGCCGCTGCTTTGAGCTGTCCAGCTGTGACAGCGTGAGCAGATCCTTGACCAGCCGCGTCATTCGGTCGGTTTCCTTGTCGATAACTCTTGCAAAGCCGGCAGCGGGACCGTCTCCTCTGCCGTCATCCTCCTCAATGTCAATGATAGTCTCGGCATAACCCTTGATAGTAGTAAGAGGAGTGCGGAGCTCGTGGGAAACATTGGCCACAAATTCACGGCGGGAGTTTTCCAGCTTCATTTGCTTGGTAACGTCTCGGATAACCACCACGACACCTGAAGAAAAGACGTTTTCGGCATTAAACGGTACAAAGCAAGCCTTGTAGTTTTTGCCCTGAATTTCCACGTCAAATTCCATTAGCTTACCCTCGTCAAGGTAAAGCACACGGCTCATATTGACGTCCAGCTTAAGCTCGTCGGTAAAGATCGTGTCAAAGGTTTTTTCCCCGCAGTCACCCAGCACATTCATACATGCGGGATTTTCGTGGATGACTCTCCCGGTGCTGCTGTCAAAGGCAATGATGGCGTCAGTCATGTGAAGAAGGATGGTCTCGATCTTGTTCTTTTCGGCGGCTATATCCGCAAGACTATGGTCGATCTGAGATGCCATGGTATTGAAGGCCATTGTCAGACGGCCGATCTCGTCACGGGACTGAACCTCGATTTTGTGCTTAAAGTCTCCCTGAGACATGGCCTCGGCCTGATACTGAAGGGTGGCCAGGGGGGCGATAATTGTACGGGAAAGCACAAAGCCCAGCACAAGGCTGATAAGCAGGCCAAACACAATAGCCCAAAGAATATTAATAAAAATATTTTTAGTTACCTCGGAGACTTCCTCCTTGGTATCCTTCACGCTGATAATATAATTTACCCCGGAGCCGTCCGGCTGGATAGGTACGGCGTAATCCATATAGTCCGCGTCGCTGTCAACGCTGTCCCCTGTCATGCCGCCCATGGCTGTGACGATGTTTGGCGTAGCGGAAAACGCGCCTCCTTGTTCGTCACTACGGGCAAGGACACGGCAGGTTTTGCCGTCAAGTATATAGTAGTTGCGGAAGGAGTCGATACCCATACGCAGTGAATACACATCCAAAATGGAGCGCATCTCCTCCACAGGGTTCGGCTTTTCCGACGCAACAGTCAGCTCGTTAAGCATCTGGCGGCTGAACACCTGTTCGGACATTGTGGTCTTAAAATCATTGAGGTAATATGAGGAAATGTTTTGCAGCAAAAATGTGCCTACAACAAGCATTACTGAAATTGTAAGCAAAAGAAAAATAGCGATTATTTTCCATTGTATGCTTTTAAACAAGTCTTCTCACCTCAATTTTGTTATGTAGTGAAATTTCAATAATGGCTGAAAGCCAGTCATGGGGCGTTTTCGGTGGGAGATTGATCTCACACCGAAAAGCAAAAGGGTCGCCCGCAGCCTTAGCCCCGGGGAGCATCCGCACGCAGGTTATAATAGTATCCTACTCCACGCTTGGTCATTATGCGTTCGGGGGCAGCGGGATTGTCCTCGATTTTTTCCCGGAGACGTCTTACAGTTACATCCACTGTGCGCACATCCCCGAAATACTCATAATCCCAAACTTTTTCAAGCAGCATCTCACGGGAGAATATCCGTCCCGGCTGACTCGCAAGGAACTTCAGAAGCTCAAACTCCCTGAGGGTCAGCTCCACAGGCACACCGTTCTTTTTCACCTCGTAAAGTCCGGTGTTGATTTCAAGCTTGTCAACGGTAATGATCTGGTTGTCGGAGTTGGTGTCCTCGCTGCCCCGGCGGATATTGGCCTTGATGCGCGCCATCAGCTCTCGAACAGAGAAGGGCTTGGTAATGTAGTCATCAGCCCCGGATTCAAGGCCAAAGACCTTGTCTATCTCCTCTTCACGGGCAGTAAGCATAAGGATGGGCACCTTCTTGTTGGTCTCCCGTATTTTGCGGCACACCTCAAAGCCGTCCATCTTTGGAAGCATTACATCAAGAAGTATAAGATCCGGATTTTTTGTAAGCGCAAGCTCCAGCCCTGTCTTCCCGTCATATGCGGTCATAGTCTTGTAGCCCGACTTCTGAATGTTAAATTTCAGCATATCTACGATAGGTGCCTCATCGTCTACAATGAGAATTGTCTTTTCCATTTTTTGTTCCTCCTTTTCGTGGGG
>CAYTWZ010000058.1:0-11177 GCA_964442035.1 uncultured Oscillospiraceae bacterium
TGATCGTTTTTGTTTATCATATGATAGGTGTCCACCCCGCGGCGGACATAGCTCAACGCTTTCTGCATTTGTACATGGCTCCTTTCTATTTATCATTCAACGTTTCTGTGGGAGGAAGGAACTCCCACCGAAAAACGAAAGGGTCACCCGACGCCTGTAGAGGGTGTGAGCTGCCGGTGACAGCCTCCGCAATGCAGAAGCACCGATCGAGTCGGTAGAAGAGACCCGGGGACATCTTTCGTTTAGCTATATATTAAAAAAGCTTTGTCAATAAAAATAAGTGTTGACAAACGGGAACAACCAAAATATACTCTCTTATGTCAGAGGTGGTTTTATGACATCAAAAAGAAATTCATCTATTGATATTTTCCGGCTTGTCGCAGCGGCGCTGGTCGTAGTGCAGCACTACGGAATAATTTATCCTCGGACGACCAAAATAGCAATGGTCACCGATCTTTTCAGCCGGATAGCAGTTCCCTTCTTTTTTATGGTTTCCGGATTCTTTTCATGGAAGGATGACCCAATTCTGCGCCGCGGATATCTTAAAAAGCAGGCTCTTACTATTGGAAAGATATTGATAGTCTCATCGGTAATTTTGATGGTTGCGAACATATTTTTGGACTTTCACATCAGAATCACAGCAAAAAGTATTCTTTACCTGCTGATTTACAATGAGCCTCGCTTCCTTTTCGGCCACTCGCATATGTGGTATATGCTGGCGCTGATATATGTGCTGCTCATTGCCATCGTTATAGATAAGCTTGGAAAAAACAAGGCTGCCTACGCGGCGGCTCCTCTGATTTTAGCCGCGGCAATAGGTTTGGACATATATTTAAGAGCTCAAGGCACAATGCGCTCGTGCTTTGTGCGAAATTTTTTCCTGTTTGGTCTGCCGTACTTTTACATAGGCCAGTTTTTACACAGATATCAGGACAAAATACTGGACAAAATCAACAAACCCCGGAGCATAGCCCTGTTTTTCATATGTGCAGCCGGGCTGACGGCGGAAGCCTTTTTAGCACTGAAATTTGATCTGGCTTCCTTTGGATACTTTCTGGATCGCAAAATATTCCTGTTCCTGCCGCCGCTTGGATTTTCAGTATTTTTACTGCTGCTGCATTATCCAAACATAGGACAGAACAGCTTTGCGGCAAGGTATGCCCGGGATGCCTCAATGATAATCTACATAATACATCACTTTGTGGAGGATCTTATAAACACCGTTGCCGCAAACGTGTGGGGCATCGAAATGTTCCGGCACGCTACGGCAAGGTTTTTCCTAATTATGTTTTTATCCTCAATAGTGGGCTTCGGTTACGCTGTGGCCGTAAAAAAGCTACGCCGTAATGTAGATCGTTGAGTACAAGGGCACAGTATCCACAAGCCATGCTATGTTTTCCGGACGCACTCGGATACATCCGTGGGATATTTTCATTCCTACGCGTCCGTCATAGTCCGAGCCGTCATAGCGTCTGAGGGTAGAATGGATAGCAAAGCCTCCGTTAAATCGCATTATTGGGCCGCAGTAATAGTTAGGGTACTCCCATCGGGTCTGGTACTGATAATACCTGTATGTGCCCTCACAGGTAGGCGATGAGGGAGCGCCTATGGCGCACAGAAAGCTGTTGACCATTCTCCAGGATCCTTCCTTACGCCGGAACACCCGCACAGTATATTCTGATTTTGACACCCACACCATGTAATCGGTCTGACTGGCAATATTTCTTGAATTGATAAGCTTTTCCGTAATGGAAAAGGCCTCGGAACATCTGCCAAGGAACAGGCGCAGATCTCGGCCATTGTCGCTATACTTGATAGGACAGTCAAAGGCCTCCGCCACGTCCACCACCGGGACGCACATTACGCCGTCTATATACTCCGGAGCTATTCCCATGTTGAAAGCTCCGGAGTTTTTGTATGCGCAAAGCTGGTTTTCGTATACAGTGATGAATAATTTACCGCAGCTCATGTGGAGACCACCGTCAGACCAGAGCACGCTGTTTACGCCAAGTTTATCAAATACATAAAATGGCACCATAAGTCCATTGGGTCTTTCATACACTGGTATACCGTCGGACATCTCCCCATCCAAAGAAACCCGCACACTTTTCTCTCCCTGAGGACGGAGGAGCATATAAAAGTCCGTCACATAATCTAAGTTTCCGGTCTGATTAGGGGCGCTGTAGGTCTGAAGCTCAAACTCCCGGCCGGAAAGACCGTTAAACTCCATTTGTCCCTCCCCGCAGACCATATGTAAAACAAAACTCTTGCCGGCCTTGAACGGAGGCGTCTCAAATTCCAGCCCTATCCAACGGGAGGCGGTTTCATTCACCGATGCGTAACGGTTACAAAGGGATGCCCCTGTATCACCGTCCAAAAGCTCAAATGTCAGCGTCTGATCCTTGATGTACTGATCACATTCCACCTGAAAATGGATCCCTACCCTTGTAAATTCCGGCTCCTCATCCGCAAAGACAATGACGGAAAAAAGTGCCAAAAGAAGTGCCGCCAAGGAAAATACTTTTTTCATAATCTCACTCCGAAATAATTTTTTAAAGCCGTCACAGTGAACAGCCCATACAATGTAATTATACTCCTCTGACGCCTGAACGTCAATAGTTTTTAAAATTCAAATTTCAATAAGGGATGAAAGCCCGTCATGGGGCGTTTTCGGTGGGAGAAAGGAGCTCCCACCGAAAAACGAAAGGGGCGCCCGCACCCGCCGAAGCTGCCATCTGCCGGTAGTAGCCTCGGCAAAGCAGAAGCACCGACCGAGTCGGTAGACGAAACTCGGGGGACATCTTTCGTTTAGTTATACTTTGATCGTCAAATGTGAATATTTCAGCTTCCGCACGGGCATATTACATACATACTTGTTATGTTATGTGAGGTGCGAAAAATGAAGGACAAGATTTTTGGCGTACTACAAAGAGTAGGACGCTCTTTCATGCTTCCTATCGCCATTCTTCCGGTAGCCGGTTTGTTTTTGGGTATAGGAGGATCATTTACCAACGAAACAATGCTTCGGGCCTACGGGCTTTACAACGCCATAGGCCCGGGCACGGCGGTCAACGGGGTCCTGCAGATAATGAACGCGGCTGGCAACATTGTTTTCGCCAATCTGCCACTGCTATTTGCCATAGGTTGCGCCATAGGCATGGCCAAAAAGGAAAAGGAAGTGGCGGCGCTTTCCGCTGTGATCGCGTTTTTCATTATGCATGTGTGCATAGGAACGCTGATCTCCATCAACTATCCGGCCCATGACGGGCTCAGCTCTGCCCGGCTGTATGAGATGGCCCACGGCTTTTCGGAAAACTCAGCCGTGACCGACGTGCTGGGCGTCACGTCCCTGAGCATGGGCGTTTTCGGCGGCGTGATAGCGGGACTGGGCGTCGCGGCGCTGCACAACAGATTTTACAAAATACAGCTGCCGCCGGTGATCTCCTTCTTCGGAGGTACAAGATTTGTTCCCATAATATCAGCGGTGGTATATTTGCTGGTGGGGATACTGCTGTACTTCATCTGGCCTCCGATACAGACCGGTATCGCCATGATCGGCGATCTGGTACGCAATTCCGGCTATGTAGGCACTCTTATTTACGGCATAACCGAAAGAGCCCTGATACCATTCGGTCTTCACCATGTGTTTTATATGCCGTTCTGGCAGACAAGCGTAGGCGGCGAAATGATCATTAACGGTCAGCTGGTGCAGGGGGCCCAAAACATCTTTTTTGCTCAGCTTTCCGATCCCAATGTAAAGCATTTCGCCGTATCGGCCACAAGGTTTATGTCAGGAAAGTTCCCCTTGATGATATTCGGCCTTCCGGGCGCGGCACTGGCGATGTACCGCTGTGCCCGTCCGGAAAAGAAAAAGGTGGCAGGCGGGTTGCTGCTGTCGGCTGCCTTCACCAGTCTGCTGACAGGCATCACTGAGCCGCTGGAATTTACCTTCCTGTTTGTTGCGCCGCTGCTTTATATCATACACTGCGTGTTTGCGGGACTGGCCTATATGCTTATGCACCTGCTAGGCGTAGGTGTGGGAATGACGTTTTCGGGAGGACTTATCGATCTGACGCTGTTTGGCATTATGCAGGGCAACAGCAAGACTGACTGGCTGTGGATAGTAGTTGCGGGGCTGGTATACTTTGCCGTATACTACCTGCTGTTCTCCATACTGATTAAAAAGCTGAACCTCAAGACCCCCGGTCGTGAGGATGATGAGGAGGAGACCCGTCTTTACACCCGCAAGGACATGGGCAAAAATGACGAAAGCGCCTCCGCCCTGATAACAAAAGGGCTCGGGGGCAAGGACAACATTTTAGACGTGGACTGCTGTGCCACAAGGTTGAGGGTGACAGTCAATGACGGCGGCAAGGTGGACGAAGGAGCCCTTAAGCGCAGCGGAGCCTCCGGCGTCATCAAAAAGGGCAACGGAGTACAGGTAATTTACGGCCCCAGAGTAACCGTGATCAAGTCCGATCTGGAGGACTATCTGCACCACGCTCCGGCAGAGCCGTCCATGACCGTATTTTCCCCGGCGGATGGTGAGGCGATACCCCTTTCGAAGGTAAACGATGAGGCTTTCTCCCAAGAGATACTTGGTAAGGGGATGGCCGTCAAACCTTCAAAGGGACAGATCCTTTCCCCTGTAAGCGGACGCGTCGAAAACGTGACGGACTCTAAGCATGCCGTCAACATCCTAAGTGACGAGGGCGCACAGATAATTGTCCATGTGGGTCTTGACACCGTGAAGCTGGGCGGAGAATGCTTTGATGTAAAGGTTCGTGAGGGAGATCACGTAAACGTAGGGGATCTGCTCCTTACAGCTGACATCGAAGAAATCAAAATCCGCGGCTTTGACACGGTGACACCTGTAATAGTGTGCAATTCGGAGGACTTTGGGGAGCTAAAGTCTATGGCTTCGGGAAAAACCGTTGCCGGCCAGGCCCTCTTCAAGTTATCAAAATAGGTCGGGGAACCCGTGCGGTTCCCCCCTCTTTTTTCTTGGGGATTATCTGCTGTAATGGTTAATTTTTGGGTTGCATTTTTTGTAGAATTATGATACACTGTTGTGGTGAAAATATTCTCATGGAGGACAAAAAATGAACAACGGCAAGACACAGCCCGCCGGGCATTACATACCCCTTAACAAAACACAGCTCCTTGACGGCTCCCGTTTTTATGAAAACAGGGAACGGACGTTAGATTATCTCCGTGAGCTGGATCCCGACAGGATGCTTTATAATTTCCGCCGTACCTTCGGCGTTGACACCAAGGGAGCAGAGCCCTTGGGAGGATGGGAGGCGCCGGACGGACTTCTGCGTGGACATTCCACAGGGCACTATCTTTCCGCACTGGCGTTGGCCTGTGCCTCTACGGGGGAGAGCTTTTTCCACGAAAGGCTGGACTATGTGGTGCGAGAGCTCCACTCCCTGCAGCTGATGTCTAAGGGCGACCCTGCCGCTTTTGAGACCCGATGCACCCCCGAGGATGCCACGCAGGAGAAATGGAGTGCCGACCCCTCTGTCTGGGGGGAGGGCTTTCTTTCGGCCTATTCCCCAGACCAGTTTGCCCTTTTGGAAAAGCTCACCAAATACAAGGCCATATGGGCCCCATATTATACCCTGCACAAGATAGTGGCAGGCCTGCTGGAGTGCCACAAGCGGGCCGGAAGCTCCGAGGCGCTGGAGGTGGCTAAGGGGATAGGTAGCTGGATACATGCCAGGCTTTCGCCTCTTAGCCCCGAACTGCGTAAGAAAATGTGGAGCCTGTACATTGCAGGTGAGTTTGGCGGGATGAACGAGGCCATGTCACGGCTTTATGACGCTACGCTGGACAAAAAATATCTTGAAACAGCCCGCATGTTTGACAACGAAAATATTTTTCCCGGACTGAATGAGGGTAGAGACGTAATAGCCAATCTCCACGCCAACCAGCATATTCCCCAGATCATCGGAGCACACAGAGAATTCATGGCTACCGGCAAGGACTATTATGAAAGCATAGCCAAAAACTTTTTTATGATCGTTACCCAACACCATATGTACGCAATAGGCGGCGTAGGCCAGGGGGAGTCTTTTCGGGATACGGACGCTTTGGCGATCAACATCAAAGGAGACACCAACTGCGAGACCTGCGCGGCCTACAATCTGCTTAAGCTGGCCCGGGAGCTGTACTCCTTTGACCCGGAAAACACCGCATACATGGATTACTACGAACGGGCGCTAATCAACCAGATTCTGGCGTCTCAATGCCCTGACCGAACCCCTGAAAGAACCAGCGGCGTGACCTACATGATGCCTATCGGTCCCGGAGCGGTGCGCTCTTACAGCGATAATTACAACAGCTTCACTTGTTGCCACGGCACAGGTATGGAAAACCACATCAAATATCAGGACGCATCGTTTTTTGTATCCGGGAACATACTTTACATAAACCAATACTTAAGTGCCTCCATGATATCTCCGAATGTAAGCGCACACATCGAAAGTAGCTTCCCCTTCGGCGAGGTGAGCATAAGGCTGAGCTTTCATCGGGATTTCACGGTAAAGCTGCGCATACCCTCATGGTGCTATAACCCCTTCGATGGGGTGGAACAGCTGGGAGGCTACGGTGTGGTAAGGGGCAAGGCCGGAAGCAGCGTTACCGTAAAAGGGCGCTTTGAATATTCCCCCCGGTATGAGCTGACCCCGGACAAGCTGGACGGTGATAAGGTGGGCGCACTTATGTACGGCCCCTTTGTAATGGTGACGGAGAACCCCTCCACGGAATGGATAACACTGACAAAGCCCGCCGAGGAATTTGTACCTGTTGACAACAGCCCAATTCCCGCCCTTACCGACGGGGAGAGGACATTTGTACCCATGTACTGGGCCGGGAGCAAGCCATATCACGCTTATTTTAAAATAATAACAAATTAGGGAAAGGGGTATCCACCGACAAAACCGGCGAATACCCCTTTTCGCTTACTCACTTTTTTCTCCAAAAATTTTTACTTCATATATTTGCGGTACATATGTATTCTCATCAGTACCCCGTACCTTGGCATCAATGACAGTCAGACGTACATATCGGGCCTGACCGTAAAGGCCGTTAGTGGTAAATCCGTACTCCGTGTAACCCTCGGAGCGGTCAAGCATGAGCTCATAATTTTCCCCGTCAACACTGCCTTCAACGATGTAGTGGTAATACGCCTCGGAGCCGTTGCGGCTGTGCCATGATACCTGCATTTCCTCAAGGTCATATACAGCCTCAAGGTCAACGGTGACAGTCGCGGGCCATTCATCATCGATCCAGCAGGTCTGATAGTCCCCGTCATTGATATATTTGGCATTCTGACTATTGCCGGAGGCGATTATGGGCTTAGATTGAGAAAGGAGCTTTCCCTGTTGCACAGGGATAAGCACATTATTCTCCACATTGTAAAGAAGCTCGTCAAAATAATCGTAAAAAGCGTATCCGTTGTCCACACAGACAGGCATCATACGGTTTTGGTAAACACGGTTGTCCGAGTCATCCCAGAACCACATCCAGCGGTATGCGTTCATTACAGGAGTATTGCCGTCCTCCACAAGACTGCTGACTGAGCCGGACTGGGCGGAGAACGTGCTACGATTACCTGCCGCCCGAAGCTCCGACCATGGGCCGGCCATGTCGGTGGCAGTGTTGTACATTCCCTGTGTGGGATACCAGCCCGCCGTGCCGGAGGAGAACAGATAATAAATTCCGTCACGCTTCATTACGCTTGGAAGCTCACGCCAGCTTGAATAATTTACGATAGTGAGGCGGCATTCCACATCCGTCCAATCCTCTGTAAGCCTGTAAAGGGCAAGATCCGCGTTGCCGTTGATGGCGGTAATAAGATAGGCCTTGTTGTCGTCGTCAACGTAGATATTAAGGTCACGGGCGTCGTCACCCTCGGGGCGAAAGCTGCCTCCCCATGTGAACTTTTCCCCGGGATGGCCATATGCCACCGATACCCGTGCCGTGCCGTAGCCCCCGGCCTGCTCAAAGTGAGCCCACCAGTAAAACATACCTGTTTCGGAATTATAGATAAAATTGTTGCTTTCAAACTTGCAGTCTGCGATGCCCTCGCTGGTCTCGTGACTGAGTATGTCCTCAATATTAAGAACCTCAACCTCATTGCCATAGGTAACGTCATCAGTGGATGTGGTCATTACAAGACGGCCGAAGCCCACGCCCCCGTCAGTTCGATCCTGCTGAGAGAACCGGTAGTAAACACCGTCCACATACAGGGAGTTGGGCTTTTCGATGCCTGATGGCACAAGGTTGCTGGCAATTTTGTATTCCATATCCGGCTTTGCGTAAGGCACAAAGGATTCAGACTCACGGCTGTCTACCTGCCGTCCGCCCTCGGCGGCTATGACCTTGTAGCTGTATGACTTTCCTAATTCAAGGCCGTAATCGTCATACGTCAGTCCTGACGAGGACGCAAGGTATGTATATTCCATACCGTCAACGCTACGATATATGTCATAGCGGTCAGCACTGCCAATGTCGTTCCACTGTACCTTGACATTATTGACGCCGGTCTCCCCCTTCAGCATAAAGGGCTGAAGGGCAACTCCCATGGTCATTACCTCCCCATCGCCCAATATTTCGATATCAAACCTCTGGCTATCAACGCCCGTGTCAATCTCCTGAGTAAGTCCGTCAGTCCCAGCGGTCAACGCAAGGGCGGAGTGCTTCATATAGATGGTATATTTCCCGTCTGTATCAAGGCTTATCATGATTTGCTGATTGTCGCCGCCGTTAGCCGCATATGTACCTACCGCAATGCCCGGATCCATTTTAAAGGAAGATACATCGGGAGCTTTTCCGTCAGCTTTGTTGGTAATTGCGTAGCTGCCAGCTCCCTTGTACACAAGGAGCCATACCTGATCGTCCTCACCGGTTTTTTCCTCCAGCTTAAGTCCGTTGTCGGAGGAGAGGCATCGTCCGTCAAGAGTATTGATACGTACATACTTTTTGTGGAACTGGTCAGGCTCGGTGGAAAGTGACGAAGGGTCAGACACTACCACATCATTGGCCTGTTCCCTCCATGTGACAGTCTCCCCAAAAGCCTCCGCCACAGCTCTCAGCGGTACATAAACAACGGTGCCGTCATAAATTCTCGCACCAATGTCAACAGGCATTTCAAAGCCGTTGCGCACTATTATGTCCTCTCCCAAGGGCAGTTCCAACCGTACGCCGTTCTTTTCTGCAATGACTGTGTTGCCTTCAACGGTTGCGGATACGCCTATCTGATCAAAAAATTCTTCCATTGTGACCATTGACCTGCCATCATCAACAACAGGCACGCCAAATGCGCTCTTGCCGTTTACAGTAACAGGTATGGTATAGTCAGCGGCAAAGCACGCCGATCCCCCGGCAAGCGCCATTATTCCGGCGGCTGCAGCCGCTATCATCTTATTCAGCTTCATTTGCGGACGCTCCTTCCTCACTGATCTGTTTGGCATAAAGAGCCTTTACCTCCGACTGATCCATAGCATAGTTATAAACCGTGAACTCCTTTACCAGACCCTTAAAGTACCCGTCTGACTCATACAGAGATTTTGCAATGTAGTTGGCGGCCGTGTCCCCAAGATCGGAAACCGTCATTCCAAGCTCACCGGTCATTTTAAGCTCGCCGTCAAGGTAAAGGCTGGCAGCAGTGCCGCTTATGGTCACAACAGCAACTCCCCACTGATCGCCGGCTATACCGGGAGAATAATAAACCGCTGCCTCCCTGCCGCTGCCCTCAGGAGTGGCCGCAAAGCGCAGCTCCATTGTAGAAGGGCGATTAGTATTGAGGAACATATACCCCTCGGAGGATGAGTTGCCGAACACATAGGCAAATATGTGCTGTTGCTCCTTTTCGGGACAGGAATTAAATACAATGGTTATGTCATCATGGCCGTTAAGCACGCCGTCGGGCAGCTGTACGTAGTCGTCCATACCGTCAAAGTAAGCGCCATCTTTCGTTACCGACAGCTTGTTATAGGCAGTAGCATGATTGCCGTTACCGGAAACGTCATGGATAAGGTCACTGTCATTTTCATCGAATATATAGGACAGAATGACCTTGTCGTTCACTGCTTCCGGCTTTTTGGGCACTCTCACCACAAATTCATTGGTCTGCCTGCCGTCAATAAAGGCTCTCAGAGTAACGTCCTTATCCTCATCTCCACGGGTGACTTTTCCGTCAGCGGTGATAACGCCGGGATCACTGGTCTCCCAAGTTACGTTTTTGATCCCAAGGGTGGTGATAAGCTCCATGTCCCTTACAGCCTCCTTGGGAATATCCGATACCTTGGGCTGGGTAGGGGAATACTCATCATAATACATATTGAAAACTTCCTCGTAGGAAAGAGCCCGGTCATAGACACGCACCTCATCAACAAATCCCGCTGGTGCGTCATCTTCCCAGAAGGTTGTTCCAATATACAGCGAACCGGCGCCATTTACAACGTTGCCCTTTCCCTCAAGAATGCCGTTGATATAAAGGCAGCCAACGCCGGCGTTTTCTGTATACACAACATATGACCACTCCTGAAGGGCGGCCTCCTTTGCCTCATACACAACAGTCTTATTGCGTCCGTCTGACCCGTGGGACCAAAAAGCGGCCTTACCACTGCGGGACTGGACGCCGGTCCACTTTTGGGTGTCCTTGTCCCCCATATTTTTAAAGAATATGGTGTCGTTTATCCCATCGGAGGTGATTTTGACCATGGCGGCTACTGAAAACTTATTGGTCACCTCTCCCAGATAGACCCCATAGCTTCCGTCCAAAACAAGGACGCTGCCCCGGTCAGAGGCCTGAAGATCTGCCTCTCGGTCAAGCTCGCCCTCAATAGTGTTTGACACTATCTTCGGAAGGTTTGTCATTTCTTCAAAGTCATAATCGGCTATTTTGGCAGCTGAGGCTGATGATATAAACGCCACAGACGCAACCAAAAAAGGTACAAATACTTTTTTCATTTCTTTTCCTCCCATTACAAGTTATATTAAACAAAAGCGGAACCCGCCCCCGGCGGAGGGTGCCATCTGCCTGTGGCAGCCTCTGCGAAGCAGAAGCACCGACCTAGTCGGTAGACGAGACCCGGGGACATCTTTCGTTTAGTTATACATATATTATAATATATATTGTGCAAATATTCAATACATTTTTGAAAAAA
>CAYTWZ010000059.1:0-10724 GCA_964442035.1 uncultured Oscillospiraceae bacterium
AAAAAAAACAAACGGAAATTTGATTGACATTTGTTTTTGGTTAATGTATAATGTAATCAGATATGTTTGGTTCGGCGAAATTGACCTGATACCAAAACCAAAAAAATTATTTTTAGGAGGTTTTTTTATGGAAATGAAAAAAATCCGGACAAGAGCTTTGGCTATGGCAGTTGCTTTGGTCATGGCGCTTATGCTTGTTCCGGGGATTTCCTTTGCGGATGAGCTGACGCCGGAGCTTCAGGCGGCCTATGACGCGTTGGAGATTCCCAACGCGGACGACATCCGCGGCAACATCACTCTGCCTCAGGCGGGGGAGAACGGCTCTGTTATAACATGGAGCGTTAAAAGCGAAAACAAGGACATTATTACTGTGACTGAAGAAGAAAACGAAAACTATGATCCTATCCCGGCGGGCGTCGTTACCCGCGGCGATAAGGATGAGACCGTTACCCTCGCGGCCAATATCACTATTGGTGAGCAAAGCGTTGAAAAGGTGTTTGACCTTACGGTCAGGGCTAAAGCCCAGCAGCCGGAGCTGTCAAAGTACGTTATGTACTATTTTAAGGGCGACTGGGACGGCGCTGAAAAGATCTGGCTTGCGGCCAGCGAAGACGGCCTTCACTGGAACACCCTTAACTATGACGCGCCCATTATAGAGTCCTTTATGGGCGAGCAGGGCCTGAGAGACCCTTACATACTCCGCAGCCCCGAGGGGGATAAATTCTACCTTATTGCTACGGATCTTAAGGTCACCTCCAACGGCTGGGATACAAACCAGACCAACGGCAGCAAAAGCATTATGGTGTGGGAGAGCTCCGACCTTATCCATTGGAGCGACCAGCGCATGGTAAGGGTTGCCACCGATGATATGGGCTGCGCTTGGGCTCCTGAGGCAACCTATGATGAAAAGACCGGCGAATATGTGGTTTACTGGTCCTCCAAGATCCGTGATGAGTCGGGCAACTACGGCGTTCAGACCGTAAGCTATGCCAAGACAAGGGATTTTGTGACATTTACCGAACCCAAAACTTTTATTAACCGTGACCCAAATCTTGAAGATGACATCGTTGCGGTGATCGATACGACAATAATCAAGAACGACAAGGGCTATTACCGCTTTGTAAAGAACGAGCGTGACAAGAGGGTATTCCTTGAGTTCTCCGATCAGCTTCTGGGTCAGTATACCGGAGTGAAGAACAATGTGTATACTGATGAGCAGGGCATTGAGGGTCCTGAAATATATCAGCTGAATGACGGACGCTACTGCCTGATACTGGATAACTACGGGAATGGCGGGTATTTCCCGTATGTTACCGATGATCTTGAAAGCGAAACCTATACAAAACTTGACACAAGCGAGTATTCATTCCCTACGAGTCCTCGCCACGGCGTGGTAATGCGCATATCCGATGAGGAATACAATAGTCTTATCAAGAAGTACGGCGGCATTATGGAAATTGAGGCTCAGCCCGTTCAGCCTGACGAGCATGGCAGTGATCCTATTATAGAGTATGACTTTACTGACGGAGCCAAGGACATCAGCGGCAACGGCTATGACGGCGCTCTTAAGGGCGGTGCCGCTATTGTAGAGGATGAGGAAAAGGGCAGCGTGCTTTCCCTTGACGGAGCGGGCGGAACATACCTTGAACTTCCCGAGGGCGCGCTTGACGGACGCAATAGCATGACTATTTCCATGGATGTAAATAGTGCTATGAACGGCGGAAATTACTTTACCTTTGCCTTGGGTCAGAACCAAAACACCTATTTGTTTATCAAGGTCAATTCCAACGGCGTAAAGGCGGCAATCACCACCGACAGCTACGGCGCGGAGGAAATTGCCGAATACAGCGACAGCGACACAACCCTTGTGGGCAGCTGGCACAATATTACCGTTACCATTGATCCCAAGACTATGGCGGTTTATGTAGACGGAGCAAAGAAGGCCGCCGCAAGACTTTCGGTCAATTGTATATCCAAGTTAGGCACGGACACTGTTGCGTATATAGGCAGATCCTTCTATACAGCGGATTCTTACGCAGCCATGAAAGTGGACAATGTCAGAATATATAACTATGCCATGACCGCTGTTGAGGTGGCTGATGCTGTCCCCGGTGACGATACAACGCGCTACAGCCTGAATATTAACGCCGCCGAAAAGGGCGCAGATATTGAAAACGGAATGATCGGTCTGTTCTTTGAGGATATCAATACAGCAGCTGACGGAGGATTGTACAGCGAGGTCATCAACAACCGTTCCTTTGAGGCTTACAGCTATCCCGAGGCGGACAACAAGCCCATTCCCGACTTTGGCTGGAGCAAGGTGGGAGAAGCTTCCACTGAGTATTTAAGTGAAAATCCCCTCAATAAAAACAACCCCACATATCTTCGTCTTACCGCTTCCGCCGCCGGACAGGGCGTCCAGAATGACTGCTACAGCGGCTTTAGCGCCAAAAGCGGGGATACATACAAGGCAAGCGTCTATGCCCGGGGAAATTACGACGGCAGCATAGAATATCGGATCATAGGCGACAATGAGGCCGTTATCGGAAGCGGCAGCTTCAGCGGCCTGACAGATGAATTTAAAAAGTACGAATTTGATGTAAAAGTAATAGGCTCATGTAAAAACGCTACAGTCCAGGTGCTTCTTGACAAGGCGGGCAGCGTGGATCTTGACATGATATCCATGCTCCCCTCGCAGACATTCAATGGCCGTGACAACGGACTGCGTCCCGACCTTGTAGAGCTGCTGGCGCAAATCCATCCCGGCTTCCTGCGCTTCCCGGGCGGCTGCATAATTGAAGGTTACAACCTTGACAATCGCTATCAGTGGAAGCAATCTGTAGGGCCTGTTGAACAGCGTGTACAGAACTGGAACCGCTGGCAGGATCACAACGAGGGTGATAACAGATACGGCTACTGCCAGACCTACGGTCTGGGATTTTACGAGTATTTCCTCCTTTGTGAGGACATCGGAGCCAAGGCAGTGCCCGTTGTAAATGTGGGTATTGGCTGTCAGTATCAGACAGGTGACTATTCTACAAGGGAAGAACTGTTCAGCATTTACATTCAGGACGCTCTTGACCTTATACAGTTTGCCAACGGCGATCCTGACGCGAACTGGGACAGCATAGATTACACCGCTGTTGACACTGCCGATCCGGCTACTTTTAACGGCAACTGGGCCAACCTCCGCGCCCTTATGGGACATCCCGCTTCGTTTAATATGGAGTATATCGGCATAGGCAACGAACAGTGGGATACCTCCGAGTACGTGGAAGGAGAGGACGGCTGGGCTGAGACCGGCAACAACTTCTTTAAGCGCTATGAGGCTTTTGAAAAAGCCATTCACGAGGTCGATCCCGAAATGAAGCTCATTTCCACCAGCGGCCCAAGCTCCGACGGTGATGACTTTACTAAAGCATGGAACTGGCTGGAAACGCACAAAGATGATAAAAACTTTACCTATGCGGTTGACGAGCATTATTACAAGGATCCCCAGTGGTTCTATGACAATATCAACCGCTATGATAATTACGATCGCGATGGCTTTTATGTTTTTGCCGGCGAATACGCTTCCAGATGGTGGTCAAGTAATCCCAGAGGCAATACTGTTGAGACCGCCCTTTCCGAGGCGGCGTATATGACCGCCCTTGAGCGGAACTCCGACATTGTAAAGATGGCATCTTACGCTCCATTGTTTGCTAAGACGGACGGAACTCAGTGGACTCCGGACATGATCTGGTTTGATTCCGATACAGCTTACGGAACGCCGGACTATTATGTTCAGCAGCTTTTTGCCCGCAACAGCGGCAGCTACAACCTGTCCGGCGAGCTCAGCGATGCTCAGGATGATCGGGTCTACAAGGGTTATACCGGACTTGGCACATGGAACACTCAGGCAAGCTTTAAGGATTTTAAGGTTACTGATGATGTCACCGGCGAGGATATTACGCCGGAGAGCTGGTTTATGCCCGAAGCCGCACCTGAAAAGTACGACTATGAGGTCACAGCTTCTTCCGAGCCGGAGTCTGCAAACGGCAAGGACAACGTCAAGGACGGCGATCTTAATACCCGCTGGGCGGCTGATGGCAAAGATCAGTGGCTGCTCTGTGATCTTGGAGAAGTCAAGACTGTAGGCAAGGTTGGCGTGGCCACATTTGTTTCGAGTGGCCGTGAATATTATTACGCTATTCAGGCCTCCGTCGATGGCGAAAACTACGAAACAATTTATGACGGAACTAATGGCATGGAAAATGGCAATATTGTTTACACTATGATGGGCAACAAGGAGTATAGGTATATCAAAATTCTTGCAAAGGGCAATAGCTTTCACAATTGGAACGGCGTTACAGAGGTTGAGATTTTGGGTGAGTGTGAGCAGGTTCACGACTCTACATTTGACTCAACAGGAACATGGGATCTGACTGACGGGGTATTTACTCAGTCCTCCGAAGTAAGCGGCGCCTATTTGTTTGCTGACAGATTTGTTGACACTGACAGCTATACTATCAGCTTTACCGCCACTAAGACCGGCGGCGATGAAGGCTTCCTTGTACCGTTTATGGTAAAGGACGCCAAGAATTTCTACTTCTGGAACATAGCGGGCTGGGGCAATACAATGTCTGCTTTTCAGCAGAGCGTAAACGGCTCTAATACAACTGTTTCGGACTATGAGGGAACTGTTCTTGAAAACGACAAGGAATACAGCATTACTCTTACTGTTGACGGCAGCGATGTAAAGGGCTATATTGACGGTGAGCTTGTAAGTCATGCCGATCTTATGGCTAAGACTGTCGGCCCGGTGTATGAAAACACAATATACGATGAGGCTACCGGTGATATAATAATCAAGCTTGTAAACAGTAGCGGTACGCTTTACAAGGTTCCGATTTCCATCAGTGGCGCTGAGGCTCTTACCGGGAAAGCTACACAGTATATCCTTGAAGGCTATGGACTTCTTGAGAAGAACAGCATAGACGATCCCGAAAATATATGCGTGGAACGCAGTGAAATAAGCGGTATTTCTGATAACTTCACTTACGATCTTACCGGTTATACTGTTGCTGTACTTCGCGTTCATACCAAGGCGATAGCTGTGGAAAGTGCGGACACAGTGGTGATTACGGCTCAGTCCGGACAGAATGTACAGCTCCCTGAAAAGGTTGATGTTAAGCTTGCGGACGGAACTGTAGCCGCAAAGCAGGTTTCCTGGATGATTCCCGAAAGCGGTGTGCTTGTAAACGATGGAGAATTTAAGGTTTACGGCCGCATTGAAGGCAGTGAGGTGGACGCTGAGGCCATTGTTAAGCTTGGCTCTGATGAAAGAGCAGCCATTGAGGTTCTTGAGGCTGTATTCAAGTCAGGAGCAAGGACAACAGTTGCCTTTAATCCTTCAGAAGAGGGAATCTATAAGGGCATTATGGCAATTTACGGTGAAAACGGTCTTGAAAGTGTTCAGACTGTGGAATTTACAGGCACTGAGGGTGCTATGGATATTCAGCTTGCCGCTGAATCGGCAGGTAAGACTGTCAAGTTCATGCTTTGGAACGGTGAGGATCTTGTTCCCGTTACTAAGGCTGAGATCATTGACATAGCAGAATAAAAAAGACGATGCGGTAATTATTACATCGTCAAGCTCATCGGGGAAACCTTTTATCGGCTTCCCCGATTCTATTTATGCATAAGTGGCCGTATTCCGGCTGATGTGGCGCATTTTGCTACGCTTTGGTACAGGCTGTTGAAAATGATGTGAAACATTTACTTAAAAATTATGTAAACAAGTTGCAAAGCCCGTATTTGTGGGGTTTTCAATTTTCAACATATTTACTTTCAAAAACTGTGGAAACTGTGGAAAAAACCTGTGGATTTCGATAAAATAAGGACTTAAGGTTGTGGAAAACTTGTTGAAAACCTGTATCGAGCTTTGAATTATGTGAACTGAAGTTGACATAATTTTTTAAAATATAAAAAATTATTTAAACCGGATTGAAGTATTTTCGTACAAAAATACAAGGCCTTTCTCATTTTTGAGGTTGACACCCATTAAAAAAAATGCTATAATAAATACCAGTTCAATATGGACTGAAAGTTATCATGGGGCGTTTCGGCGGAGAAAGAAACTTACACCGAAAAACGAAAGGGTCGCCCGCCCCCGGCGGAGGGGCCCTCTGCCGGTGGCAGTCTTTGCGAAGCAGACCGAGTCGGTAGACGAGACCCGGGGACATCTTTCGTTTAGTTATGATCTCCCGCTGAAATCCTGAGGAGTGAGCGTCCCCCGCGCAGGTTGCAATCGTTCGCGAGCTCCATTTCAAGCAAGCTTGATGTAGCGTTGCTCCGATTTAAAATTAACAGGCATTCAAATCGAAAGGATTGATTATACAATGGAAAACCGTTACGAACTTAACAAAAACCTTGCTCAAATGCTTAAAGGCGGGGTAATTATGGATGTTACCACACCTGAGCAGGCCCGTATTGCTCAGGAGGCGGGCGCATGCGCGGTTATGGCGCTGGAGCGTATTCCAGCCGACATCAGGGCCGCCGGCGGAGTTTCCCGCATGAGTGACCCGGCTATGATCAGGGGCATTCAGGAGGCTGTTTCCATTCCTGTTATGGCCAAGTGCCGTATAGGACATTTTGTGGAGGCTCAGCTCCTTGAAGCTATTGAGATCGACTATATCGACGAGTCCGAGGTGCTTTCTCCCGCTGATGACAAATATCATATTGACAAGACCAAGTTCAAGGTTCCCTTTGTCTGCGGAGCCAAGGACTTGGGCGAGGCGCTTCGCCGCATTAATGAGGGTGCCAGCATGATACGTACCAAGGGTGAGCCAGGTACCGGCGATGTAGTTCAGGCTGTACGGCATATGCGTATGATGCAGTCTGAGATCCGCCGTCTTGTGTCCATGCGTGAGGACGAGCTTTTTGACGCTGCCAAGCTTCTTCAGGTCCCATATGATCTTGTTTTGTATGTTCACGAAAACGGCAAGCTTCCGGTGGTCAACTTTGCCGCCGGCGGCGTAGCGACTCCTGCCGACGCTGCCCTTATGATGCAGTTGGGCGCTGAGGGAGTATTTGTCGGCAGCGGTATATTTAAGAGCGGCAACCCCGCCAAGAGAGCCGCAGCCATTGTAAAGGCTGTTACCAATTACACCGATGCCAAGCTTATTGCCAAACTCAGCGAAAATCTCGGCGAAGCAATGGTAGGCATCAATGAGCAGGAAATCCAGCTTCTTATGGCTGAAAGGGGCAAGTAATATGGTCATAGCCGTACTTGCTGTTCAGGGTGATTTTGCGGAGCATGAGTCAATGCTCCGCTCCTTGGGAGCCGAATGCTTTGAAATACGGGAAAAATCCGATCTTAGCCGTCATTTTGACGGTTTGGTGCTTCCCGGTGGTGAAAGTACAGTTCAGGGCAAGCTCCTCCGGGAACTGGATCTGTTTGACGCTCTTAGAGAAAAGATTGTCTCAGGTCTGCCTGTTTTCGGCACCTGCGCCGGACTTATTCTCCTTGCAGGAAAGCTTTCCAACGATGAAAATGTATATTTTAACGCCCTTCCTGTGACTGTACGGCGCAACGCCTATGGTCGTCAGCTTGGCAGCTTTTATGTCGAGGAGGAATTTAAGGGCATAGGCAGGATCCCCATGACCTTCATCCGCGCTCCTTATATTGAAGGTGTGGGGGATGGGGTAGACATTCTGGCTCAGGTAGACGGTAATATTGTGGCTGCCCGTAAGGGGAATGTACTTGGGATATCCTTTCATCCGGAGGTGGACGCCGACTGTTCGGTACACAAATACTTTTTGAATATGGTAAAAGAAAATATGTAAAAAAAGCCATTGCAATTGTAATTGATTGCAATGGCTTTGTCTATATCTATTTATTTTTCGTCCGGTATCTTTATTCTTTCTACAGGCCTGTCAAGGGCGTTTTGCTGTAGTATTTCCCTTATAGCCGCTTCTGCCAGCTGGATTTCCTCCATCAGTTCCCTGGCGGATACGCGCACTGCTCCGCCACCCAGTATGATTATCTGCTCAAGTCCGTCCGAGGTGGCTACTCTGACACGGTTGTTTTTACTCAGATCATGTGTCACCTTTTCTATATACATATCGGCGGTTTCCGCCTCCTTGGTGTATACAACATCGATGCTTCCAATGTGCTCCACTTCTCTTACAGCGCCCTTGACCCTGTAAGCGTCGAAAACCACGATTATCTCGATACCGCAAAAGCCCTTGTAGTTGGACAGTGTTTCCACCAGTGCGGTCCTTGCCGCGTCAAGACTGTCCTCTGCCAGCCTTTTAAGCTTGTCCCATGCAAAAATTATGTTGTATCCGTCAACCAGCAGATATTCTTTTTCATATATGTTGGTCTTTGCTTTGTATTTTGGGGCGGAGGATGGCTCACGGCGGGTCTCCATGGCGTAGTTCATATCGCGCTTTATGGGACCGTAGGTGCGTTCAAATATCTTTATAAGCTCTGCGTCCATTGCCGCCCGGCTCACATAGTCCTGAGCCATTTCCCTCAATCTTTGCTTCTTCGGTTCAGGCTGAGCGCCAAAGGAATAGCCGCTGTCCACGTGAGCGTAATTCTTCACCTGATCCCACCTTACATTAAAGCCCGCTCCTCCGGAGCAGAACACGGAATCGGCGGTATTTTCCGGATCAGCGTCGCAGCTGTATCCGATTTTGGAGATCACCTCGTCACTGTTATGACAGGGACTGTAGCCGTCAGGAAGACAGGACAGCCGTCCCTTACCATGGGTATAGGTTGTTACACTGTCCATATAGTCCTGCATACACGAAACCGGAGCCCGGCCCTTTATGACAGCACTGTCGCCGCTGATATCAGGCTGGGAAAAGCTGCCACCCATCTGCATCAGGTCATTCATTGCCTTGCCAACGTTCTCGGCGGGTATTTCCAGCCTGAAGCTGTACCAAGGCTCAAGGAGCACTGATTTGGCGCACCGCAGTCCCTGACGCACTGCACGGTAGGTGGCCTGACGAAAATCGCCGCCCTCAGTGTGCTTCTTGTGCGCTCGTCCGGCAATGACGCTTATCTTCATGTCCGTAATGGGAGAACCTGTCAGCACTCCGATATGCTGCTTTTCCTTCAGGTGGGTTAGTATAAGCCGTTGCCAATTGCGGTCAAGGTCATCCTCGTTGCATTCGCTGGTGAACACAAGCCCGCTGCCAGGTGCCCCCGGTTCCATAAGCAGATGCACCTCAGCGTAGTGGCGCAGCGGCTCATAATGGCCTATTCCTATTGAGACGTCGGCTATGGTTTCCTTATAGGCGATGGCGCCCTTGCCAAAAGCAATATCCATGCCAAAACGCTCCTTTACAAGGCGGGACAGTACCTCAAGCTGTACTGCTCCCATAAGCCTGAGGCTTATTTCCCTGAGGTCTCCGTTCCAGCTGACATGCAGCTGCGGGTCCTCTTCTTCCAAAATGCGAAAATTTTTAAGAGCAGTATTTGGATCAGTACTATCGAGCAGTATCACATTGTAGCTTAGAACAGGCTCAAGAACCGGCAGAGCGGCGTCTTTTTCAAAGCCAAGACCTTCGCCGGCTGAAAAGGATGTCAGTCCTGCTACGGCGCACACAACTCCGGCCGGGGCCTGATCTACAGTCTTATATTTGGCGCCGGAATAGATTCTCAGCTGGCTGACCTTCTCGCCGGCATCGGCGCTGTGCACCTCGTCACGAACCTTCAGGACGCCGCCGGTTATCTTCATATGTGTCAGGCGGCCTCCATGAGCGTCCTCGGTGATCTTGAATATTTTGGCTCCAAATTCCTTGCCGTACTGAGGCTGAACGGCGTATTTCGTTATCAGCTCCAAAAAAATGCCAACGCCCTGCATTTTTAACGCCGAGCCGAATATGCAGGGGAACACCTTCCGTTCCGATATAACGCGGCTGATATTGTCGGGGGAGACAAAGCCATCCTCCAAGAACTGCTCCATTATGTTTTCGTCGCACATGGCAAGGAAATCATAAAGCTGTTCCCTATCACTACAGCCAAAGTCTACAAAACCGCTGTCAAGGCGGCTGTTGAGCTCGCTGAGCAGGGAGTGACAGTCTCTTTGGGAAATATCCATTTTGTTGATAAAAACAAAAACAGGAACCTTGTATCGTCTGAGGAGACGCCATATGGTTTCGGTGTGAAGCTGCACCCCATCAACAGCGCTGACAACAAGAATGGCGTAATCCAGCACATTAAGCGTCCGTTCAGCCTCGGTGGAAAAGTCCACATGTCCCGGAGTGTCCAGTAGCGTTATTTCCCAACCATCTGGGTGGAGAATTGCCTGCTTTGAAAAAATTGTTATGCCCCTGTCACGCTCAATACTGTGAGTATCAAGAAAAGCGTCCCCGTGATCCACACGACCCTGACGGCGTATATCGCCTGTATGATACAAAAGCCCTTCGGACAGTGTGGTTTTTCCCGCGTCTACATGAGCCAGTATGCCTATTACCAGTCTTTTCATAGTGATTATCCCTTTTAATATAGTAGAAAACCCCGAAACACATAGGTGCTTCGGGGTTAGTGGAGGCGTCACCCAGATTTGAACTGGGGGTCGAGGAGTTGCAGTCCTGTGCCTTACCACTTGGCTATGACGCCACACATATATTTTTACTTTCCCCCGATCTTATCGTATAAAACCGGGGGAAAGAGTGGAGCGGAAGACGAGATTCGAACTCGCGACTTTCACCTTGGCAAGGTGACACTC
>CAYTWZ010000060.1:0-10716 GCA_964442035.1 uncultured Oscillospiraceae bacterium
CTTCTGCTTCGCAGAGGCTGCCACCGGCAGAGGGCACCCTCTATAGGCGGCGGGCGACCCTTTCGTTTTTCGGTGGGAGTTCCTTTCTCTCACCGAAATATTGAATTACGGGCTTTCAGCCCTTATTGAAAATAAGTCAGGAGGTCAGTTATGGAAAAATATTTTGATTTTGTATCAATACCGCCGGACATGTGGTCGCTGATCTTCACCTGGTGCAACCTTGGAATACTGTTTCTGCTGGTACGGAAGTTTCTTTTCAAGCCTGTGCAGAACATTCTGGCTCAGCGTGAGCAGGAAGTAGGCGATATGTATCAGAAGGCCGAGACAGCTGAGTCCAATGCCAAGGCCTTGGAGGAAGAATACACCGAAAAGCTTGCCGACGCAAAAAACGAGGCGGGACGCATCGTGCAAAGCGCAACCCGCACGGCTCAGTTGCGAAGCGAAGAGATTATTAAAGATGCCGAGGAAAAAGCCGCCGCTTCCTACCGTAAGGCCGAGGCCGCCATTGAGCAGGACCGCAGAAGCGCCCTGTCACAGATTCAAGGTCAAGTAGCCGACATGGCTGTTGAAATTGCTCAAAAGGTGATCGAAAAGGAGCTTGACCCCAAGGATCACGAAAAGCTGGTGGAAGACTTCATCAATAGTGAGGTAGAGTAATGAGAGATACCGGACGCATATACGGAAGTTCGCTTTACTCTCTGGCCAAGGACGAAAATCTTCAGGACCAGATTCGCGGCCAGCTGTCCGCAATCAACGAAAGCTTTCTCCAAAACAGGGACTTTTTTAAAGGGCTGGACGCTCCGCAGATTCCCCTTGACGAAAAGCTCCGAACAATAGACGCGGTCTTTGAGGGCTGCCATCCTTATGTTGTCAACACCCTCAAAATTCTCGCGGAGAAGCGCAGCTGCGGCTGCATAGGATATTTGTTCAAGCAGTACAGGAAGATGTACAATATTGACAACGGTATTTCCGAGGTCACTGCCATAACCGCCGTTCCCCTTTCAAAAGAAAATGAAAATAAACTTGTGAAGAAGCTCAGTTCCCTGCTGGGAGGAAAAATACTTCTTACCAACAAGGTAGACCCTTCCATCATAGGCGGCGTAGTTATACGCACCGAGGGACTTCAGATCGATGGCGGCGTAAAGCACAGACTTGATGAAATCAAAAAAGAAATTATTAGGTAGGTGAACTTAAATTGCAGCTTAAACCCGATGAAATAAGCAAAGTCATTAAAGACAGAATAAAAAACTATACAAACAAGCTACAGGAGACCGAGACGGGTTATGTTGTTGAGGTGGGCGATGGTATCGCCAAGGTTCACGGGCTTGACAACTGCATGGCTAACGAGCTTGTGGAGTTTGAAAACGGTGAAAAGGCCATGGCCCTCAACCTTGAGGAGGATATCGTCAGCCTCGTTATACTGGGCAGCGACACAGGTATAAGGGAGGGCTCCGTGGTCAAGCGTACAGGTAATGTAGTAAGCGTGCCTGTAGGCGAGGCGCTTATCGGCAGAGTTGTAAACGCCCTTGGTCAGCCCATAGACGGCAAGGGTCCTGTGGCCACAAAGGAAACACGGCCTATTGAAAGTCCGGCCCCCGGCATTATCGAGCGTAAAAGCGTAAGCGTACCTCTTCAGACCGGTATTAAGGCCATTGACTCCATGATACCCATCGGACGGGGTCAGCGTGAGCTTATCATAGGCGACCGACAGACCGGTAAGACCACCATAGGCATTGACACCATCATTAACCAGAACGGCAAGGATGTTATCTGCATTTACGTAGCTATAGGCCAGAAAAACTCCACTGTTGCCCAGCTGGTTGACACCCTTACCAAAAGCGGCGCAATGGACTACACAATCGTTGTTTCCGCCACAGCCAGCGAACTGAGTCCCATGCAGTACATTGCCCCTTATTCGGGCTGTGCCATGGGCGAGTACTTTATGTACAAGGGCAAGGATGTACTGATCGTTTATGATGATCTAAGCAAACATGCCGTGGCCTATCGCGCACTGTCTCTGCTTATACGCCGTCCCCCGGGACGTGAGGCTTACCCCGGCGATGTATTCTACCTCCATTCCAGACTTTTGGAGCGTGCGGCCCGGCTTGCCCCCGAATACGGCGGAGGAAGTCTCACTGCTCTTCCCATTATTGAGACACAGGCGGGAGACGTTTCCGCATATATTCCCACGAACGTCATTTCTATCACTGACGGCCAGATATTCCTTGAGACCGAGCTTTTCCACAGCGGCGTAATGCCTGCGGTAAACCCGGGCATCAGCGTAAGCCGTGTAGGCGGCAACGCCCAGCTTAAGGCCATGAAGAAGGTGGCCGGTACGCTGAAGCTTGCCTATGCCCAGTACCGTGAGCTCCAATCATTTGCCCAGTTCGGCTCCGATTTGGATGCGGACACCAGGTTCAGATTGGATCAGGGTGCCAGAATAGTTGAGGTGTTGAAGCAGGATCGCAACGCCCCTGTGAGCGTGGAAAATCAGGTTCTGATAATTTACGCAGTCATCAACGGATATCTTGCCGAAATCAAGGTAGAAGACGTAAAAGCCTTTGAGTCGGAGCTGTTTGAATACGCGGCATCAACCTATCCCGATATATACACCAATATTAAACAGACCGGTGACCTCAGTCCGGAAACCGAGGAAATGATAAAGGCGGCTATTACCGAATGCCGTACAAAGTTCCTCGCAGCGAGGTAGAGCTATGGCAGAGTCAATGAAAGCCATCAAAAGCCGGATAAAAAGCATCGAAAGCACCCGTCAGATAACCAAGGCCATGGAGCTTGTCGCCACAGGCAAGCTCCGCCACGCACGGGAGCGCATCGAGCACAGCCGTCCGTTTTTTGAGATATTGAGCAAAACACTTCAGGAGATACGCCGGGACAACAAAGATTTTTCTTCCCCTTTTACCCAAGAGGCGGAAGAAGGCGTCCGTACCTGCCGAATTGTAATCGCCGGTGACCGTGGCCTTGCCGGAGGCTATAACAGCAACCTGTTCAAGGCTGTAAACGCCCAGCCGGGGGATCTGATTCTGCCCATAGGCCGCAAGGCCGTGGAATTGTACCGGAGAAGGGGCTTTGACATACTCACTGACGAATACGCCGTAGCTGAGGACGTTTCCATCGGCAATTGCGGAGCCATGGGTCAGACGCTGGCCAAGGAATTCCTTGCAGGCTCCTTCGGACGGCTGACCGTCAACTTTACCTCATTTGTAAATGTACTGACACAGACCCCCGCTTCAATGGAAATTCTCCCTGTCTCATCACAGGAAGCTCAGACTGACGAAAAGACCAGCCTTATTATCTACGAGCCTTCCGCTGAGGCGGTGTTTAACAGCATAATTCCCCAGTACATCAGCGGAATTATTTACGGCGCCCTTTGCGAATCCTACGCCTCAGAGGTCAGCGCAAGGCGCAGCGCCATGGAGTCGGCCAACAAAAACGCCGATGAGATGATATCCTCCCTGAGCCTGAAGTACAACCGGGCCCGTCAGGCCGCCATCACTCAGGAGCTGACCGAAATAGTTGCGGGCAGCGAAAAGTAGCGCGGCATTTTTTAAGAAAGGAATGATAGTATGAACAAAGGCAAGGTCATATCGATCGTAGGCCCTGTTCTGGACATAAGATTTCCCGAAGGGAACCTGCCCGACCTTCTTAACGCTATCGAGATAAAGAGGCCGGACGGCAAAAAAACTGTAGTCGAGGTAGCCCAGCACATAGGCGATGATGTAGTGCGCTGCATTGCCATGAGCAGTACCGATGGTCTTGTCCGAGGAATGGAAGCCGATGACACCGGCGAAGGTATCAGCGTACCGGTAGGTGACTGCACCCTGGGACGAATTTTCAACCTTCTGGGAGAGCCTGTGGACAATCTTCCGGCACCTGACGCCAAGGAGCGCTGGGCCATACACCGCAAAGCCCCCTCCTATGACGAGCAGGAAAGCACCACCGAAATCCTTGAAACAGGTATTAAGGTAGTAGACCTTATCTGCCCCTACGCCAAGGGCGGCAAGATCGGACTGTTCGGCGGTGCGGGCGTCGGCAAGACAGTGCTTATTATGGAGCTTATCAACAACGTAGCCAAGCAGCACGGCGGTCTGAGCGTATTTTCCGGCGTAGGAGAACGTACCCGTGAGGGCAACGACCTTTACAACGAAATGAAGGAGAGCGGCGTTATTAACAAGACGGCTCTTGTTTACGGCCAGATGAACGAGCCCCCGGGAGCCAGAATGAGAGTAGCCCTCAGCGGTCTGACAATGGCCGAATACTTCCGCGACCGTGAGGGTCAGGACGTACTACTCTTTATTGACAATATATTCCGTTTTACACAGGCGGGCAGTGAGGTAAGCGCCCTGTTGGGACGTATGCCCTCCGCCGTTGGCTACCAGCCCACGCTGGCAACCGAAATGGGTGCGTTGCAGGAGCGAATAACCTCCACCAAGAAGGGGTCTATCACATCTGTACAGGCTGTATATGTACCTGCCGATGACCTGACAGACCCGGCTCCCGCCACCACCTTTGCCCACCTTGACGCCACTACGGTTTTGTCCCGTCAGATATCATCTCAGGGTATTTATCCGGCTGTGGATCCGTTGGACTCCACCTCCCGCATACTCTCCCCTGACGTAGTTGGACATGAGCACTACGAGGTTGCCCGCGCAGTACAACAGATGCTTCAGCGTTACAACGAGCTTCAGGACATTATCGCCATAATGGGTATGGATGAACTGAGCGAGGAAGACAAGCTGACAGTAAGCCGCGCCAGAAAGATTCAGCGCTTCCTGTCCCAGCCCTTCAGCGTAGCGGAGCAGTTTACCGGTATGCAGGGCAAATATGTTCCCATAAAGGAAACTGTCCGGGGCTTTAAGGAAATTATCGAGGGCAAGCACGACGACCTGCCGGAGTCTGCCTTCCTGTTCGTAGGCACTATAGACGAGGCCGTTGAAAAGGCGAAGCAGAGCAAATAAGAAGCAGAAAGGAAAATAGGCAATGGAATTTCAGCTTCAAATCGTAACCCCAGACGGGTTGCTGTACGACGGTATGGCTGAAAGGCTCATTACTCGCACTACTGAGGGTAATGTAGGCATTCTGGCCCGTCACAGCGACTATGTGGCCCCATTGGATATAGGTGAAACAAAGATCAAATTTGCCGACGGCACATCCCGCACGGCTTCTTCAGCCCTTGGAATGATAAGTGTAAACGGCGGCGTTGTCCGTCTGGTGGCTTCCACCTTTGAGTGGGCCGACGACATAGACATAGATCGTGCCCAACGAGCCCTTGAAAAGGCAAAGGAAAAGCTTGAACGCAAAAACAGCGACTATGAACTGCGTATGGCGGAATTCAAGCTGAAGCGAGCGCTGAACAGGATCAATGTTTATAATCATAAATAAAATGACACATCAAAACGGATGGACATTGCGCCATCCGTTTTTTCAAAATCAATATTCGTTCTTCTGCCATACACGAACCCAGTCACACTGGTACTGGGCGGGCCAGACCGTAGTTTCGTCCGGGGTGCCGTCCCATCCGTCAATGGCAAGGTTAAGTATCATGTACATACCTGTACACTGCTGGAGAGCAGTCTTATCGGTAAAGGCATGGCCTACCTGAACCCCGTCCACATAGTACTTCATGTATTTGGGTGTCCATTCAAAGCCGTAAACATGGAAGTCGTCAGTGGAGTCAAAGTCCAAATTCACTATCTGCTCATGGCTCTTTTCCTGATTCCAAGCGGGACCATAGTGGCAGTTTACTCTAAGCTGCTGGGGACGTGAGCAGAGTATCTCCAGCATATCTATCTCAGGAGGCCAACCGTCCTTAAGCATCCACCATGCGGGCCACATGCCCTTGCCCTTGGGCATTTTTAGTCTCGCCTCAAAGTATCCATAGGTAAAATTGTACTTGTGATGGGTATTTATTGCCCCGGTAGTGTACACAAGAGGGTAATCCTTGTTGTTGAATTTACCGCTTTTGCCTACGGCGTCGGGGTGCTGCTTGTTTTCGCCCTTAAGGGTGAGGATGCCATCCTTTACGATAACGTTTTCCTCAGCGCAGTAGCCCGCGTGATTGTGGGAATGACCCCATGAATAATTGTAACCCCACTTTGTGGTATCAAGGGTGTCCCCGTCAAACTCATCGTCAAATACCAGCTTGTATTCCTCATCCAGTATTGCCGGGCGCGCTACTCCATCGGGCTGCTCAAGCACAGGGAACTCAATACGCATGAGTCCGCTGCCGGGGAGCAAGGGAAGGCTGCGGTATACCTGATCCATTTTAGCTATCAGCTCGTTCGCTTCGGATGCGGACACTGTCTCCTTGGGCTTCAGCTCGCCCCCGTCAACTAAAAGGCCGTTTGCCACTGCCACCTCAACATATGTAAGCGCCCAAGGGGAAATTTGATCCATATCGGTAAAATGCACATCAACGCCTACGCTGAGCTGGCTTTTCTTGGCTTTCAGCCCACGTACCATAAGGGATATGGTCTCTTGTCTTGTTACGGGCTGATTAAGGCCAATCATATCCGTGCCGCCGCAAAGCTCCATGTCAATCACGGAAGCATTTACAAGCCCTTCCACCAAATCGGATAAAGGGTTAGAGGACGTTACATCACTAAAAGTGCCGGTGTAAATAAGAGGGTTAGTCTTGCACTCCTCTGAAATCATCCGGAAGAATTCTCCGCGGCTACAGCTGTCATTCTCTCCGGCGGACGCCGCAAGGGCGGATGCACAGAGCAATAGCCAGACCACCGTAACAATTGCTAAAAGTTTTTTTACAGCCATTTTCATTTTCCTCCTTTTTTTCTCTATTTAAGGGGAGAAATTATAAATGAATATGTATAGCTCCTGTTCGTCTGAAGCTGATACTGAATGTGAGGACGGCTGCTCCAGCTGTCGTCGCCGGCCACGCCTTGCTGCCAGCCATTCACATGAATAATACACTTGTCGCTTTCGGGCAACTTGTAGGCATGATCCGCAGCCTCTATCTCAACGGGAGTCCAAGGGTTGGCGCTGACCTCCATATTGTCTATGGCCTCAAAGCGAACGCCGCTGCCGTTTTTGCGGGTGAATTCGGCCCAGCGCACACCGGTTTTGTTGCCGCTTTCCTGAGGAACAAGGTAGTGTGTCATTTGGTCTGCCACCTTCTGACGGTAAATACCAAGCTTTGCGGAGGTTATACGGTCAATATAGGTTTCGTGAGGGCCGTTGCCGTAGAATGTCAAATCCTGTATGTCCTTATCCACCGCAAACATCATGCCTATTTCGGGAATCTCGCCGTTTTTCTTGGCGGGATCCAGAGTCATAGTGACCTTGATCTCACCGTCAGAATATATCTCGTATATAAGCTCTGCTGCGCTTTGGGTCTCGGTAGGAATGGCATAATTGCAGGTGACCTTTACGCCGTCAGCCATAGCCTCCACGCTTCTGCCGGTAAGGAGGGCATTCTGACCGGCTTCACGCCAAGAAATAGAGCGCTTATACAGGCGGCTGCCCTTGTCGTTGTCAGTCATCGCGCGCCAGAAGTTCATTGTGACAGGAGCCTTGAGAAGCTCGCGGTTGCCGACAACATAACTCTTGATATATCCGGTCTCGCCGTCAAAGGAAACGCTGAAGCCTTCGCCCCTTACAGTGTTGCCGTCAAGCTCCACGCTGCCGGAAGCAAATGCATGGGGAGGTGTAGTGTTTTCGGACGGCAGAACAAACTGGCCAAAGGCGATCTCGTGCCCGGCGGCGGCCCATTCCTCGTCCTTCTTTGTATGGGCGGTAACGGTAAGCACATATTCGCCGCGGCCTCTCTTAGGCATTTCATCGCAGATGGAGAATACCCCGGTCTTAAGCGGCGCAAGAGACACCTCAAAGCTACCGTCTTTGATAAACTCGCCGTTAAGCTCCAGCTTCCAGTGGAAATCAAATTCCCTCAGATCTGTAAACAGGAAGCGGTTTTCAATCCTTACGCGGCCATTTTCCAAATCCGCGTCGGAAAATACAATATTCTGATAGCAAGCCTTTGTCTCGATGAGCTTGGGAGTGATCTCATGATCGGCAAAGATTAGGCCGTTGCCCGCAAAGGTTCCGTCATTGGGGAAGTCCCCAAAATCGCCGCCGTATGCCAGATAGGGTCTGCCATCGGGGGTCTCGGTGAGTATGGCCTGATCGATCCAGTCCCAGATAAAGCCGCCCTGCAGTGAGGGGTACTTATAGAACAGATCCCAGTAATCCTTAAGTCCGCCGCAGGAATTGCCCATGGCGTGGCTGTATTCGCAAAGGATAAAGGGTTTTTCGTTGTTGTGATTGATGTTACCTACAATATTCCAGGGACGAGTGTACATTTCGCTTTCAATCTCGGAAGCATGATCAAAGGCACGGTTGTGGCATACGCCCTCGTAGTGGATTGGCCGGTTGGTATCGTCAAGGGACTTGATGTGGTCACGCATCTTTACAAAGTTTTCGCCCCCAAAGGACTCATTGCCAAGAGACCAGATGCATACACAGGGGTGATTTTTGTCACGCATTACCATGGAATTGGCCCGGTCAACCACCATACCTGTCCATTCGGGCTTGCTGCCGGGAATGGTCTCCCCTTCCTCATTCTGGTTGTAATGCCAGGTGCCGTGGGTCTCAAGGTTTACTTCATCTATTACGTAAAAGCCGTATTCGTCGCATATGTCATACCACAGCTCATTGTTGGGGTAATGGCTGGTACGTACGGCGTTAATATTGTACTGCTTCATCAGCTTTGCGCTTATGAGCATTTCCTCATATGTAGTGGCACGGCCGTTTACGGCGGTGAAGTCGTGACGGTTTACGCCCTTAAGCATTACGGGAACGCCGTTGATCTCCATAAGGCCGTTTTTGATAACAAAGGAACGCATACCCACCTTAACTGACACGTACTCCGTCTTATCACCGGCATTTAGTGTGAGCACAAGAGTATATAAATGCGGCTTTTCAGCACTCCAAAGCTTGGGTTCATTTACATGAGCCGAAAGGGACAGTTTCTGGAACTCTTCTCCGGAAAGGGGAAGAGTCACCTTGGGAACATTTTTGAGCACTTCTTCTCCGTCATAATAAAGTCTGGCACTGACGCTGACCTTTTCACTTGTGAGATTATAATTTCTCAGGCTTATGTCAATATCCAGCTCGGCTGCGGTATAGTCGGCGTTAAGCATTGGCTTGGCAAATATGTCATAAAAATGCACAGGGTTCTGAAATTCCAGATAAACCTCCCGAAATATGCCGCTGAGTCGCCAAAAGTCCTGATCCTCAAGCCAGCTGGCATCGCTCCACCGGAACACCTGTACTGCCAGCTTGTTTTCACCCTTTACAAGATAAGGAGTGACGTCAAACTCGGCGGGAGTAAAACTGTCCTGACTAAAGCCGAGAAAATCTCCGTTTACCCATACGTAAAACGCACTTTCAACCGCCCCGAAATGCAGAATGACGGGAGTACCGACAGCATAGTCCTCCCCTATCTCAAAGGTGCGCACATAGCTACCCACGGGATTGTAGCCTGAAGGAGCATAAGGTGGGCGGAGCTTGGGTTCCTTTGCTGCCCAAGGGTATACGGTATTAGTATACTGGGGATAATCATAGCCCTGAAGCTGCCAATGTGCGGGTACCTTGATATTGTCCCAGTCGCTTACGTCATAGTCAATCTTGTAAAAGTCGGCAGGAGCCTTAAGTATATTTTCGGCAAAATTGAATTTCCAGCTGCCGTTAAGGCTGACCTTGTGAGCCGACGCGTCACGGTCGCAGGCCAAAGCCTGAGCAAGACTGTCATAGGGCATTATAGTTGCTCGGGCAGGGAGACGGTTAAGTTCAAAAATGCCGGGGTTATTATTCCATTCCGGATATCCGTTCGCAGGAAGAGTGTGAACGTATTTTTCTCTCATTTTGCTATTTCCTTCTTTCTTTTTATTTTAAAGCGGGTAATTAAAAAGTCCCTATTGCGTCGGCGGGCGGATAATAAATCAGCCCCTAAAACGTTTTACTTCGTAAGCTCAGCCACTACCGCGTTAATGACCTTACCGTCTGCCTTGCCCTTAAGCTCGGCCATTACGGTCTTCATGATCATGCCCTTATTCTTGGTGGAAAGCACATCGGCAAACTTGGTGGTAAGTATCTCCCTCACCTCGTCGGCGCTGAGCAGCTTTGGGGCATATGCGGAAATATATTCCAGCCGCTGGCGGTATTCGGCCTTAAGCTCGGTTCTTTCATCAGGGCAGGTGTCCACCTGCTCTGTAACAGTCTTAATCTCCTTAAGAATCACACGGTCAACAAGCTCTGACGGAATATTGTCCCGGCAACCCTCGTCGATAGCGACCTTCTTGACTGCGGCAATAAGAGAGGACACCGCATCCTTCTTTGCCTTGTCTCTTGCCTTCATTGCGGCAACCATGTCCGCCCTGAGAACGTCTATAGTCATTGTCATTTCTCCTGTTCATTTTAGATTTTTACTTCAATAAGGACTGAAAACCCGTCATGGGGCGTTTCCAATGGGAGATTGAACTCCCACCGAAAAACGAAAGAGTCGCCCGCCCACCGGCGGAGTGTGCCCTCTGTCGACGGCAGTCTTTTCAAAGCAGGGGCGCCGACCGAGTCGGCAGACGAGACCTGGGGGACATCTTTCGTTTAGTCATAAGGTAATTATATCACAGGGAATATTTAAAAGCAATAATTATTACAAAAAAATTGGGCAAATTTTACCTG
>CAYTWZ010000061.1:0-10698 GCA_964442035.1 uncultured Oscillospiraceae bacterium
CAGCTAACCGAGGCAGGGGCTCAGTCATGAGCGCTTCTGAGTTTAACAGCTGGCAACGAAGGTCGCGTATTTGTCTCAGGAGGTCGTATTTCTTAAAAATACCTTAGCGGGAACGAAGGAGAAGTAGCCATGTTTATGAATAGGTCACCTCAAATCCGTTAGGGAACTGAAAGCCCTGATTGCCGCAGAGCAGGAAAGCAGCGCCAATATGGACAGTTTTCTTGCCAGCGTCAGGAAGTACACGGAAATCACAGAACCGACCGCCGAGGTCATACGGGAATTTGTGGAAAAGGTTTATGTGTATCAAGCTGAGCGGTGAATGGCTACAAGGTGCCAAAAATCAGGATCGTGTGGAACTGCACAGGAGAATTCGAGTTACCGGCATCTGCATTCATCTCAAAGTAAAATCGGCATAGCTGGTACATACCATACCAACCATGCCGATATTTTTCCGGGATTAAAAATCACTAAGTCCAACCGACACAAAGCCGGTTCTTTTTCAAACAAATTCAATTTAAGCTTACTTAAGCTCAACCTTAGCGCCAACTTCTTCAAGCTGGGCCTTATACTTTTCAGCGTCGTCCTTGCCAACAGCTTCCTTAAGAGTGGTGGGAGCGCCGTCAACAGCAGCCTTTGCTTCCTTAAGACCAAGGCCGGTGATCTCACGAACAACCTTTATAACCTTAATCTTTTCAGCGCCGACTTCCTTAAGAACAACATCAAATTCTGTCTTTTCCTCAGCAGCGGCAGCGCCCTCAGCAGCTCCAACTACAGCAACAGGAGCAGCAGCACTTACGCCGAATTCTTCTTCCATGGCTTTTACAAGTTCAGCAACCTCAAGAAGCTTAAGCTCCTTTATGGCATCGATAATTTCCTGAATTGTCATTACGAACAACCTCCAATATTTTTAAATTAAATTTCTTTTGATATATTGCGGCTGATCACTCAGCTGCGGCTTCCGCTTCCTGAGCAGGAGCGGGTTTCTGGATCTCGGCGGGTTCAACCCCGTTGTCAACGAGAGCCTGAAGGGTTCTAACCAGCTTGCTCACAGGAGCGTTAAGGCTACCCATAATCTTAGCGATAAGAGTATCATGGTTAGGCGTAGCAGCAAGCTTGTTTACTTCGTCAAGGCTGATAACACGGCCATCAATGAAACCGCTCTTGATCTCAAGCTTATCGTTTTCCTTAGCGAAATCCGCAATTACCTTAGCGGGAGCAACCTCGTCAGTCATGCTGATAGCAAGGGCTGTGGGTCCGTTAAGAATAGGGTTCAGCTCATCAAAGCCAACCTGGTCGGCGGCGATACGGGTAAGGGTGTTCTTTACAACCTTGTACTCAACGCCTGCTTCACGGAGCTTGTTACGAAGCTGTGTGTCCTGCTCAACCGTAAGACCGCAATAGTCAACCAAAACGCCTGACTTTGCCGTCTTAAGCTGTTCCACCAGACCGGATACGACCTGCTTCTTTTCTTCAAGAACCTTCTGACTTGGCATTAAAATTCACCTCACATGAAATATAATAAAGGAGTCCCTGCCACAGACGCAGGAACTCCGCAAAAATGCACAATCTTTTGAAGAGCTTTCCTCGGCAGGACTTAGCGTAATGCCTGCTGTCTGTGGAAAAGATATTTAACGGTATAAATTATACCGTATCATTTTTTATTTGTCAAGAGCTTATTTCAAAAAAACTGAAATAAATTACATAAATCTGGAACCATTGACCTTAATTCCGGGGCCCATGGTGCTTGCGATAGCAACACTCTTGAGATAGGTACCCTTTGCGGCAACAGGCTTAGCCTTGATGATAGCCTGCATAAGAGTGTCCAGATTTTCCCCAAGCTTCTGAGGACCAAAGGACGCCTTGCCGATAGGGCAGTGGATGATATTTGTTTTGTCAAGACGGTATTCAATCTTACCGGCTTTGATCTCGTTGATTGTACGAACAACGTCCGGGCTTACAGTGCCGGCCTTGGGGTTGGGCATAAGGCCCTTAGGTCCAAGGATACGGGCAATGCGTCCTACTACGCCCATCATGTCGGGTGTAGCGATAACAACGTCAAAGTCAAACCAGTTTTCGTTCTGGATCTTTGCAACGTATTCTTCGGCGCCTACATATTCAGCGCCTGCGGCCAAAGCCTTGTCAACATTTTCGCCCTTAGCAAAAACAAGTACGCGGACGGTCTTACCGGTTCCGTTAGGAAGAACAACGGCGCCGCGAACCTGCTGATCCGCATGACGGGAGTCAACGCCCAGCTTAATGTGGGCCTCAATGGTCTCGTCAAACTTGGCGCTGGCTGTCTTTATAACAAGATCCAGAGCCTCGGCAGGATCATACTGCTTGCCGGCTTCGATAAGCTTTGCGCCGGCGTTATATTTCTTACCGTGTTTCATTGCTTAATTACCTCCTTGTGGTCAGCGGGATCTGCTCCCTCCCACTTAATAATGCGCGTGCGCGCTCTTAATTGTTATTCTTCTACAGTTACGCCCATGCTTCTTGCGGTACCCGCGATCATGCTCATCGCGGCTTCGATGCTTGCAGCGTTAAGGTCGGGCATCTTCTGCTCGGCAATAGCCTGAAGGTCAGCCTTCTTGAGAGTGGCCACCTTTGTCTTGTTGGGTACGCCGCTGCCGCTGTCGATCTTGCAGGCCTTCTTGATAAGAACTGCCGCAGGGGGAGTCTTAGTGACGAAGGAAAAAGATCTGTCGGCGTAAACAGTAATTACAACAGGGATAATCAAGCCTGCGTCCTTTGCTGTTCTTTCGTTAAATTCCTTTGTGAACTGCACGATATTAACGCCGTGCTGACCCAGGGCGGGACCAACCGGGGGCGCCGGTGTAGCCTTTCCTGCAGGAATCTGCAATTTAATGTAACCAGTAACTTTCTGTGCCATTATTTGTGCACCTCCTTAGAGAAAAATGTGGTGTATAGCGGATTGTGTGGCGGCAGGGGCTGAGCCCTCGCCATCCTCCCACTTATATAACAGGGGAACGATCCCCGGTTACTCCAGCGGTTCTACCTGATGGAAGTCAAATTCCACAGGCATTTCACGGCCACCGAACATTGTGACCATAACATTGACCTTTTTGCGCTTGGTGTCGATCTCCAGCACCTCGCCCATAAAGCCTTCCATAGTGCCTTCGGTGATGCGGACCGTATCGCCTACGGCAAATTCCATTGAAGCTTCCACTTCAACGCCCATGCGCTCAACTTCTTTTTCGCTGAGCGGAACAGGCTCGCTTCCCGGCCCGACAAAGCCCGTACATCCACGAGTATTGCGGACAATGTACCAAGTCTCGTTTGTCATCATCATCTTAATAAAGATGTAGCCGGGGAAAGTCTTCCTTTGTACTACCTTTTTTACGCCGTTCTCATCCTCTTCGGTAACTTCCTCCATAGGGACGCACACCTCAGCGATTAGATCGCGTATACCCCGGTTATCAACGGTTTTTTCAATGCTGTCTTTCACCTTGTTTTCGTATTCGGCATAGGTGTGGGCAACATACCATTTCAGCTCGTCGCTTGTCTTGATCATACTTAACGACCCCAAATGATGCTTGCGATCGAGGCAAATGCCGAATCAAGTCCAAATATGACCAGTCCTATTATTACGATTGCAGCGATAACGATACCGGTGTTGTTTATAAGCTGAGTTTTTGATGGCCAAACCACCTTTTTAAGCTCAGATTTGGTAGCCTTAAAGCCCTTTTTGATGCGCCCGATAAAACCTTCTTTTTTTACTGCTTCTCCCATCTTTTTCACCCTTTTTACCTAGATTCTTTGTGTGCGGTATGCTTGCGGCAGAAGCGGCAGTACTTATTCATTTCAAGCCTGTCCGGATCGTTCTTCTTGTTCTTCATTGTGTCATAGTTCCGCTGCTTGCACTCTGTACACGCCAATGTAACTTTAACTCTCATGCCATTCATTCCTTTCATTTATGCACAAGGCCGAGGGCCTTCACCTAAATTCCCTCTTGGAAGCAGCGGCAAAACTATATTGCCGCACAATAAAAAAGCCTTCTCATCGAGGTAAACAAAGTTTATCACAGTTTTAAGGGCTTGTCAATAGTTTTTTGGAAAAAATTTTTATTTTTTTCGTAACTGCAAAATTTTCCTTTACTTTTAGATACCGACATGCTATAATAATATAAATATATTTTATTATAAAAAGGAATGATAATTTATGAACAATATATTCGCAGACCGGGCTGTCGAACTTTCGGGTAGCGCTATCAGGGCCACCTTTAAGCTGCTGGCTGATCCGGAGATAATTTCATTTGCGGGAGGAGCCCCCTCCCCGGATCTGTTCCCCACACAGCAGCTGGCGGAGATATCTGCCCGCATTTTCCGTGACAACGGCGTCAAGGCTCTTCAATATGGCATAACAGAGGGCTACGCACCACTGATGGATTTTGTGAAAAAGCGCCTTGTAAGTCAGGGCATTATAAAAGATAAGGACAGTGTGTTGCTGACTACCGGAGGGCAGCAGGTAATCGACCTGTCGGCTCACGCCCTTATCAACGAGGGCGACACGGTAGCTGTGGAAAGGCCAAGCTTTGTGGGCGGACTTAATTGCTTCAGAAGCTACAACGCCAAGCTGGCCGATGTGCCTGTGGAAAGCGATGGTCTTGACCTTGACGCCTTTGAGGAGTTGCTTAAAACCACAAAGGTGCGCCTCCTTTACACTATTCCCACCTTCCAAAATCCCAGCGGCATAACCATGAGTCTCAAAAAACGTCAGAGGCTTCTTGAAATGGCCGAAAAATACGATTTCTTTATCCTTGAGGACAACCCCTACGGAGAACTCCGCTATAAGGGGGAGGAAATTCCTACAATAAAGAGTATGGACGAAAATGGCCGTGTAATCTACGCCGGAAGCTTCAGCAAGATACTTTCTCCGGGGCTGCGTCTCGGTTTTTGCAGCGCAAGAGAGGATCTGCTTGAAAAGATGGCTGTCATTAAGCAGACCACCGATGTGCACACTCCTGTGCTCACCCAGATGATAGCCTATGAATTTGTGACTGATTACGATCTTGACGAGCATATCCAGAAGAGCCGGGAGCTTTACGGCCACAAGTGTGCTGTTATGCTTGAAGCAATGGATAAGTGCTTCCCCGAATATTGCACCTACACCCGTCCCGAGGGCGGCATATTTCTGTGGTGCAGTCTGCCAGACAAATTTGACTCACAGGAGCTGTTTAACAAGGGCGTTGAAAACAAAATCGCCTTTGTTCCCGGAAGCAGTTGCATGACAGACCTCACCAAAAAGTACTCGGAGTTCCGTCTTAACTATTCCAACTCCTCCGACGAAAATATCGTAAAGGGTATCAATACACTTGCAAGGGTCATCAGAGAAACGGAATAGTAAAGGGAAGGATATAAAATGATAGAAGACAAAAAAGTCATACTTTCGGGCATACAGCCCTCCGGTGACAGTATAACCTTAGGAAACTACCTTGGCGCCGTAAACAACTGGGTAAAGCTTCAGGACGAGTACAGTTGCATATATATGCTGGCGGATATGCATACCCTCACACTGCGTCAGGAACCGGCGCAGCTGCGTCGTCGCACGATCTCACTGTTGGCTCAGTATATCGCCTGCGGACTGGATCCGGAAAAAAATATTATGTTCATACAAAGCCATGTCAGCGCCCATGCGGAGCTGACATGGATACTCAACTGCTTCACCCAGATGGGCGAGCTCAGCCGCATGACCCAGTTCAAGGATAAAAGCGCCAAGCACGCGGACAACATCAACGCCGGGCTTTTTGACTATCCGGTACTGATGGCCAGCGATATCCTGCTGTATCAGGCAGATTTGGTGCCTGTTGGGGTAGACCAGAAGCAGCATATTGAGATAACCCGCGACATCGCCCAGCGATTTAACGGGATATACGGCAATGTATTCACCATTCCCGACTCCTTCATTGCCAACCAAGAGGGCGGAGCCAAAATTATGAGCCTTCAGGATCCGACAGTAAAGATGAGCAAAAGCGACCCCAATCCCAACGGTTGCATAATGCTGTTAGATCCGCCTGAGACAATAATCCGCAAGATCAAGCGGGCAGTGACCGACTCCGAAGCTGAGGTGGTTTACCGTGATGGCAAAGGCGGCGTCAACAATCTGCTCACAATATATTCCACCGTCACCGGAAAAACCATTGCCGAAGCCGAGGCCGAATTTGCCGGTAAGGGCTACGGTGACTTTAAGGCAGCTGTGGGAGAAGCTACGGCAGAGGCTCTGCGCCCCATTCAGGAAAAATACGCCGACCTTATGAAAAACAAGGATTACCTTGCTTCCGTTTACAAAAACGGATCCGAAACCGCCTCGCGCATTGCGGGAAGAACCCTTTCCAAGGTAAAGAAAAAGGTTGGATTTGTAATCGGCTGATGTAAAACAGCGTTAAGCCCGCCGGGGATGCTATGTTCTCTCCGGTGCATTCCTCTTCCCGACCGGTGAGTTTCTTCGCAAGCACGATCCGCCAGTCAGTTTGGGTTTTTAGTTTAGGCCGGTGTTAACCATCGGCAGTTTAAGGAGCAAAGGAAGAATATGAACACAAAAATTCTTTTTACGTTTATAATAGCTTTCGTTGTATCATTTTTGCTGACCCCGCCGGTTAAGCTTTTAGCGTTCAAAATTGGGGCGGTAGACGTCCCAAAGGATGATCGCCGTATGCACAAAAAGCCCACGGCTCTGCTGGGAGGGCTGGCAATATTTGCCGGATTTCTTGTGTCGTCGCTCATTTTCGTGCACATGGACAAGGAATTTCTCGGTATACTGGCCGGCAGTATCATCATCATTATTTTGGGCATATTTGACGACATATACGCTCTCAGCGCCAAGCTCAAGCTTGTGGTACAGGTGGTTGCGGCGCTGTTCCCCGTGCTGTGCGGTGTCAGGATCGACATAATAGCCGTACCCAAGTTTATTGACGCTTACGGCTATCTGGACTTAGGTTATTTTTCCATTCCGTTGACTATAATATGGATAGTTGGCGTTACCAACGCCATCAATCTGCTTGACGGGCTGGACGGGCTTGCCTGCGGAGTTTCATCCATATCATCCCTGACGTTGCTGTGCATCGCGTTGCTGGTGGGAGAGCCGGAGATCGCCTTTGCCACTGCTGCATTGGCGGGAGCCTGCTTTGGGTTCCTTCCATACAACTTTAATCCCGCAAAGCTTTTTATGGGCGACACGGGGGCGCTGTTTTTGGGCTTCATGCTTTCAACGCTGTCAATTCAGGGACTGTTCAAGGGCTATGCCGTAATAAGTCTGGCTGTACCCTTCCTTATTCTTGGACTGCCGCTGTTTGACACATTCTCGGCAATGCTTCGCCGTGCCAAGGAGCACCGCCCAATAATGAGCCCTGACCGGGGTCATCTTCACCACCGGCTGGTAGATGCCGGGCTCAGCCAGAAGCAGGCTGTCGCAGTAATTTACGTAATGTGCGCTGTGCTTTGCATAATAGCAGTAGCGCTTATATGGACAGGCGCGGTAAGTCCGCTGGCATTGCTCATTGTTATCGCGGCCTTTGCACTGTTCCTTACAATAGTGCCCAGCTTTTCCAAAATAATGAGAGATGACACGGAGGAAAAGCACGGACAGACAAAACAGGATAACTCGGATAAACCACAGAAAGGAGGAGGCGCGGAATAATTTTTCGCGCCCAATTGCGTTATGATCAAAGTCTTTACAGTTTTCGGCACGAGGCCCGAGGCCATAAAGATGGCCCCCCTCATATACGAGCTGAGGAAACGCCCCCAAATCGACTGCAAGGTTTGTGTTACGGCACAGCACCGGCAGATGCTGGACATGGTGATGAGGCTTTTTGACCTTACACCGGATTTTGACCTTGACATTATGCAGGAGCGTCAGACTCTTGCGGGCATAACTACCCGTGCCCTCACCGGACTGGAAGCGGTATTTAAGGCCGAAAAGCCAGATCTGGTGCTGGTTCACGGTGACACGAGCACCACCTTTGCCGGAGCATTGGCGGCCTATTACAACCAGATTAAGGTGGGGCATGTGGAGGCGGGGCTTCGCACAGGGGATAAATACTTCCCTTTCCCGGAGGAAATGAACCGCAAGCTTACAGGGGCCATTGCGGATTTGCATTTTTCGCCCACTGTCAACAACCGTAACAATCTACTGAAGGAGGGCATAGACCCGGCGGGTATCTTTGTGACCGGCAACACCGTTATTGATGCCTTTGCCACCACTATCAAGCCGAACTTTTCTTTTAAGGGTACGCCCCTTGAAAATATCGACTGGAGCAAGCGGGTGATACTGATGACCGCCCACCGGCGAGAAAACATCGGCGAACCCCTTTACAACATCTGCCGGGCAGCCGCGGACATAGTCCGGGAATTCCCCGATGTAGAGCTGATATATCCCGTACACATGAACCCGGCTGTCCGTGATACGGCCGAAGAAGTGCTGGGAGCCATGCCAAGGGTACATCTCATTGCGCCGTTGGATGTGGATGTGCTTCACAACGCAATGAGCCGTTGCTTTATGGTAATGACCGACAGCGGCGGCCTACAGGAGGAAGCCCCCGCCCTTGGAAAGCCTGTGCTTGTGCTCCGAGGGGAGACCGAGCGTCCCGAGGCAGCTCAGGCCGGCACAGTAAAGATAGCCGGTGTAAGAGAGGAAGTAATTTACTCCCTTGCCCGCCAGTTGCTTACCGACCCGGAGGAATATGCGAGAATGAGCCATGCCGTAAATCCCTACGGTGACGGAAAGGCCAGCCGTCGCATTGCTGACGCCATACTTTATCACTTTGGTCTGCGCAACGAAGCTCCCAGTCAGTGGCTTTAAGCGCACTGTTCACACATAAGCTTCACACATGAGAAAAAATAGCTAAAAATAAGTCAAAAAACAAACGACACTTGTCAATTTTTGACTATTGAATTTTTTAGCCTGTTATTGTATAATATAGCAATAAAAAAAGCAATGAAAAATAAAAATAATGTCTTCACTGCCCTTGCCATGGTCACTCAGTTCGGAATTACGGTAATAACACCGGTGTTGCTGTGCACCTTTGGGGCCATATGGCTGAGGAACAAATTTAACTTGGGTAATTTAACTGTCATAATCGGCATATTGCTTGGTATCGCCAGCTCGGTGCTAAGCATGATAAAGCTGCTCAGACATATGAGCAAAATGACTGAAGAGGAGGATGAATAGGTGCTTTCTCCGGAAACAAAAAAACAGATCGGGAATATATCGTCCATTGTGCTGATTTTCGGGCTGGTTCAGGCTGTGGTATTTGCGGTATTGAGCCGAGTTACAAGCGTCACCCTGCTTCAGGGACTGGCCGGGACCGTTGCGGGCTGCCTGATGGCTGTATTCAACCTGCTGCTTCTGGGGATAAGTGTGGAAAAATCCCTGAAGAAGGGTGAAAAAAACGCACAAGCCTATATGTCCATAACATACATTGGCAGGCTGCTCATTACAGCAGCGCTGCTCATCGCTGTGATAAAGCTACCCGGCATATTTAACCTTTGGGCCGCAGTGATACCGCTGGTTTTCCCCCGCATAGCCATACTGATCATCAATCTCAAATCCAAAAATAAAGGAGGCGACACTCAATGAATGTACACGGCCCGAAAATAATGTTTGAAATACCGTTTTTGGGCGGAATACCCGTCTCCGAGACTATTGTAAATTCGTGGATAGTTATGGCTGTCATCGCGCTGATTTGCTTTTTCCTTGGACGCAACCTGACTGTCCGCAACCCCGGCAAGCGTCAGCTCGTGGCGGAAAAAGCAGTGCTCCTTATAACAAACCTTGTAAAAAGCGTAATGGGCGAAAAAAACGCGGGCTACGCCCCCTATATCGGGACGCTACTGATATTTTCGGCAGTCTCATCATTAAGCTCCCTTACAGGGCTTAGAGCTCCTACGGCGGATCTCGCTACGACCTTTGGCTGGGCGCTGGTGACCTTCTTCATGGTGCAAATAGTCAATATCAAGCATCACGGAGTGGGCGGATGGCTGAAGAGCTTTACAAAGCCAATATTTATAATGACGCCCATGAATATCATCAGTGAGATAGCAAACCCCGTATCCATGGCCTTCCGTCACTTCGGGAATATTGCCTCTGGCGTGGTCATTACTGAGCTGGTATATACCGCATTGGCTGGCCTAAGCGCACTGGTGCTGGGACGGATACCCTTCCTCTCCAATGTACCGCTGCTGCAGGTGGGACTGCCCGCATTGCTGTCGATCTACTTTGATCTGTTTACAAGCTGTCTGCAGGCCTACATTTTCTCAATGCTGACAATGGTATTCGTCAGCGGAGCACAGGAATAAAGTATTTAATTTAATTTTATATTATTTTGGAGGTAATTTATTATGGAAAGAGCAATAGTATTGGCAGCGTCGGCCATCGGCGCGGGACTGGCTATGATCGCCGGTATCGGCCCGGGTATAGGTCAGGGCTTTGCAGCCGGTAAGGGTGCCGAGGCCGTAGGCCGCCAGCCTGAGGCAAAGGGCGACATCACCACCACAATGCTTCTTGGCTGCGCTGTAGCCGAGTCCACCGGTATTTACGGTCTTGTTGTAGCGCTCATTCTTCTGTTCGCAAACCCATTTATCAATATGCTTTGATTTTCCGGTCTTATAACTAAACGAAAGATGTCCCCTGAGTCTCGTCTACCGACTCGGTCGGTGCTTCTGCTTCGCAGAGGCTGCCACCGGC
>CAYTWZ010000062.1:0-10521 GCA_964442035.1 uncultured Oscillospiraceae bacterium
TAATTTTCACCAAGGAGGTTTTCTTTTGCGCTGCTTACACAGCTTATCACCATTCAATAAGTGCTGAAAAAGGGCTGAAAGCCCTCATTGTATCATGAGCGCCTGTTCTCACACATATTCCTGTATCACTCTGACAATGTTTAGATATGATTTTTGCCTGTCAAATCGTTCTTCCGCCAATCTTCGTGAATTTTTGCCCATTAAAAGCCGCTCGTCTTTATCGGTAATCAGTTTTTTTACAGCTTCCGCAACTTCCTCACAGGAATCAGAATCGCAGTTAATTCCGCAATGATAATTATCCAGTAAATTTCTATATTCCCGACTTTCCTGTGTATTCACAACCGGAAGCCCTGCCATTGCGTAATCCGCATGTTTATTTATTATGCTTTGCGCGGCGCCTTTTGCTATTGGATTTACAGCAATGTCGCACTCACAAAGCTGGGGGCACATTAAGTCATATGTCAATCTTCCGGCGAAATAACACGGTATCTTCAGCTTATTTGCCGCAGCTTTAAATTTTTCTTCCAATGGTCCGTTGCCGATTACAATAAGTCTAATGCCATCTATTCCGGAGTCAACAAGCTTTTTCAGCGCCAACATTACAATTGTCAAATCATAGCTATGACCAAGGGTGCCGCAATATCCGATCCAAAATTCGTTATCGGGCTTTTTATATGGCGGCGTATTTTTATTCGCGTTTTCATCGAAAGTAACCGCATCCGTTCCAAGATATGCCGTAGTCGGCACAGAACACTTTGAATTTACCGATTTTGCCCGCCGCGCATATGTGTCCGAAACAGAAACAATATGATCCGCCGCCGAATAAACAGCGTCAACCCTCTTCTTCATGGGAGCTGTAATCAATTTATATAAGCAGCCGTTTTTCAAAACAAGCTGATATGCTTCCGGCCACAAATCCTGTACATCAATGAAAAACGGTATGTTGGTTTTTTCCGAATAGGCCGCCGCGACCTCCGAAACGTTAATCGAAGGCACCGCGCAATAAATCAAATCCGGTTTTTGACATTTTTCCAAATATGCTTTCAAATTTTTCGACATTGCGTGATGACTGATGAACAGCCGTTTTAAGGAAATATTCTTTGTATATGAAGGCTCATAGATCAAAGTTGTTCTATATGATTTGCGTTCACTGTCATTTTTCGGGCGTTGTTCCTTATCCTTATGAGAGAACGAAGATGTAACAAGCTCGACATCAAAGCCATTTCGAGAAAGCATGTCCGCTAAATAATTAAATCTGTTATTGGTTTTTTCATTTCCGTAATCGCAAAAATGAGCGATTACCATTATTTTCTTTTTCATAAAGATACAAGCTCCTTTTCCTATGTACCCATAAACTCTTCCATAGTAACCGACTCCGCAGAGCTGATACCTTCACGCTTCAAAACTTTGCCGACAGTCTGAAACATGATTTTCCAATCCCCGATAAATGTAATATTATCAACATACCGAACATCGTATTCAAATTTTTGTTCCCAACTGATTGCGTTCCTGCCATTGACTTGCGCAAGGCCCGTAATTCCCGGACGGACTTCCAATCTTCTCTTTTGACGATCCGAATACCTCGGTATATATTTCATATAAAGAGCTCTTGGGCCGACTAAGGAGCATTGCGCACGTACCACATTCCACAGGGAAGGAAGCTCGTCAAGTGAGCTGCTTCGCAAAAATTTCCCAAAATCGCCCAAACGTTCTTCATCCGGAAGAAGCTCCCCGTTAACGTCTTTCTCATCAGACATTGATCTGAACTTGTACATATAAAACGGAACGCCGTTTCGCCCAGCGCGTTCCTGTTTGAAAATGACCGGAGTGCCAAGCTTTATTCGAATTACTAAACCGATCACAAATAAAAAAGGACTTAGCGCAATGAGTGCGATCAACGCAAGAAATACATCCTGCGCCACCTTAATGTATTTTTCATAAAAGCCTTTTTTATTTTTCATATCAGTTTCATATGCCTCAGTTATGTATTTCTGTTTTTTTTCGGGTGACATACTCCCACCGCCTATGCTTCATATGTAAACATCTAATATTCATTATACAACTAAATTAACGAACTGTCAAGGGATATATGGGTCAATTTGGCGAAAGCCGCGCAAAAAAAAGGCGAAAGCGGCTCCGCCGTTACATATGGCGGAGCCGCTTTCGTCCGGTATTATCTATTACTTTTTTTCAACAGGAATCATACTACTGACAGACCTCCAGACCAGCAGGCGGCTGCCCTCGGTCACATTTACGCTTACTGTTTCGAATGAGTTTGCCTTGACAGTGACATTGCTGATATTTACGCCGGCGAGTCGGTTCCCGTCATAGGAGGCTACCATTACGGCAACCTCTGCATCGTTGTCAGATGTATTGTCTATCACAACGCTGTCACCGTAACGGGCATAGGCAATAATATAATCCTTCGCGGAATAAAGCAGCTTATCCTTTACAATGCCAGTATTGCCGTCAAAGGCCGCGATCTCAAAGGCAACGGCGTCTTGAGTGTCAAATGCGGCGGACAGCTGATCCTTGGAAACCTTTTTTGTTGTGGCGCCGACAAGTCTGTCCCCAAGGCGGTATGAAGAAACTGCCACAACGCAGTCACGGGCAAGCTCAACATTCAGTGATGAATCGTCTATACCGACGTTCGTAATATAACTGCCGTCGGAGAGATTTTCCGTATGGAAGGAAGCATACACCTCAGCCGCGTCCATGGAATAGGAATAAAGTGTAAACTCATCAATACGTCCCTTGTACAGAGGATCGTTGTATGGGGATTTTGCCAGATAATTCATAGTTGTATCCCCAAGCTCGGACACCTTAAGACCCAAATCTCCGGAGGCAACGGGAATGCCGTTAAGATACATGACGTATTCGCTCCCGCTGGCCGTGACAGTAAGGTTATATTCCTCCCCACTGCGAAGCCCGGGAAGGTGCACAAGGTCTTTTTCGCCGCCGCTACCGCTTTTGGTGATGGCAAGGCGCAGGGTGTTTGTAGTGGGTCGGGATGTATTGAGGAAAAAGTACTCCGTAGTATTATTGCCAAAGCAAAAGGTAAACTGATGGGTCTTTGTTATCTCCGGTGTAAGACGCATGGCTATTGTAAACTCATCATGATCCTTCAATATGCCCTTGGGCATCTGAACATAGTCGTCCACACCGTCAAAATATCCGTCAGTCATGCCGCCGTAAACCATGCCATGGTTGCCGTTGCCGCTTAAATCCGCCGCGTAATCGGTAAAATCGGGATCCATCCCTTCAAACTCCAAAGAGCTGACGCTTTGATCAAACTTATATGACAAAATGACCTTGTCATTGACTTGGGCGGGCTTGCCGAGGACAGTGAAGCGAAATTCACGCTTAACGTCGCCAAGAGTTCCGGTAAGGGTCACGGCAACGTTTTCGGCCTGACGATTTACAACGCCCGCGGACGAAAGCGCCGCCTCATTGTCAGACTGCCACACAATGTCCTCTCCCCCGGGCACTGAAGTCAGATCAAGATCGGAGACAAGGTTTGTCGCGGGGAAGCTGTAGTGCTCAAAAAGGTGGGGAACAAAGCTTGTTTCATACAGAGCCTTGACCTCGTCAGCGCTCAACGCCCGGTCAAAGACCTCCGCCTCGTCAACCACGCCGGTTGGAGCGTCAACGCTCCAGTAGGTGGCTCCAAGGTACAATGTTCCGGCAGAGCTGTCCGCCGCGCCTGTTGCTACCTGAACGCCGTCAGCGTAAAGGACACCTGTGCCGTTGTTTTCGGTATATACCAGGTGCACCCACTGTCCAAGTCTGTTGCCCGCTGTGCTGTTCCGCTTTGTCCAACCGTCACGCACCCAGAAAGTGGGAGTGCCGCCGCTGTAAATCACTCCTGTCCATGCCTCATTGCTGGCTGAGCCCATATTTTTGAAAAATACGGTCTTCGTGTCCCCCGATGAGGTTATGTTGACCATAGCGGAAACGGAAAATGTACTGCCCACCGGGCCAAGGTCAAGGCCGTAGGTTCCGTCAAGCATAAGTCCTTTGCCTATAAATCCGTCGGTAAAGATTGCCGTCCCGCCATCGCCAAGGGAATTATTGACAGTTGCAAGTCCGTCAGTGCTGTCCTCAAAGCTGTAGCCGGCCCCGAAGGCGGACACTGATAAAATCAATACAGAAACAGTTACTAAAAAAAACACAAGCTTTTTCATCAGTTTTCACCTCCAAAGGTCACTTTTACAGTCCTATTAAAGCAGGTTATCTCATATTCACCGGGATCTTCGGGAGTAAAGCTGTAGCTGAGCCGTCCCTCGCTGTCGGTATCCGCATAGTCTATGACAGTTTTTTCGCCCCGGATAATAACAATTGCCGTAACATCGGGCTCGCCCAATGCCGTAACGGTTATCTGCCCGTCCGCGGCTTCGGCTGCCACCTCGGCCCGTACGCGGGTGGGTCTTACCTCAAACACTGCGGGCTCGTCCGCCAGAACGATATACCCTCTGCTGTCCGCCGACAGATATTTGCCGGGCTGTGACAGACTTTGGAATGTAACTCCCCCATCAGCATCTGCCTGAATGAAGGTACGCTGAGTACGGGACTCCGCGGTAGCGTCATCGTCATGGAGAAGCTTCACATAGCCGTGATAATCGGTGACATAATAGCCCATTTTGTTCACTGACTGAATTGAAACATAGTTTTCTCCGGAAATACGTCCGGGAACTATCTCCCACTGACCGTCAGTCTCATAGCGGGCATCGCCCCCAAGCTTAAGATATCCGCCCGAGGGATACTCCGTAGAAAGATGAGAGTTATCAAAATGATTGTGGAATACCTGCTCCCCATCGGTAATCAGCTTTACAGCTGTCCCGTCAAGACCCGTGCTGCTCTCCTCCAGCTGGACAACGCCGCCGCTCTCGTCAAAGTAAAGCCTGTCGATGCAAACGGAGCGCAAATATCCGCCGCCGTTTTCCAGAGCGCCGGTGTGATAAATTATGTATGTTTCGCCGTTAAAATCCAAAATTGCGGGATGGTTGGTGTTGCTGCTGGCTCCCACGTCCATAACAATACCCGCATACTCATATGGACCCCAGATGTTTTCGCTGACAGCATAGCTGAGATCCTCATGCCAGTTGCTGGCAAAGAATATGTAGTAGAGATCATTCCGCTTATATATCCATGGAGCTTCGGTGTACTGGCTGTCAGCCGGGATATTGTTCACGGTCAGCTCGGTGATATCGCCGCCGTTGACAGTTCCGTCACCGTTTTTGTCAACAAGGTTGATCATATCCTCGGTCAGCTCGGCCATGTACAGATTGCTGTTGCCCCAGCAAAGATAACGGTGCTCCGCGCCGTCCGCTCCTGTCTCCACCCAGACGGTGGGGTCAATGTCGTCCCATCCGACCTTGCCGCTTGTCCAGCCCGGCTCAATAAGCTTTTTTCCGTCCCGGGCGTCCTTAAAGGGTCCGGTGGGGCTGTCGGACACTGCCACGGAAATGCCGGTGGAATTTTTGCTGATATAATAGTAGTATTTTCCGTTGTACTTTATGACCTGACCGGCCCAGGCGTCGCTGGCGCTGCCCCAGCTGAAATCTCCCGCCCTAAGAGGTATGCCCTCATATGTCCAGTTTACCAGATCCTTTGAGGAATAGCAAAGGTAATTTGGCATATTGTAACCGCTGCCGTCTCCGATATCCTCGCCGATATAGAGATAAACCGTACCGTCATCGTCCAGCAGCACCGCCGGATCGCCGCCGTACACCGGATCGGTTTGAACATTTGTCCCGTTTTTTACATCATAATACTCGGCAGGCCCCGATATTTCCGGGTTTGAGGCTGAAGCCGCCGTGCAGAGCAGCCCTGCCGCCAGCAGAGCGCTTGCAAATTTTTTCATAAAAATCCGCTCCCTTCAATTCTATTATAGAAGGGAGCGGATACAAAATCAATAGCATTTTGTACATTTTTTGTTGGCTTTTTGTACCAAAACGTGATTTTACCTTTCGGTCTTGGCGGCCTTGACATAATCAGACGGTGAATATCCGTAGCGTCTTTTGAACATTCGGGAAAAATGAGTTATGTCATTGAAGCCGCAGACATAGGCAATTTTATACAGCTTTTCCTCAGGGTTGGCAAGAATGAGCTCCCGAGCCTTTTGTAGCTTTGCCCTGATAAGATCATCCTTAGGCGATACATGGAAGAACCTCGTATACAGACGGTAAAAATTTGTACGGGAACAGCCTGACTCGGCTATTATTTCATCAATTTTGGTTTCGCCGTCAATATTCGACAGATATTTTTCCCTTAGGGCGGTAAATTTAACGCTGAGTTCACCTTGGGGGATACGTTCGATTTCAATACCCCGGGAAACGGTTGCCAGCAGCTTAAGAATGAGGCCGTTTGTTACCTCCTCCCAGCCCCGGCGGCGAGCGGTCATCTCCCCTTTGATATCAAAGAGGACATTGTTAATTTCACGGCAGTTGTCGGGAAAGATCACCTTGCCCGGCCTCATGGACAACTTGGCAAAAAGCTCGGCGGGAGCTATAAAGCCGATGTAACTATTCACAAACCCGGCCAGTGTTTCGTAGTCGTGGGGCATTCCGGCTGGATACAAAATGCAGGCGCCGCCGCCGTACTTTTTTCCGCCGATCACCACCGGCCCCTGAAAGTAGAAAAAAGCGTGCCACGAAAGCGTAGGCGTAAAGCGAAGGCCTTTTATTTCCGGAACATCCAGTCCCACATTTATCAGTCGTATTTCATCCATGTTTATCACCCCGACTTGAGTATAGCTATCTACTGCCTTAATTTTTTTCTTTGATCACGATAACAGTATAAATTATCGCAACAAAGACAACAGCAAAATAAAAAAGTGTGCTTGCAAACAATATATTATCCATATTCCTTGCTAATTGTCCATAGCCAGATTCATAAAAAAAGTCCAATACATATCAGGAAAAAAATTATTATTCCCACCACGAACAAAATGCTGTCAAATTTTACTATTCCGGCCAAGGTGATTTGGTTGTTTTTATCTTCCATATAATCGTTATGATGCTTCATCTTTTTATCCCCTCATCATCTCATATCCGGCTGTCACTGCCTTAATATTGGGTTCAAGGAGGGTCGCTTTTTTGGGCGGTATGGTCTGCTTGAGGGCGGCAATTACGTCCTCAATGTCAAAAATACCGGTTTCCTTAATTAACGCCCCTAAGATAACCATGTTTGCCAGCTTCTTTACCTCCATGGCCTCCGCGATCTCCGTGGCCTTGAGATATACAGTCCTTACATCATTGCGCTGTACCTCATGACCCACAAGAGAGCTGTCCGCCACTATCAGTCCGCCGCTTTTTACCTTATCCTCAAATTTGTCAAGGGAGGGGCGGTTCATTGCAACAAGTATGTCGGGATTTATGCTTATGGGCGAGCCGATTGGCGCGTCCGAAATTATAACATGGCAGTTGGCCGTGCCGCCACGCATTTCCGGGCCGTATGACGGCAGCCATGATATAAACCGATTTTTAAGCATGGCGGTCTGGGCAAGTACCTTGCCCGTAAAAAGTATTCCCTGTCCGCCGAAGCCCGCAAGAATTATTTCACAGCTGCTCATAATGCTTCCTCCTTGTATACTCCCAGGGGATAATATGGTATCATTTCGTCCTGAAGCCGCTTGATTGCCTCAGCGGGAGACATTCCCCAGTTTGTTGGGCAGACGGAAAGAATTTCCACAAAGGAAAGTCCTTTGCCTGCCATCTGGTACTGAAATGCCTTTTTTATAGTCTTTTTAAGCTCCTTAATGTGGGGAACACTGTCCGCGGCGCAACGGGCGATAAAGGACGGCCCGTCAAGTGTGGACAGCATCTCGCACATTCTTACAGGGTAGCCCTGCTTTTTTGGGTCACGTCCGTAGGGGGACGTCTGGGTGACCTGCCCGGGAAGTGACGTAGGCGCCATCTGTCCGCCGGTCATGCCGTATATGGTATTGTTGATGAAAATCACGGTTATGTTTTCGCCCCGCGCGGCGGAATGTACTGTCTCGGCTGTGCCTATGGCGGCAAGATCGCCGTCTCCCTGATATGTGAACACAAAGCTGTCCGGCAGTGACCGCTTTATGCCCGTAGCTACAGCCGGAGCACGCCCATGAGCCGCCTGTACCACGTCAAATTGAAAATATTCATCAGCGGTAACCGCACAGCCTACCGGCTCTACGCAAATTGCCTTGCCCCCAAGATCCAGCTCCTCCAGCGCCTCACAGATAAGGCGGTGAACAACCCCATGAGAGCATCCGGGGCAGTAATGAAAAAGCTTGTCGCCCAGCAAAGCGGGCTTTTGATATATTATTTTATTCACTTATACCCACCTCCTTGGCAATTTCCCTGATCTTGTCTATAACCTCGTCAGGCGTGGGGATAACGCCGCCTGTCCGTCCGGTAAAGTATACCGGCGCGCTACACTCACAGGCAAGGCGGACGTCCTCCACCATCTGACCCATGCTCATTTCCACAGACAGAAAAGCCTTGGGACGCACGGATTTGAACACCTTTTCAGGGAATGGCCACAGTGTAATGGGACGGATAACGCCCACCTTCATTCCCTGACCACGCAGCGTTCTAACGGCTGTTTCCACAACTCTCGATGTTATGCCGTAAGAGGAAACAATAATATCCGCATCCTCTATGTCATGAGACTCATAGCGCTGAAGCTCATCCTTGATGATCTCGTAGCGGGCGTACCTTTCCCGCACCTTGGCTTCCAGCTCGGCGGGAGTGAGGTAAAGTGTCTTAACGCAGTTAGGCTTGCGGACATTGTTTGTGCCCGTAGCGGCCCATGGCTTTTCCACATATTCCGGGGCGGGTATCAGGTCAAAGTCCACCGGCTCCATCATCTGGCCGATAGTCCCGTCACCTAAAATCATTACCGGGACACGATACTTGTCCGACAGATTAAAGGCCTCCGCCGTAAGACAGGCTATCTCCTGAACGCTGTTAGGCGCAAGGACAATAAGGTGATAGTCCCCATGTCCGCCGCCTTTGGTGGCCTGAAAATAGTCGGACTGGGCGGGCTGTATTCCTCCGAGTCCCGGGCCTCCGCGCATAATGTTGACAATGACCGCCGGAAGATCGCCTCCGGCTATATAGCTGATTCCCTCAGATTTAAGGCTGATTCCGGGGCTTGAGGAGCTTGTCATTGCCCTTACTCCCGCGGCGGAAGCGCCGTATACCATATTGATGGCGGCAATCTCAGACTCCGCCTGAAGGAATGTGCCGCCTATCTTAGGCATCTTTTTGGCCATATAGGCCGAAAGCTCCGTCTGTGGAGTAATGGGATACCCAAAAAAATGGCGACAGCCTGAACGTATAGCCGCCTCACCTATGGCCTCGTTGCCTTTCATCAGAACCTTTTCACTCATTGCTTTCATCCCCCTCCGTGATCTCGTATATCGTCACGGCGCAGTCCGGACATACCGTGGCGCAGAAGCCGCATCCGATACATTTGGCCGGGTCGGTGACCTCAGCCGGGCGGTAGCCCTGAGCGTTCATCCTTGTCTTTGAGATACCGAGTATCTTTTTGGGACAGGCAATGGTGCACAGCTCACAGCTTTTGCAGCGTTCCATATTTATCTCGACTTTTTTTAAACTTAAAGCCATATGACTTTCCCCTTTCTAAAAATATTTTTTTAAAGTAAGCTCCGTAACAAAAACGTTTTCCTCGCCAAGACCCTCAACTACGTCCTTTGTGCCGCAGTGACAGGCCAGCGGGATACCCATTTTCTCCGCCAGCAGCCTTGCCTCCCCCGCTCCGGAAAGGAGCACGGCGGTATCGGTAAGGGGGCCGAGATTGGTATTGTTATATACGTCCGTAAAGCGAAGCCGGGACGCGCTTTGGATTTCCTCAGCCAGCTCATAAAGCGACTGAGCATCGGGAGTAAGAGGACGGCGGAGATTGACCACATAGTGCATACTGTAACCCATTGACATAAAAAAACGGTTGAAGCAGCCCAGAGCTCGTGCTCCGTCCTCGTCTCCTCCCACGTCAAAGATCACAGCGTCCTCATCCCCCTCAAACACACCGGCGGCTTTGCCCGGAAGGGCAGGCATGTCCAGATTTGTTGAGGCAAAAAAGCTTGCCACAAGTCTTATACCAAGCTTTTCAAGCTCCTTGGCGGCGTCATTGGTACGAAAGTAAGGATTGACCGTATCAAGATCCACAATGACCACCCTTTGACCATCACGGCGCAGTTTTTTTGCCAGACTTATGGCCGTTTCGGTCTTTCCGCTGCCGTAATGGCCGGAAAATATGTGAATTACCTTGTTTTTTACCGGCATAGATCATCCTCCCGCAAGTACAGTTTGTTATTAAAGGAAGCACTGATTAATTCTAAAATGCCGATTGGCGATGAAAATTAACCGTCAAGAGCTGTTTTAAGCCGAAAGCGTAAATTATTCAGCGCTTCTTTAATTATAAAGAATAAAATTTGAAAAGTCAATACAAATTCTTTAAACAATATAACTAAACGAAAGATGTCCCCCGGGTCTCGTCTACCGACTCGGTCGGTGC
>CAYTWZ010000063.1:0-10147 GCA_964442035.1 uncultured Oscillospiraceae bacterium
TTTTTTGTGTGGAGTGAAGCGGTATGTACGGCGGATTTGCTCATCTTTATGATCGTCTGATGACAGACGTTCCCTATGGGGAATGGGCGGATTATTATCATCGGATATTCCGGCGCTTTGGCTGTGCTTCCCGGTTGGGGCTTGACCTTGGCTGTGGCACAGGCAGTCTTACAATGGAATTGGCCCGCCGCGGCACGGATATGATCGGCGTGGATCTTTCCGGCGAAATGCTGGACGTGGCGTCAAAAAGGGCGGCGAAAAACGGACTTGATATATTGTACATCAACCAGGATATGGCCGAATTTGAGCTGTACGGTACTGTGGACTTCATTGTCAGCAGTCTGGACTGTGTAAACTACATTGTCAACAAAAACCGGCTTAAAAAGGTTTTCAGGCTGGCAAATAATTATCTTGACCCCGGCGGACTGCTGATCTTTGACATAAATACCGAATACAAGCTGAGCAGTATCCTCGGCAGCAATGTCTTTGTAAGTGACGGCGAGGACGTATTTTATTCATGGCAGAATTTTTACGATAAAAAAAGCCGATTGTGTGACTTTTATTTGACCTTTTTTGAAAGGGATGGGGATGTATACCACCGCTTTGATGAGGTTCATACTGAAAGGGCTTACAGTGTGGAGGAGCTGTCATCCATGCTCAGGAACGCGGGACTGAAGCTTGAGGGGGTCTTTCATGACCGCACCTTTGGCCGTCCCAGAGAAAACAGCGAAAGACTGTTCTTTGTTGCCCGTGAACAGGGTAAGCAAAGAAAGTAGGAGAGTGAAGTCCTGTGAAGATCGTAGTGGGCGGCGGACCTGCCGGTATGATGGCGGCCATCGCCGCGGCTGAGCAGGGCAAGCAGGTAATACTGCTGGAAAAAAACGAAAAGCTGGGTCGTAAGCTGGCTATTACAGGCAAGGGTAGGTGCAATATCACCAATGCCTGTGAGATCCAAGAGCTCTTTGAAAATGTTCCCGCAAACTCAAGCTTTTTATACAGTGCGTTTTACGGTTTTTCAAATGCTGACACTGTCAGCTTTTTTGAGGAAAACGGCGTTCCCACCAAGGTGGAGAGGGGAGGCCGGGTGTTCCCGGTAAGCGATAAGGCCTATGACGTGGTGGACGCACTGCTCCTGAGGTTGCGGAAGGCCGGGGTGAGAATAGTCAGGGATAAAGTGATGGAAATTATCGCCGAAAACGGCGAGGTCACCGGTGTAAGGGGCGAAAAAAAGCTTTACCCCTGTGACGGGGTCGTGCTTGCTACCGGGGGAATGAGCTATGCTCAGACAGGGTCAACAGGGGACGGCTACCGTTTTGCAAAGGAACTGGGGCACAGTGTTACGGATATTTACCCCTCGCTTATACCGATCATTACTGTTGAAAATACCGCCGCTTTGCAGGGCCTGAGCCTTAAAAACGCGGCTTTAACCGTTAAAGATACAAAGGGAAAAACCGTATACAGGGATTTTGGGGAGCTGCTTTTTACCCATTTCGGTCTGTCGGGGCCTATGATACTTTCAGCCTCAGGCCATCTGGGAAATGATCCCAAGGGTCACAGGCTTATTATTGACCTTAAACCCGCCCTTGATACGGAAAAACTGGACGAGCGTGTGCGTCGGGACTTTGGGGAAAACATCAACCGGGATTTTGTTAACTCCTTGGGAGCGCTTCTTCCCTCCAAGCTTATAGGCTATGTGGTGGAAAGATCCGGCATACCTCCTCACACAAAGGTCAACTCTATCACCCGCAACCAGCGCCGCGTGCTTGTGGAGCTTATTAAAAATCTGGATTTTACTGCCGCCGGATATCGCCCTATTAATGAGGCTATTATCACCCGTGGCGGGGTCAGCGTTAAGGAAATTGACCCGTCCACAATGGGCAGCAGATTTGTAAAGGGACTGTTTTTTGCCGGCGAGCTTATAGACGTCAGTGCTTATACAGGGGGATTTAATTTGCAGATCGCCTTTTCAACAGGGCGACTAGCGGGAATAAATGTTTAAGGATTGATATGATGAGTGTAATTAATGTTGCCATTGACGGTCCGGCCGGGGCCGGGAAAAGTACCGTTGCAAAGGCCGCGGCCAGGGAACTGGGCTTTACGTATATTGATACAGGAGCCATGTATCGCTGCGTGGGGCTTGCCGCTGTGAACGGCGGAATTGATTTGAGTGACGCCGCTTCGCTGGAAAAACTGGTGGCGGACATGGATATGAGGATAAAATATATTGACGGAGCGCAGCACGTTTTTCTTGACGGAAATGACGTGTCCGAGGAAATACGCCGTCCTGATATTTCCATGGCGGCAAGCGCGGTTTCTGCCCACGGACAGGTTCGCGGCGCGCTTGTGGCCTTTCAGCGGGCAATGGCCTCAAAGCAAAGCGTGGTTATGGACGGGCGTGATATATGTATGTATGTTCTTCCCGATGCTCAGGTGAAGATATATCTTACAGCTTCTTCCGCTGCCAGAGCCGCAAGGCGAATGGCCGAACTGGTGGAAAAGGGTCAAGATGTTTCCTTTGAAGAAGTAAAGCAGGACATAGAAAAGCGTGATTACGCCGATATGCACCGGAAAAACTCGCCTCTGCAGCGGGCTCCGGATGCTAAACTTATAGACACATCAGATTTGACATTGGAGGAGTCCATTGACGCTGTTATTTCCTATATAAAGGAGAAAATGGAAAATGTTTTATAAGATCGCGTCCGTATTTGTGCGGTTGTTTATGCGCGTTGTGTTTTTCATGCGGGTGAAAGGCAGGGAAAACGTCCCTCAGGAGGGTGGAGTCCTCCTGTGCACAAATCACCGAAGCTATTGGGATCCTCCGGCGGTGGCGGCAGCCTTTCCACGGCAGTTGTCATTTATGGCCAAGGAGGAGCTTTTTCACAATCCGGTGTTCGGCCGTCTTATCAAGTCCCTTGGAGCCTATCCCATCAGGCGGGGCAAGGGCGACGCTGGCGCTATCATGGCTGCCCTTAAGATACTGAGTTCCGGCAAGACCACCCTTATTTTTCCTGAGGGAACAAGGGTAAAAAGCGTAAGTGAACGCCGTAAGATCAATCCGGGGATAATCAAATTTGCTATCAAGGCCAAGGTACCTATCGTGCCGGGCTATACAAACGGAAGATACCGCATTTTCGGAGGGCTTAAGATCAGTTTTGGAAAGCCTATAACCTATGAGGAGTATTATGACAATGCCCCTGACGCCGAAACCTTGGAGCGACTGGCGGACGAGCTTATGGACGCGGTTTACTCCTTCGCCGGGGAGGAAAAAGCATGAAGCCTGTAATAGCCGAAAGGGCAGGTTTTTGCTTTGGGGTCAGCAGGGCCATCAAGCTTGTTGAGGAAGGCATTGGCAACCATGTGCGTATCGCCACATTGGGACCTATCATACACAACAGTCAGGTGGTGAAGCGTCTTGAGCAAAAGGGAGTGCGGATAATTGACTCCCCGTCAGAAGCCGAAGCGGGAGAGACTGTTGTTATCCGCAGTCACGGCGTACCACTCAGTGTTGAGGACGAGCTTAAGCGTCTTAATATCAATTATATTGACGCTACCTGTCCCTTTGTGAAAAAGATCCACAATATCGTGGCCGAAAACTATAAGGCCGGCCGCGGTATTATAATTATCGGGGACAAGTCTCATCCGGAGGTCATGGGTATTAACGGCCGGTGCGAGAACACAGCTGTCGTGATCGCAACCGTAGAAGAATGCGAAAAATTAGATAAAAATGTTTTTGAAAATGGATGCGTCGTTTCTCAAACTACCTTTGAACGGGAATTATGGAAAAAAATTACGAAAATTATAAAAAACACTTGCAAAACCACCCTTATTTTTGATACAATATGTAGTGCGACAAATGAACGGCAAAAGTACGCCGAAGCTCTTGCTGAAAATAGCGACAGCTTCATTGTCATAGGGGGCAGAAACAGCTCTAACACAAAAAAGCTTTACGACATCGCTTCAAGGCGCTGTGGCAACACCTTCCTTGTGGAGGGTGCATGGGAGCTTCCCGCCCAAAAGCTGAAAGGGAATTTGATTGGTATAACCGCCGGGGCTTCAACTCCGGATTGGATAATTAAGGAGGTTTACATTATGGTAGACGAACAGGCAAAGAACATTCAAGAGAAAGGAGAACAGTCCTTCGCTGAGGCTTTGGAGCAGTACGAGCAGTCGCTTGTAACTCTTAATACCGGTGATATAAAGGTAGGCAAAGTGGTCCGCGTTACACCCACAGAGGTTTATGTGGACTTGGGCTATAAGATGGAAGGCGTGATCGCCGCTGAAGAGCTTACAGACGATCCCAACGTTTCCCCCGAAGCGGTTTGTAATGTAGGCGACGAGATCGAAGTATTTGTTATCCGCGTAAGCGACATTGACGGCGTAAAGCTTTCCAAGAAGAAGATCGACGCTATCAAGGGCTGGAAGGTAGTGGAGGCCGCATACGAAAGCGGCGACGTACTTGAGGGCAAGATCGTTGAGGCAGTTAACCGCGGCGTTATCGTTTCCACAAACGGCTGCCGGGTATTTGTGCCCGCTTCCATGGCAAGCGAAAAATTTACAAGTGATCTTTCTACACTTGTAGGCAATGATGTACGCTTCAAGATCATCAATATCCGCGAGGATCGCCGCGGCAAAAAAGCCATCGGCTCTATTAAGGCAGTCGCCGTAGAGGAGCGCAAGGCAAAGGCAGCGGAATTCTGGGCCAATGTTGAAGAGGGAAAGCACTACACAGGTACAGTAAAGACCCTCACCAAGTTTGGCGCGTTTGTTGATATCGGAGGAGTTGACGGCCTTATTCATATTACTCAGCTCAGCTGGCAGCGCATAAAGGATCCCTCTGAGGTGGTTCAGGTTGGCGATGTTGTTGACGTTTATATCATCAAGGCTAATAAGGAAACCAACAAGATCTCTCTTGGCTTCAAGAAGGTCGAGGACGATCCCTGGGTTATCGCCAAGGCTAAGTTCAATGTGGGCGACGTAGTTCCCGTCAAGGTAGTACGTCTTGTTACATTCGGCGCTTTTGTAGAGCTTATTCCCGGCATTGACGGACTTGTTCACATTTCTCAGATCGCGGATAAGCGTATCAACAAGCCCTCTGATGAGCTTACGGTAGGTCAGGTAGTTAATGCCAAGATTACTGACATCGACTGGGATAAGAAGAAGATCGGTCTTTCCATACGCGCGCTTCTTTCTCCCGCCGCCGCTGAGGTTGCTCCCGCTGAGGAAGCTCCCGCTGAGGAAGCTCCCGCTGAGAAGGCATCTGCTGAGGAAGCCCCTGTCGCGGAGGAAGAATAACTAAACGAAAAATGTCCCCCGCCTATAGAGGCGGGGGACATCCAGATCACTGACAAACCCGCCTCAAAAAGGCGGGTTTTCGTCACACTTAGATTTTTCGTAAACATTCTTTACAATGTTTTACCTGTTACCAATGGGTCTTGGCTCGGTTTCCTCCCAGCCTATGGTATAAAAGGCGTCAAAGCCCTGCTCCTCAAGGCGGTTGATCAGCTTGTTAAGCTTTTTCGGACGCTCAAACAGGGATGTGTCGTAGGTACGGCGCTTTTCCTCCGCATAGCTTTGGGCTGCGGCAAAATCCGCCTTGTCGTATACTACTGCCAGCCGGGGACGAAGGCCCTCGGCCTTGACGCCCTTTTCCTCCAGAATGGCGCATATGCGCTCAAAGCCTATGGAGAAGCCTACCGCCGGAATGTCCTCGCCGATGAACTTGCCCACAAGGTTGTCGTAGCGCCCGCCGCCGGCTATCGCACCGCGGAAGTCACCGCTCACGACCTCAAATACTGTGGAGGTGTAGTACCCCTGACCCCGCACAAGGCTGATGTCAAAATCAATTTTTACGCCGCCGGCGGCTTTGATATTGTCTATAATAAAGCAAAGGTCATCTATTGCCTGACAGGGGACGGCTTCCTTAAGAGTGTCAAGATCCAATTTTGACCTGAGCAGCTCCGCCAGCTTTTCCACAGCGGGGGAGGGGAGTCCCTTTTCCAGCATCTCGGCTGAAATACCGTCAGCGCCGATCTTGTCCAGCTTGTCAAAAATAATGCACACGCTGTCCATTGTTTCAGGAGCAAAGCCAATACTGCCCAGCAGTGCGCGGAGCAGCCGCCGGTCATTTATTTTTATTGTAAAGTTGTCTATCCCAACGGCCTTAAGAGCCTTGGATGTGGTGAGGATAAGCTCCAGCTCGGCGGTGCGGCTGTCTGTGCCGATAATGTCAATGTCGCACTGGACAAATTCCCTCAGCCTGCCCTTTTGAGGACGCTCGGCCCGGTATACCCGGTCTGTCTGTATTACCTTAAAGGGGGACATAAGCTTCTGGCGGTTGTTGGCATAGTAGCGAGTTAAGGGCAGCGTCAGATCGTACCTCAGACCTAAGTCGCAAAGGCTCGTGCCTTCGCTGATGGCTTTTTCCAGCTTTTCGCCACGCTTAAGTATTTTAAATATAAGATTAAGGTTTTCGCCGCCGTCGCTTTTGTCTAAGTTTTCCATGTCCTCCATAATGGGAGTGGATATACGCTCAAAGCCCGCCGCCCGGTATATGCGCAGTATCTCGTTTTGCACCTGATCTCTGATTCTGACCTGTGAAGGCAGATAGTCATTGGTGCCCTTTACTGGAGTAACTTTCAAAATTGATCTTCCTTTCCGGGGGAAGGCTCATTCCCCAGATAATCTAAAAGCTCGCCATAGCGCCTTTGGGCTGTTTCGTATCCGTGCTCATAAAGTCTTTTAAGCTTGGACGCGTCACGCTCAAGCCTTGATACGTCAAGGCGTTCCTTGTCGGGACGCAACACAAAAACCTTGCCCTCAGCTTCCTTTTTGGCAACATATCTCATTTCATTGTTGTACATGATGTGCCTGTTTTTCATAGCTCTGGCAAGACCGGGATGCTTTGGATAACGCACCATAGCCAAAGGATATACTTTACTGGCGGTTTTTATATATTCGGTGTCTCTGGTGAGGACAGCCACGCATTTTTCGGCTCCGTCCTTAAATGCCCGCTTTACCGGTATAGAGTCGGTCATGCCGCCGTCAAGGTAGTCGTGACCGTCTATTTTTACCATCCTGCTGAGTATGGGCAGAGAAGCCGAGGCCCGCACCTTGTCTATTTCCCAGCGAAGGTCTTTTACCGGCAAGTAAACCGCCTTGCCTGTGGTACAGTCGGTTACCACCGCGAAAAATTCACCCTCATATTCGGCAAAGGTCTTGTAATCAAAGGGGTAAAGCCCGTCGGGAATGGTGTGGTATACAAACTCATCCGAAAACAGATCCTGTCCCTTTAATATATTGGTATAGCTCATGTATCGGGGGTCGTTTATGTACTTTGCCACCACGGTGTAGGCTCTTTCCCTCTGGCGGGAAAGGTAGCTGCAGGCGTGGCAGGCTCCGGCTGATACACCGTAGACACGGTCAAATATTATGCTTTTGTCAAGCAGAAAATCTATTACTCCTGTGGTAAAAGCGCCTCTCATTCCGCCGCCCTCAAGAATAAGAGCTCCTTTTGTGAGATCCCGCGTTATGTTTCCATTCATATTTCTCTTCGTCCTTCCATAGCCCGGGCCAGTGTCATTTCGTCGGCAAATTCAATATCGCCGCCTACAGGCAGACCGTGGGCAATGCGTGTTGTTTTGATACCCATGGGCTTGATAAGCCGGGACAGGTACATGGCTGTAGCTTCCCCCTCCACAGTGGGATTTGTGGCCATGATCACTTCTTTGACTTCGTCTGTGAGCCGGGACATAAGCTCCCGTATTTTCAGGTTTTCGGGCCCTATGCCGTCAATAGGGGAAATAGCTCCGTGCAGCACGTGATAAAGTCCCTTGTATTCACGGGTCTTTTCCATAGCGGCCAGATCCTTGGGGCTTTCCACCACACAAATAACGCTGCGATCCCGCCTTGAGTCAGAGCACAGCTCACAGGGGGAGGCGTCAGTCAAGTTTTGGCAGTATTGGCACAGTATTACATGCTCGCGGGCATTTAATATTGCGTCCGCAAGCCTTTGAGCCTTTTCCTTGGGGATATTCATCACATGAAAAGCCAATCGAACGGCGCTTTTGTGGCCTATGCCCGGCAGCTTTTCAAATTCTTCGATCAAAGCCGTCACTGACGGCGGATAAACCGACATTTTGTTTCTCCTTAAAACAGGCCGGGAATGTTCATCCCGCCGGTGATCTTGCTCATGGAAGCGGTCGCGGCCTCGTCCGCCTTGCGGAGAGCTTCATTAACAGCGGAAACTATCAGATCCTGAAGCATTTCTACATCATCGGGATCTACTGCCTCGGGGCTGAGAGTAACGCTTATCAGCTGCTTCTTTCCGTTTACCTTTACGCTTACGGCGCCGCCGCCTACACTGGCCTCATGCTCCTGCTGCTCAAGGGATTCCTGAGCCTTCGCCATTTCCTCCTGCATTTTTTGAGCCTGACGGATCATGTTGTTCATGTTCCCGCCCATATTCATCCCTCTTGGAAATCCGCCTTTTGCCATATAAAATCAATCCTTTCAAAAAATAGTTATTCTATCTCGGTTATAGGCAGCCCCAGAACCGCGTCCAGCGGGTCAGCCTGTTTGGTAAGTTCCATTTTTCCAAAATCAGAATCGCTTTTTACCGTGACGCCGCAGTCAATACCGCAGTGCCTTTTGACCAATTCCTTGATATAGTCTAATTCCGACACTGTCATGTCCCTAAACTTGCCAAAGCAATCATCGCCAAAGGTAATGGCCAGCTTGTCCCGATATTCCCTGAGGGAGCAGTTTTGGAGAGCCGTGTACAGCACTATATGCGTGTCGTTACAGATGCTTTCCATTATTTCGGGCCATTTTTCTTTGACCTTTTCCACAAATTCGCCTTGAGGCTCATATATTTCCTTTTGTGGTTCAAGGGGAAGTTCTTCATCGGACTCCTCCTCGGGGCGCACTTTGACAAGGACCTTTGGGGACTCCTTTACTGTTACAAGTCCCTGTGATATTTTCCGTTCAAGCTCACCTACTCTGGCAAGCAAGGCATCGTAGCTGCCGTCATTCCCGCCTATACACAGCTTCAACACCGAAGATTGGAATATTACCGACGGGATAGAGGTGTTCCTTGCACAGAAAAGCGCGTCGGAAAGCGTCTTTATGCAGTACAGCAGCTTTTCGGAGGAAAATTTTTCGGACAGCGCCTTAAATGTGGCCTGATTTTCAAGGGTAAAATCACTTTTGCACTTTCCTGTGGCACGCATTACCAGCATGTCGCTCATTGCCATTATGACCGTTTCCATAAAGGGAGCCAGCGCCCGTCCTCTTTCGGACACGGCATTGAGAGCGTTTACGGCATCGGCGGAGTTTTCATCGCTTATTGCGGAGCAAAGGGCCAGTACACCTGACATTTCCGACTGGCCGAGGAAATCCGCCACGAAGCTTGTGCTCACTTTCTTGCCGGCTGCTATGCAGGGGTCAAGACAGGAAAGCGCATCGCGCATGGAGCCGTCAGCGGCGGAAGCGATCATCCTGAGAGCCTTTTCCTCCGCGGTTATACCCTCCGCGTTGCATATATAGTCAAGCCGCTGGTATATGTCCTCCGCGGTTATCTGCTTAAAATCAAACCTTTGACAGCGTGAGCTGATGGTGTCCATTACCTTGTGAGCCTCGGTGGTGGCAAGTACAAACTTTACGTGCTTAGGCGGCTCCTCCAGCAGCTTAAGCAGTGCATTAAATGCCCCGGCCGAAAGGGCATGGATCTCATCGATAATATAAACCTTATATTTGGTGATGGCGGCGGTGTAGCCCGCTTCCTCCCTCAGGGAACGAATGTTGTCAACACCGCTGTTGCTTGCGGCGTCAATCTCCGTAATGTCCATAATGCTGCCGTTGAGTATGCCAAGGCAGGTAGGGCATTTGTTGCAAGGATTACCGTCTTGCGGGTTTTCACAGTTTATCGCTCTGCTTAAAATTCTGGCGGTTGAGGTTTTTCCTGTGCCTCTTGAGCCGCAGAACAAAAACGCGTGACCCACGCTGTTGTTTTTTACCTCGTTTTTTATTGTTTCGGTGACGTGCCTCTGCCCAACAACATCGTCAAAGGTCAGGGGCCGCCATTTCCGGTAAAGAGCTTGATATTCAGCCATTTTTTTCACCTGTTACAGGGGAACCGTTGAAAATTCAT
>CAYTWZ010000064.1:0-1320 GCA_964442035.1 uncultured Oscillospiraceae bacterium
GCCTTGGTTTTCGTGCGTTAAAAAATCTTTATTATTTCTTAAGAATCTTGTGAACAATTCCTTAATTTTTCTGCTGTATAATAGCATCATAAACAGAAAGGAGGAGCATAAATGCAGACAATACTTGTTGTAGATGACGACCGGGAAATAGTGGAAAGCATATCTATCTATCTCCGGGCCGAGGGATACGAGGTTATCAAGGCCTATGACGGACTTGAGGCCTTGGACGCGGCAGTACAGAAGTCCGTCCAGCTGATAGTGCTGGATATAATGATGCCCGAAATGGACGGTATCGAAACACTGATGAAGCTTAGGGAGACAAAAAACATCCCCGTAATACTTCTCAGCGCCAAAAGCGAGGACGCGGACAAAATACTTGGCCTTACAGCCGGAGCGGATGACTATGTGACTAAGCCCTTTAATCCGGCGGAGCTTGTGGCCAGGGTCAAATCCCAGCTCAGGCGCTACACTCAGCTTGGCAGCTCAATAGAAACCGAAAACAGGCTTGTGGTGGATGGGCTTACCATCGACACCGAGGCCAAAAGCGTCACTGTGGATGGGGCAGAGGTCAGGCTTACCCCAATGGAGTATAAAATACTGGAACTGCTTTGCCGCAACCGTGGCCGGGTGTTTTCGGCGGACGATATTTACCGCCTTGTGTGGAACGAGGAAAACGCTGTCAGTGACAACGCTATTGCGGTGCATGTCCGCCATATACGGGAAAAAATCGAGATCAATCCCAAGGACCCCCGTTACATAAAGGTGGTCTGGGGCATAGGATATAAGGTTTGTTAGGGAGGAATTGACATGAAAAGGTTCTTAAGATGTAATGGCGCGAAAGCCGCGGCCTTTATACTTATATTGGTTTTTACGGTGATCTCTATGGCGCTGATGGGCGATATTATTGATCGGGGCGAAAGTCTGCACGATGTCTTTGTGGATGATTTTGATGATTCTGTTGAAATGGGTAAAATAAGGCATGACCTTCGTATGGCTATACATCAGGACAGCGTAAAGGAGATGAAGGATTATCTCAACAGTCTGGGCTACGCAAATTACACCCTTGCTACAGGCGGCGTCCAGAGCGTTGATATAGGCACAGTAAAGGATCTGCCTTGGTGGTTTCATGTAAAGGTAAAGCCCGCAAAAGCTGAGGATGAGCCTCCCGCTGAGGACAATCCGCCGGCTGTTGATAACGCACCATCCGTGGATAACACCACGGCTGTGGATAATACGCCGACCGAGAATGACGCTCCATCCGGAACTGAAGCACCTGCCGGAAACGCCGCCCTCGCTGAGAATAACACACCCGACGAAGAT
>CAYTWZ010000064.1:1420-10135 GCA_964442035.1 uncultured Oscillospiraceae bacterium
GGAGGAGCTTTGGGATTACAGCTACGAGGACTCAGACGGCGACTATTACCAATACGGCAGCGATTACATGGGCGCCTTTGAGCTTTACGCGGGTGTAAGTAAGGACTATTACTACGATCGTATGGCCGTGATGAAAAGGTCAAAGAATCAGGTTGTCACAGACATATACATTATGATCGGCCTGTTCCTTGCCGCATTGGGCTTGTGGATATACCTTTTGAAGGTGAGCGGACGCAAAAAGGACGATGACGAGATACATATGCTTGCCATTGACAGGATCTTTGTGGAAATCACCATTGGCGCTACCGCTGCCGGGGCGATCCTACTCGCCATTGCTTCGTTCGGTTGCTTGGTTGAGCTACCCTACGGCGGAGCATTGGATATATTTATGCCCCTTGCTATGCTGTCCTCCGCAGCGGCCTCGGCCTTGCTTGTACTGGGCAGCGCCTCCGTTGCCCGGAATATCAAAAACCATACCTTTGCCGGCAGAAGCCTTTTTGCAAGGCTGACAAAATGGCTGAAAAAATCCGCCGCATGGTATGTCAAATGGTTTAAAAAAGCCGCCGCCTATCTTTGCGGTGACAAGGTGTCTGTGATAGTACTGGCTGCCTTTATACTTTACACCCTGCTTATCACCACGATTTGCCACCATACGGTGCTGATCGTGCTGCTGGCGTCGGCGGCCTGCATATTTGCCTACAGGTTCCTTTCCCAGCTGGATAAGCTTCGGGATGGAATAACACACATATATAACGGTGACACGGACCATCGGGTGGAGGGCTGCACCGCTCCGGTGCTTGCCGGCGCGGCCGACGAGCTTAACAACATTGGTAATTCCGTCAAGGAAAGCGTAAAAAGGGAGCTCAGCGCCCAAATGATGAAAACCCGGCTTATAACCAATGTTTCCCACGACCTCAAAACTCCCCTGACCTCCATTATCAGCTACGCCGATATTCTTTCCAATATGGAGCTGACCCCTCCGGAGGCCAACGACTATGTAAAAATTATTAAGCAGAAGGGGGAGAGGCTGAAAAAGCTTACTCAGGATCTGTTTGACATATCCAAGGCCGAAAGCGGAAGCGAAACCGTAAATCTTGAAAACTTAGACGCGGGACTTCTTCTGAGACAGTCCTTGGCCGAGCTTAACAGCGAGATCGAAAAAAGCTCCCTTACCTTTGTGACAAGCATCCCGGAAAAGGAGGTATTCGTGCTGGCGGACGGGAAAAAGCTTTCCCGTGTTTTCGAAAACCTGATCATAAACGCGCTCAAATATTCCATGCCCGGCACAAGGGTGTATGTTTCCCTTACGGATGCGCCGCCCGTGACAGCCGAGATCAAAAACATCTCCGCCGAGCCTATGAATTTCAGCCCCGCAGAGATCACCGAGCGTTTCGTTCGGGGCGATTCCTCCCGTACTACCGAGGGCAGCGGACTTGGCTTGGCCATAGCCAAAAGCTACGCCGAGCTTTGCGGAGGAAGCTTGGATATCCGGATCGACGGAGACCTGTTTAAGGTCAGGGTAAGACTTACGGAATAAAGGACGCCGGTAAAATAAACGTAAAATGTCCTTTGCCGTCAAGGTCTGTTTTAAGCCGTAGATATGAATTATTTAGCGCTTACCTTGGATTATTGATTCAATAAGGGCTGAAAGCCTTTTAATAAGCAGAGGCTGCAGCAAAATGGTTTGTCAACCAATTTGCCGCAGCCCCGTTTTGTTGTGCTTCTCAATAAGGCGCGTAGCGCCGTCATTCAACGTCCCGGTGGGAGAAAGGAACTCTCACCGAAAACGGCTTCCTAAGATTGCGGATGAGCTTCCCGATCTAAAGGTACCCGGTTTCAGCAGGAGGCTCATCCTCTATGCTGTTAGGCCATTACAGTGCTGGCATATTTTGTCTTGACCGAGCTGATCTTTGTCTGATCGGCCTTTTCAGGTGAATACCAGCCCTTTTTCTCCATGCTGTCATAGATCTGATCCTGCATACATAACGAATCCCTGAGCGCGCTGTCAAAGGCGCTGTGCACATTGCCTGTGGGTGATTCGATCGTACCGTGCATATAGAGATCGCAGCCGCCCTTTTCCAGCAGCAACAAGCCTTCCATAAGACTTTTGTCGTCCATTTTTAACCCTCCTTAAAGTAATCCGTAAAGGTTTTGAAAAATCTGACCGTGCTTTTTCGCAAGCTGCTCCGCCTGACTCTTAAGCTCAGTGTCCTGAAGCTGACCGGCGGCCTCCTTGCATCGGGTCTGGAAATACTTTTCGTGACCCAGCGCGTCCTCAATATACAATAGCTCCTTGGTTGTCATGTTGTTTTCCACCTCCGAGCTTATTATGCCTCGGCAGCCGATAAATATTCCGGCAAAAAAAGCTTATGAGCCGATTTTTACGGGTTCCAATTTCTCACCCTTGACAATAAAGGCATTTTTTGACAATTTGATCATGGGAAGGTCGTTCATGGAATCGGTATAGAAGTTTTCGATCTCCGCGTCTGGAAAGCTGTCCCTGAAGTACTGCGGCTTGTTCTGACGGAAGCAAAGCTTCTCTACATGGCCTGTACGGACGTTGACGCTTGAGCAGATCAGGTTTTTTATTCCCAGCCGGGCGCATATCTCGTCAAGGAGGAAGTGCACCGACGCGGAAAGTATTACATCGTCCTCCTTCCGCGTTTCAAGGTAAAACCGCTTTATCTTTTTCTGATGTGTGTCCCAGAATTCCTTTACAAGCGCGTCCATATCCTTTATCCGCAGCAGAAATTCTCCGGCGTACCTTTCGGCAAGTGACATCAGCTGTTCAAGGTTTAGCAGCATCAGCTTATACTTTATCCATGAGATAACAAATATAAAGGCGTAGCGTATCAGCCACGGATAGCGGCGCAGGCAGAAAATGTAAAAATCAAGTACACTTTCGCCCCTGTAGATCGTGTTATCAAAATCATAAACATTCATGTGCAGGATCCTTTCGTATTGGAAGTGTGCGCTCATATAGGCCTGTGTATCGGTAACAAATCCAAATTATAACACATAATTTAAAATATAGAAAGGAATGATAAAAAAATGTTGGCAACTGTTCCGTCCCGGACATCAGCGTCAAGGCTGAAAAAAAGCCTAGAGGCAGCGGGAATTAAGAGCAATATAATACAGACCCCCTCAGTGCTGACAAAGGAAGGGTGCGGCTACAGTCTGCGTTTTGAGGACTCGCGCCGGACAGCGGTGGAAAGCGCGGCCGGAGAGCTTCGCATCGCGGTGCGGGCTTTCTTCAGGGAAGAAGACGGGAGGTATATAAAAGAGTGATCTATCTTGACAACGCGGCGACGACCTTCCCCAAGCCCGGGACGGTGATCGGCGCTGTGACTGACTTTTTGAAAAACAGCGGAGGCAATCCGGGTCGTGGCGGACATCGGCTTTCCCGAGCGGCGGGGGAGACAGTCTATAACTGTCGGGAGGCTCTGGGCGAGCTTTTCAATATTGACAATCCCGAAAGGATAGTTTTTACAAAGAACGCCACCGAGGCACTCAATATTGCAATTCAGGGCATTGCCGGGTACGGGGATGAGATACTTATTTCGGCAATGGAGCATAACAGTGTCCTGCGTCCGGCTGTAGCACGGGAGGCAGACGGAGTGCGGCTGAAAATAATTCCGGCGGATAAGGACGGGCGCATAACGCCTGAAGCAGTGGAAAGCATGCTTTCGCCCCGCACAAAACTGGTGTGCGTTGTCCACGCGTCCAATGTCACCGGTACGGTAAATGACATTGCCGCGATAAACGAGCTTGCGCACGGCTGCGGGGCTTTTACGCTGTTTGACGCGGCCCAGACGGCAGGGCTTTTGCCCATCGACGCATCGGACTTTGATCTTTTGGCGCTTCCCGGACACAAAGGGCTTTACGGCCCGCCGGGCACCGGCGCGCTTTACGTGAGAGAAGGAATAAGCTTACGTCCAATGACCTACGGCGGAACCGGAAGCCTTTCCGAAAGCGCCTTGATGCCAAGGATATTCCCTGACAGACTGGAGGCCGGCACCCTCAATGCTCCGGGCATAGCCGGGCTCCTTGCGGGCATAAAATTTGTACGTGAGCAAGCCCCCTTTGAACGGGAGCATCTTTTGGCAAAAAAGCTGGCCGAAAAGCTGAGCTGCCTTAAGTCTGTGGAAATAATCGGAGATAACGGCGTAAACGTGGTGGCGGTAAAGGTCAGAACTATGGACTGCGTTGACGTTGCGGCAAAGCTTGACGCCCGGTATGACATTGCCGCGCGGGGCGGACTTCACTGTGCGCCGCTGGCTCACAGGAGCATGGGAACCATAGCTTCCGGGCTGCTGCGGCTTTCAACAGGAGCGTTTACCACCGAGGAGGACATTGACTCTGCGGCAGCCGCTTTGGAAAAGATACTGTCAGCCGAAGTATAGTTCATCTATCAGCTTATCCCGATCGGGACTTTTTATGATATGGCTTTGCTCATCAGGGGAGATGACCGGCAGAGGCAGCTCCTCCAGATGCCAGCGAAGCCATTTCTCGGTGTCAAAGCTCTTTGTCAGAAAAAACTCCGCCGCCGGGGAATTAAGTATGGCCGCGATATAGTCTATGTCAAGCCCATCAATCTGAGGAATGATGATATTGCAGCTGTTAAGCGTAAGCCGCTTGAGCCGGTCTACCGCGAATACAGGTCTCCGCCCGATAAAGCGGTATACGATCTTTGCCGGGGCGGAATATATTTCAGGCCGGGCAGTCTGTTGGCACACAGCGTCCGGCAAAAGGAAGCAGGATGGCTCCTTTATCAGAAATGGCTCTACGTCGGTGCCGCGTATTATGGGTATGCCGCGATCCTTTGAAAGACAGCGGCTGTTATTGCCGGTAACAATTCCCAGCCCGAAAATTGCGCTGCCCTTGAGAAAGGCGACGTTTTTTATGCTTTTCATTTTTTCAAGCCGCCGGTATTCATCATCTGTGACCCGTAGGCTAAGGCATCGCGGGTCGGCCTCACGGGGTCGGTCAATGGCAAAGCATGAATTTACCCTGCAGCCTTTAAGCCCCGGACATGCCGATTTTTTCGCGGCAAGTATCACTGATGGGCAGTACACTCCCTGAAAGGGGTTCCCCAAATAGTCCGCCGAAAGGAAGCTTAGCCCGCTCAGCATTTTTTCCCGCAGCTGTGTGTGTAGCCGCGCGTTCAAAAGCGCCTGCGGTATAAGCAGGGAAAAACAGCCATTGTCCTTTAGAAGCTCCATTGCGTGAAGAATAAAACGCCCTGATATTTCCGGCCTTCCGCCCCAAGGGGGATTGCCGATCACACAGTTGTATTGTGTGCTTATGTCAAAAAAGTCCCGGCATTGTATGTGCTCATAAAGGTAGTCAATGCTCAGATCGGGAAAGCGGCAGCAAAGATTTATACGGGCAAGGCATACCGCTGTAGGATCTATATCAAAGCCGAAAAGCCCTTCCGAATTCGCTCCGGCCTGTACGGCGGCAATGAGGAAGCTCCCGCTGCCGCAGCAAGGGTCAAGAACGCTGCCTTTTAGCTCCGGCTTGCTTACGGCTGCCGCCGCCACCGCTGCCGGAGTGTAGTAGACTCCGGCAGCTCTCCTTTGGTCAAGGGGCAGCAGGGAGGAGTACACAAAGCCAAGCACATCCTGTTCCTTGTCAGCCTCCCATGGAGAGGACAATATGTGCGCGTTGCTTTGGTCAATGACCGCGCCGTGAGCAAGATCCGCTATCAGTCGGTCACAGGCGCCCACGGTCACAGTCCCCTTCAGAAAACCTTCAAGGAGGTTTTCACCCTTCAAAAAAAGCCGAAGCGCGGCTTCGGCAAGGATGGCGCGTATTTCGTCCCGACGCAAGGGGCCGTCAAGCAGCTTTTTAAGGCTGTCATGACCGACTATATATCCGGAATCGATACGGCTGCAGCGAAGGGAGGATTTGTTGCGCCGGGAGGTGAGAACTCCCGCTTTGCGCAGTGCCTCTATTTCCCGGGCAAAAACTCCGTCCCCCGCTTCGCTCAGCCTCCGGGTTCTTTTCCAGTTTTTAATTGTTGCCGCAGTAACGTTAAGCCTCACCGCGGCCTGCTCTATAGAAATGATATCGTTATTCATCGTTTGCGTTATTCTCCTCAAGGTCCTTCACGTTGACGGTGATCTCCGCGGTAGTTTCCCCTCCGGAAAGAAGAACTCCATCCGGTACAAGCAGCTGTACGCTGAAAGCGTCCCCGTCATTTGCCGTTGAAACATCCAGCGGAGCGGATATTATTTCACCTACATTGGCCAAAGCGTCCGCGTCCCCGTAAATTTTAATGCTTGAAGGCGATATGGTAATCTCCTTGTCTATGGGAATGCGGGAAAGAGATATCTTCAGGGGGACAGTCTTTTCCTTATATACAGTATAGCTTACCTCGACCACAGCGGGGTCAAAGGTAACTCCCGAAACCGCCTTGCCATCCTCATCATAAGCCGTCATACCTACCGAAACAGTGCTGCCGCTGTTTACACCGTTGACGCTTATGCTCTTTGTGGAAACGTGGTGGATGGAGCTGATCACGCTCTCGGCGCCCTGTACATTGACCTCCACCGAGCTTGCCGTCACGTCAAATACCATGTAGCCCGCGGCGGGAGTGCCCACAACCGTCGTAGTGATGGGATATGTGTCTGTGACAATTTCTTCCGTAAAAACCGTAACCGTATTGTGCCGGGCAGAGTCTACGTCAATGTTCTTGTGGTTTACTGTGACGCTGCACACAACGGCGGTATCACCCTTGTTTTTTATTCCCGAAACATCAAGGTTTACCAAAATGTCATCGGCTGTTATCTTTGACATTTCAAGTCTGTCGCCTTTCAGCTTTACGTCAACGGCGTTGCGGCTTGTGCCTGTAAGGGAAAACCCGGATTCGGCCAGCTTTTCCGTTCCGACTACAGTGATAGGTACGTTTTTTACCCAGTGAGTGATTTCGGGATTTTCCTGATAGGCGACATATGCCCAGAGTATTACGGCAAACACCACTGACAGTATCTTAAAGGCGGTGTTTGAATTTCCTGTTATTTTTTCCACGGACGTTTGCCCCCGATCCTGCTCAAAAATGTGTCATTGGAGCGCTTCTCATCTGCGCTGAGAATTTTATTCAGCGCCTTTTTAAGAGTTTCCTCCGTATAGTTGCGGCTCATGTCACCATCGGAGGCAATGCTTATTTTGCCTGTTTCCTCGCTGACTACCACAACCAGCGCGTCGCTGCTTTCGCTCATGCCGATAGCGGCTCTGTGACGGGTGCCCAGCTCACTGCTCAGGGACTCGTTTTTGGTGAGGGGAAGAATGCACCTCGCGGCGAGGATCTTCCCGTCCCGTATTATCACCGCGCCGTCGTGCAGCGGTGTGTTGGGGATAAAAATATTTATCAGCAAATCCCGGGAAATATCGCCGTTGATCGTACAGCCCGTGCGGATAATATCGCCGATCTTTGTGCCGCGCTCAAGCACTATAAGGGCACCGATCTTTTGCGCGCTCATATAGGCGCAGGCCGAGGCTATTTCGTCAGCCTGCAGTTCGGCAGCCTGACCGTCCTCCTGAAAAAATAAATTTGAAAATCTCGTCCGTCCCACCCGCTCAAGGGTACGGCGAAGCTCCGGCTGGAACACCACTATAACAAAGATCATACCAAACTGCATCACGTTGCGCAGTATGTAATTAACCGTATTTAAATTGAGCCACCCGCTTATCCATGTGGCGGCTACTATTAGCAGTATTCCTTTGATAATGGGGTTTGCCCGGGTTTCTTTAATAATGACGGACAATTTGTAGAAAACATAGGCAATGATCATTATGTCTATCAGGTCCGACAACCTGAACAGGAGGAAAAAGCTCTTGAGTCCGCTTATAATGCTGTCCGCAAAAACCGTCAATTGTCTCACCGCTTTTAAAAATAAAATTATACATATACATTATACAATAATTTACCCGGTATTAAAAGGGAAAAGTAAAAAATGAAATATAAATTTAATATTGCGGGTCAATTATCAAAGTAAACGCAAGTAAGTCAAAGTAAACGCAACTCAAACTCTATATGGGGTTGCGTTTACTTTGAATATTAAAGGACAAAAATGAATGTAACAAATAATTTACATAAAGGACTTGAACAGACGTTTTTTCTGTGTTATAATATATACGGATGTAAAGATAATAACAAAGGGTTGTGAAACCGGTGAAAGATACAGATACTTTAACAAAAGAATATATGGCTGATAATGCCGTGTTTGCCGATGCTTTCAATTTTTATATCTACGGCGGTCGGCAGGTAATAAAACCCGAACAGCTTCATCCGCTGGATACGACAGTCATAGCAGTTCCTTACGGTACAGACCGAAAAGGTCGGCCGGTACAAAAATATCGTGATGAACTTAAATACCTCACCGCTATGACCGATGATAAGAAAGCTTACCTTATCCTCGGAATTGAAAACCAATCCGATATCCACTGTGCCATGCCGGTTCGCAATATGATCTATGACGCACTGGAATATGGCCGTCAGGTGAGTGAGATGGCAAGCAAACACCGTCAAGAAAAGGATTATGGAGGGTCTCCGGCTGAATACCTTTCAGGTTTTCATAAGAACGATAAATTGATCCCGGTTATAACCCTCGTTGTATATTTCGGAGCGGACGAATGGGACGGACCAAGAAGTCTTACCGATATGATGGATGATTTGGACGATGAAATACGGCCCTTAGTGGAGGACTATAA
>CAYTWZ010000065.1:0-10113 GCA_964442035.1 uncultured Oscillospiraceae bacterium
AGGTAATTTGATGAAAAAAATCCAACTTAAACAAGGCGTCAATCTCTATTTTATCAAGGATGAGAAGTATAAGACCTATATGGCCAGCATACTTTTCCATACTCCTGTAGACAAGGAAAAAGCTTCCCGTAGCTCTCTATTGTCGCAGGTGCTCAGGCGCGGCAATGAAAAATATCCCTCTTCGAGAGAGATAACAGTTGCTCTTGACGAGCTTTACGGCGCGTCACTGTACTCCTCCTCCGGAAAACGTGGAGAGGATCTTATCCTGAGGGTCGCGGTGGAGGGTGTTTGCGACGAATTTTTACCCCGACCGGCCTTTGCGGCTTCACTGGATATGCTTTTTACCGCCGCGCTTAAGGGCGGCACGGGCAAGGGCTTTGACGAGGAATATGTCAGGCAGGAAAAGAGCAATCTTATTGACCAAATACGCAATCAGATAAGCGACAAACGCTGGTACAGTCTTATTCGACTCAACGAAATAATGTTTGAAAATGATCCCTACGGCATAAATGTTGTGGGCGATGAAAAAATTGTGGAAGGTCTGACTTCTGATGAGCTGTATGAATATTACGGTGAGCTTGTCAGAACGGCGGCCTTGGATATTATGATCACAGGTAACTTTGACGAGGACGCGGCCTATTCCCTTATATCCGGCGCAGTGGCCGCGCTGCCGGAGCGTCAGGGAGGTTATGTCCTTCCCGGTGAGATTAAAAAGCGGGACGAGGTAAAGCGCGTGGTCGACCACATGGATGTAACGCAGGGCAAGCTGGCCATGGGCTTCTATACCGGCATAACCAATAACAGCCCACTTGGGTACGCTCAGACCGTGTTCAACACCATTTACGGCGCCAGCGCCAACAGCAAACTGTTTAACAATGTCAGGGAAAAGCTCAGTCTTTGCTATTATGCTTCCAGCGGTGTGGATCCGCTCAAGGGTTATATGCGCATATCAAGCGGAATAGAGTTTAAAAACTTTGACGCGGCATACAATGAGATACTTGCCCAGCTTGACAGCATGGTAAAGGGCGACTTCACCGACGAGGACGTGGAGACCGCCAAGAAGGAGATTGTCAATTCCTATCGGTCAAGAGTGGACTCCACAGAGTCTATGGAGGATTATTACACAAATCAGATACTTCTCGGCACTGATGTGAGCATTGAGGAGACTATACAAAGGATTAACGCCGTTACCCGTGAGGAAATAGTTCAGGCAGCTGCCCGCATATCGCTTCAGGCGGTTTATTTCCTTACAGGAAAGGAGGACTAACAGATGGAATTTATAAAAAAATATGACAGCCTTCTTAAAGAGGATGTCTTTAAGGGAGTACACGCAAGCGGCCTCAAGGTAGTGGTGCTCAAAAAGAACAGCGCCAAAAGCTATGCCACCTTCAGCACAAAATACGGCTCCATTAACACTGAGTTTGTAGTACCGGGTGAGACAGAGCCCACTAAGGTGATTGACGGAGTGGCTCACTTCCTTGAACACAAAATGTTTGAGCAGCCGGATGGCGGAAACGCGTTCAATCTTTTCAAGGGCGCGGATGTAAACGCTTTTACCAGCTTTGGGGTGACAAATTACCTTTACGCCTGCACGGATTATTTTTACGAAAATTTTGAGCAACTTCTGAGCTATGTCCAGACCCCGTACTTTACGGCGGAAAACGTGGAAAAAGAAAAGGGCATTATCGCTCAGGAGGTAAGGATGTACGATGATGACCCCGGGCAGGTGTGCTTTTACAACTGCATGGAAGGGCTGTATAAAAACCATCCTGTCCACACGAAGATCGCCGGAAGCGTTGAGGAAGTAATGAAAACCACGCCGGAGCTTCTTTACAAGTGCTATAACACATTCTATCACCCATCAAATATGGCTGTGGTGTGCGTGGGCGACCTTGACCCCCGGCGCATAGGGGAGATAGTGGACAAAATAATCCCCAAGGATCGTCCGGATGGGGAAATCCGACAGATATTCCCTGACGAACCTGCAGAGATTGTCAGGAGCGAAAGCAGCGCGGAATTTGAGATAGCCATGCCTTCCTTCCTGCTGGGCTTTAAGGATATCGAGACCGGCGGTGATATGCTTAAGCGTGAGATCGCTACCAACGCGCTTATCAGGGCGCTGTTTGGCGCGGGCTCGCCTTTGTATGAGCGCCTTTATCAGGATGGGCTTATTAACCGGGGCTTTGGCGGCTATTATGACTACGAGACAAGCTTTGGCTTTGCCGGGATAGGCGGCGACAGCAAGGATCCCAAGGCCGTTGCCAATGCTATACATGAAGAAATACGCCGGGTGACAAATGAAGGCATAGACCCAGGCGCATGGAACAGAGCTATGAATGTGCTGTACGGACGGTATATCCGTATGTGCAGCTCGGATGTGGAGGATATAGGTAACGAGTACATGTTTAATTTGCACAGGGGCGTTGATCTTGGGACATATCCTGAGGTGTGGAAGACAGTTACCGTAGAGGACGGTATGGAGCGGCTTAAGACGCTCTTTGCCAGAGAGCGTTCCAGCTTAAGCATGGTTTTTCCAAAAAAGCGGTAAAATTGAGCATACAAAAACGGGCTGCGTCGCAGCCCGTTTTTGTATGCCTTATTTAAATTTCGCTGGACGCATCCTTGAAGTCCAAAACTACTTCAAGGTCATCAACATCGGAATCGGTTTTAACATCGGGGAAATATGTCCCCTTGGCAGTGTCGGGATCTCCCTCGTCGGGAATCTCATCGCCCGCGCTGTAGGAGGATACTGAGGCCTTGTCCGCCTCAGTGGCGTCTTCATCCAATTCAAGGATGGTAACATCATCGCCTACAGAAATGTTGTACGTGACAACGTTGCTGTCATCATACCCGCTCTTTCTCGCGCCGATCTTCAGCACCGCGCTGGAATAGAACTTAAGCGTCGTTCCGCTGGTGCAGGTATTGCCGTAGTCAAAGGGGTCACTGCCATTCGTTGTGTAGTAGATCGTGGCGCCGCTTGTGGAGCATTTTAAGACGACCTTGGTATAATCGGAATACTTGGTGCCGGTAGCGGTGGGATCTTTTACAGCATTGCCCTTGGCGTTTATGGTTGCGGTATATATAGCGCTGTTGGCATAACCGGCTTTGACAGCCATTGCCTTAAGAGTGCAGGAGGAGCTTATGGTAATTGTGTTGCCGGCGGAAACGGATTTATCGGAGGTGGTAGGATCATCGCCGTCAGTGGTATAGTAAATCTTTGACCCTGATGGGCCTGTCAGTTTAATCTTGGTAGTCGTGCTTGTGGAAGCATCGGAAGCGCTGGGCTTGGTAAGCTGTGTGACGCTGACGCTGAACGAAGCCACTATGGATGTATATCCGCTCTTTGTTATATACAAATATACATTGGTAGTTCCCGCACCGGTAATGCTTATACCTGAAGAGGTATATTTGGTATCGGCTGTGGTGGGGATGGTTCCGTCTGTAGTGTAATACGTTGTAGCGCCGCTTGTCCCGCCGGAGAGGGTGACCTTGTAGCCGCCTACAATGGCCGTCTTCTTAACGGTGGGTGTAGCGCACTCGGGACCTTCAAATACGGCGGAAATCACATTGCTGGGAGCGTAGCCGGTCTTACAGGCTATTACCTTGAGTGTGCAGGCGGAGGTTATTGTGATGCCGCTGGAGGAGTACTTCTTGCAGGTAGAGGAGGTGCTTGCCTTGGGAGTCGAGCCGTTGGTGGTGTAGTAATATGTACAGCCGCTCACAGGGCCGGAAAGCTTGATTATAGTCTTGCCCGAGGAGGTCGTTTTGGTCATTGTGGGGGTATTAAGCTGAGTTATGTTTACTATTGCCGTGGAAACAGGGCTGTTGGTATAGCCGCTGCGCACACCTATAGCCTTTACAACGCAGCTTTCGCTTACGGTAATTCCGGATGATGTGTATTTTGTGGAAGAAGTGGTGGGCGTAGTGCCGTCAAGCGTATAATATATCGTTGCTCCGGAACAGGTAATGGTGATCTTTTTGCCTCCGTCCACATTAGTGCCTTTGATAACAGGCTTTGCGACACGAGCCTTTGTCACCGTTACAAGGTAATAGCCAACATCGCTGTATTCCCCGTCCTCATAGGCTATGGCGCGTACCTCACAGGTTTTAGTGATCTTGACGGACTTCGTGTAGCGAGTACTTGAGGTGGTGGGGTCGTTGCCGTTGGTTGTGTAGTAGATCTTCGCGTCTGTGGAATCGCTTTTAAGGGTGAAGGTGGCACTTCCGGTGGTGGTCGTTACCGAGATATTCGGCGTGGACACCGAGCTGTCCTCATCCGCAAAGGCAAACAGGGGAAGAGACAACAGCATTGCCATAATCAGAACAGAAAATATTTTTTTCATGACCTTAGCTCCTTTTTATCATAATAATTGTATTTCTTAACTATATAATAATACAATATATTGTGGTTGTCAAGAAATTTTTGTATTTTTAACCTGATTTTAAAGCGCCGTTTACAAATTTTTAACATTTTTGTATTATAGTAAATCATGTTGTATTATGAAATAATTAGGAAATATGTAAGAAAGAATATCCGGAGGTTCAGCTATGAAAAAGTGTTTGTGTCTGATATTAGCGGTGATAACAGTCTTTTTGGGGCTGCCGGCCGCCGGGGCCGAGACCTTGTACATAAAGGGTGAGGCCGGAATTATTATCGACTTTGACACCGAATATGTCATATACGAAAAAAACGCCGATTCCCTCCGAGCACCCGCCAGCATGACAAAGCTGATGACTCTATACTCGTTTTTCAGCCGCATGGATGATATGGACATAACTTTGGATACAAATGTCACGATCAGCAAGAACATTGCGGATTTTTCCCGGAAAAAGGGCTACAGCAATGTCCCGTTTGACGAGGGAGCCTCGGTGTCGGTAGACACGTTACTTAGATCCGTCTGCGTTGCCTCGGGGAACGCCGCGGCGGCGGCGATAGGGGAGTTTGTCGCAGGCAGTGAGAGCGACTTTGTGCAGCTGATGAACTCGGACGCGGAAAAGCTGGGTCTTACGGCCCGATTTTATGACGCGTCGGGCGTAAATGATCAGAACTCGATTACGCCAAGGAGCATGGCTCATCTGTGCCGGGCGCTGATTCGGGAATATCCGATAATTCTTGAGTATACATCACTTAAGTCATTTACCTACAATGCCGTGACATACACTTCCACAAACAAGCTCCTTGACGGCCTCAGCACCGGATATCCCGGGACAGACGGCTTCAAGACCGGGTACACCTATGGGGCGGGCTACTGCCTTGCCGCGACAGCCCAGCGCGGAGGCAGCCGCATCATAGCTGTGACAATGGGCTGCCCTAAGATGGACGACCGGGTGACGGACGGCTACAATATGCTCAGGTACGGCTTCAGGAATGTGGAGGAGACAGTGGAGTCCATTTACTGCATCGAAGCTGAATTTGAGGAGGATGGGGACAAGGTACGGGCTGTCCTTCAGAATGTGGAAAAGCCATTCCAATGCAGGGCGCTGTGGTATCAGGACGGCCGTGAGGTGGCCTGTCAGGAATATGTCTGGGCGGCAAACGGAACCGTGCTTGAAGCCCCGTTGGAGAATGAGAATGTAGAGCTTGTGCTGTCAGCGGGCAGACTCAATGTTTTGCTTTCATAAAAAATCTATGAATAATTCGCGTAATTCGCGCCCCAACCTTTAATTCTCCATTCAATCATGATCATAGATCCATTGAGAAATTGGTCATGGATTTGCCATTGACTAAATCGACATTTTGTGATATGATAAAAAGCAGGGCGGCGGGAGTATCTCCGCCCTGAGCCCCTGACGCGGTGATAAAGAAAAAACAGGAGTTACGGATAAGGTGATAAAATGCTTAAAATAGGAGTTGACGTGGGAAGTACAACGCTTAAATGCGTGGTTCTCGACGAAAACAATCAGATAATATACAAGGAATACAACCGCCACTACAGCATGATAGTGGAAAAGACGGCGGAGCTGCTGGAAAGGGTCGAAAAGCTTTTTCCCAACGATGCCGATATGCGTCTTGCCGTATCCGGCAGTGCAGGAATGGGCATGGCGGATCAAGCCGGTATTACCTTTGTGCAGGAGGTCTACGCCACAAGAACAGCCGTGAAAAGGGCCATTCCGGACGCCGATGTGGTCATAGAGCTGGGCGGCGAGGACGCCAAGATACTTTTCCTCAACGGCGGACTTGAGGTGCGCATGAACGGCAGCTGCGCCGGCGGTACCGGGGCATTTATCGACCAGATGGCCACCTTACTCGCCATAAGTCCCGGAGAAATGAATGAAGCGGCCAAAAATTATGAAAAAATTTATACTATTGCTTCCCGTTGCGGTGTTTTTGCCAAAAGCGATGTCCAGCCCCTTATCAATCAGGGAGCCAAGAAGGAGGATATATCGGCGAGCATCTTTGCCGCTGTGGTAAACCAGACCATTGCGGGATTGGCCCAGGGACGTGAAATAGTCGGAAACGTAGTGTACTTAGGCGGTCCGTTGACATTTATGGATCAGCTGAGGGCAGCCTTTAACCGCCAGCTTAAGCTCAACGGCGTTTGCCCGGAAAATTCACTCTACTTTGTGGCGATAGGCGCGGCCTTGTCCCCCGGAGCAAAGGTACAGAATATCCACGATGCCATTCAGACTGTAAAAAAATACACATCAAAGGGTACATACCGCAGCTGCCCTCCGTTATTTAAGTCACCGCAGGAGTATGAGGAGTTTAAGCTGCGCCACAGTCAAAGCACTATCCCTATGGTGGATAATCCGGATCCAAAGGAAGCATATCTGGGTGTTGACGCGGGTAGCACTACCCTTAAGGCGGTTGTCCTTGACGAAAACGGGGACATAATCCATGCGGATTATATGCCGAACAGCGGCAATCCCATACCGCTGCTTCAAAATTTCCTCATAAAATTTTACGAAAAGTATCCGCGTGTAAAAATAAAAGCCTCTGCCTCCACAGGCTATGGGGAGGAGATCACCAAAAACGCCTTTGGCTTTGACATGGGTCTTGTGGAGACCATGGCTCATTTTACCGCCGCCAAAAAGTTTGACCCGGATGTGGACTTTATTATAGACATCGGCGGTCAGGACATCAAATGCTTTAAGATACGGGGCGGAGCTATTGACAATATCTTCCTCAACGAGGCCTGCTCCTCCGGTTGCGGCTCGTTCCTGCAGACATTTGCCGGGGCTCTTGGCTATGACATAAGCGAATTTGCTCAAAAGGGCATATTGGGGGATAACCCGGTGGATCTGGGCTCACGGTGCACTGTGTTTATGAATTCATCGGTAAAGCAGGCGCAAAAGGATGGCGCCGGGATCGAAAACATTTCCGCCGGACTCAGCATCAGTGTGGTCAAAAACGCAATATACAAGGTGATCCGCGCCGTCAGCGCGGAAAGCCTTGGCAAAAATATAGTTGTTCAGGGGGGCACCTTCCTTAACGACGCGGTGCTCCGAGCCTTTGAACTGGAGCTCGGGCGCAATGTTGTGCGTCCGAATATTGCCGGACTTATGGGGGCTTACGGCGCGGCCCTTTATGCCAAGGCAAATGCGCCGGAGCAATCCACTACCATTACTCCCGAGGGGCTTTGGGAGTTTAAGCATCAGGTGTCCACCGTTGTATGCAACGGCTGTACCAATCATTGCCGGCTTACTGTGAACAATTTTGGGGGAGGGCGCCGATTTATAGCGGGCAACCGCTGCGAAAAGCCCCTTAAGACAAAGTCCGGCGGTAAAAGTCTCAACCTTTTTGAATACAACCGTCAGCTCCTTGACGCATACAAGCCTGTCAAGGGCACACAGGGCACCATAGGTATACCCATGGGGCTCAATATGTGGGAGCTTTATCCATTCTGGCACACGTTCTTTACCAAACTGGGCTTTACCGTCGTGACATCGCCCAAGAGCGACCGCAAGCTGTACCTTTCGGGCCAGCACACGATCCCCTCCGATACGGCGTGCTTCCCGGCCAAGCTTCTTCACGGGCATATCGAGGCACTTGTCAATATGGGTGTTGACGCTATATTCTACCCGTGTATGTCATACAATCTTGACGAGGGGCTGTCTTCCAACCATTATAACTGTCCTGTTGTGGCCTATTACCCCGAGGTCATCAAGGCAAATGTCACCAATATGGGCAAAACACGGTTTATTTATGATTATCTGGGACTGCACAGGCCAAAGGACTTTGCGAAGTCTATGGTGAAGATACTCCAACGGGAGTTTGGATTTTCGGACGCTAAGGCAGTGCGCTCAGCCGCCGACGCGGCGTATAAGGAATATCACGAGCATATGGGCCGGATAGCCAAGAAAGGGCAGGAGCTGCTTGCCGAGGCTAAGTCCAGAAGGATGCCGGTGATCGTGCTTTGCGGCAGACCATATCATCTTGACGAGGAGATCAACCATGGCATAGACAAGCTGATCTGTGATTTGGGCGCCGCCGTTATCACTGAGGACAGTGTCAGTCCCATGATGCAGCCCTTTGAAACTCATGTGCTCAACCAGTGGACCTATCATGCCAGGCTTTATGCCGCCGCAAAGTGGGCCGCAGCACAGGGCAATGACGTCAATGTGGTTCAGCTGGTTTCCTTCGGTTGCGGTGTGGACGCCATAACCACGGACGAGGTGCGCCGTATCACAGAAGAGAACAATAAAATATATACACAGATAAAGATAGACGAAATAACCAATCTCGGAACTGTAAAAATCCGACTGAGAAGCCTGTTTGCCGCTCTCAAGTAGCGAAAGGAGAACCAAATGCCAAAGGTACTTTTTACAAAAGAGATGAAGGACGCGGGATATAAGATACTTATTCCCGATATGTGTCACATACATTTTAAAATAGTCAGAGGTATACTGATCAATCATGGATATAATGCCGAGATACTGTACAATACGGGGCGAGGCGTTGTGGATGAGGGTCTTAAGCATGTTCACAACGACACCTGCTATCCGGCACTGCTGGTCATCGGACAGATGATCGACGCCCTGAAAAGCGGAAAGTATGACATTCACAAGGTGGCGCTGCTGCTGCCCCAGACGGGAGGCGGCTGCCGCGCGTCCAACTATATTTCTCTTCTCCGTAAGGCGCTGGAGGGGATGGGCTGGGACTTCATTCCTATTATTTCACTTAATATCAGCGGCTTGGAAAAGTCGCCGGGCTTTAAGCTCACGTTGCCGCTGGTGCGCCAGCTACTGACAGCGGTGGTGTACGGTGATCTGCTGATGCTGCTTGACAATCAGGTCAAGCCCTACGAGGTACATAAGGGCGACAGCGCTGCTTTGGTGGAGGAATGGACAAAGAGGCTTCTGGACGAATTTTCCAAGGGAAGCGGACAGTCTAAGTCCGACCGAAGGAAAACCCTTAACGCAATTGTCCAAAGCTTTGCTGCGGTCACAGTCAAAAAAGAGCCGAAAATCAAGGTGGGCATTGTGGGTGAAATATACGTAAAATATGCTCCCCTTGGGAATAATGATCTTGAGGAGTTTTTATATCGACAGGGCTGCGAGGTAATGGTTGGGGGACTGCTCGATTTTGCAATATACTGCGTTGATACGCCTATTGACACAATTGATATTTACGGCGGTAACAATTTTGTGCGGGACGGCTATAAGCTGGTGGAAAGCTATCTTTCCTCCCTTAAAAACGAGCTTATTCAGGCTGTCAGGGAAAACAGCAGCTTTACGCCGCCATCTTCATTTAAGCATCTTAAGAGCAAGGCTGACGGTGTGATCGGCACAGGCTGCAAAATGGGCGAGGGCTGGCTCCTTACTGCTGAAATAATGGAGCTTGTGGAGCTTGGCTACAACAATGTTATCTGTGCCCAGCCCTTTGGCTGTTTGCCCAACCACATCGTGGGCAAAGGCATGATCCGCAAGATCAAAGGCATTGTGCCCCACGCCAATATTGTACCCATAGACTACGACCCCGGCGCTACAAGGGTAAATCAGGAAAACCGCATAAAGCTGATGCTGGCGGTTGCCGCTGAGGACATGGATTCCGAAGCGGAGCCCGTTGCCGCCAAGGATGAGGAAAAGACTGCCGAGACAGTGCTTCCTTAATATTTCCCCACGAAAAGGAGGAACAAAAAATGGAAAAGACAATTCTCATTGTAGACGATG
>CAYTWZ010000066.1:0-10007 GCA_964442035.1 uncultured Oscillospiraceae bacterium
CCCCGACCGAGTCGGCAGACGAGACCCGGGGGACATCTTTCGTTTAGTTATATTAAACCATGAACAAAAATGTTACCTTGCAAGGCTTCTGTACATATTATACCACCAATGGCAGTCTCAGTCAATGAATATATTGTTAATTTTTTATCACCCTGTAAAAACAGACTATGTCACAAAAACACATATTTTGTACACAATTACTCATACAAAAGCTCCCGATACTATTGTATTATTAAGATATAAAGTTCAAAAGGCGGTGACTGAATAAGAAATGAACGCATTGGAAGCGGCTGAAGCCATAGCCAAAAGATACATGAGAGAAAATCCAATATGTCCCCTGCTATACCGTCCGTTTTACGACGGAGGTATACGAAGGGGTAAGGATTACCGCTATCACGCCGATTTTGACAAGATTTTTCCCACGTCGAGAAGGGGCGACGAGGTACACCTCCAATGTATATACAAAGCGGCCGGAAAAGAGACTATAGGCATGACCCTGACGCTCTTTGGCGGCATGAGCCTCAGAGTAAACGGGAACGGGGTTTTTCGGTCAGATATTTTTACCGAGAGAAATAACCATATCGACAACAGGATAGACATTTCCATGCAAAAGGGTGACAATCTGTTGGAATTCACCTTCAGGAAAACGGCGCTGGGGTTCGGAGGCATATTCGGTACATGGCTTGGCAAGTGGGATTACATATTCTTCCGCCCCGACAGGCCGGACATGGAGGGCTGTCGGTACAGGCTGAACGACGGCCCATGGCTACCGAAGCTTAAGGAATGCACTGTCAGTCTGGGGCCGGAGGAGCATGCCATGTTTTACACCAAAACCCGGAACGGGCAGGACGTAATCGTCCGGAGTCGGGACGCAGCTTTTCCTCCCGACAAAGACTATGTAAATCCATTCGGCATATATGGCTTCGGCCCGTGGGTAGGACTGTGGCCGCTTAAGGAGGATCACGAGCCCGACTTTATCCACCCTACGGAGGGGATATTCTGGCGGTTCAAGTATGATGAGCTTTGGCTGAGGCCGTACTACGGTGAAGGGAACTTCGGACGATGGAGCTATCCATTGGGCGTGACGCTGTACGGGCTGTTGCGCACAGGACAGCTGCTGAAAAGCAATGAAATAAAGAACTATGTAAAAGCCCACATCGAACGGGCAGTGGAAACCTTTGATTACGGACTTTGGGACAGGGATCGTCACGGCGGAGCGGCAAGCCTGCACAACCTCCTTTGCAGCATTGACAGCCTTGACGACTGCGGCGCATTCGGGGCCTTGGTTGAGGAGGGTAAAATCTCCCTGGGCTGCGAAGGGACCGAAAGGGTGTGCGGCTATATTTCGGACTACATCGAAAACCGTCAGGCCCGAACCCCCGAGGGCGCGTTTTTCCGAAAGGAACAGCTCCACAGCTTTCACAACAGGACAATGTGGCTGGACGATTTATATATGAGCGTACCTTTTCTCTGCCGCCGTTATCTGCTGACGGGTGACGAAAAATATTTGGACGACTGTGCCAAGCAGTTTATACAGTATAAAAAAATGCTGTACATAAAGGAAGAACACCTGATGAGCCACGTTTACGACTTTCGGCACGATTTGGCCACGGGAGTACCATGGGGTCGAGGCAACGGCTGGACGGTGTTTTCCCTGTCGGAGTTGTTGGCTGTAATGCCAAAAACGCATAAGGACCGAGGTACAATGGAGGGAATATTCAAGGACCTGTGCGGAGGGTATCTCCGCTGTCAGTCCCCTGACGGGAGATGGCGGCAGGTGCTGAACGAGGAGGACGCCTACCTTGAAACAAGCTGTAGCGCAATGTTCGCCTGCGCCTTTACGCGCGGATGGCGAGCCGGACTCCTTGACGGCAGCTATGCCGAGGCGGCCAAAAGGGCCGTAGACTCCATACTTGCCAACAGTGTGGACGCTGAGGGCAATGTGTACGGAGTGTGCAGAGGGTCGGAATTTGCCTTTTCGCCGGACTATTACAAAAACGATCTGCCGCCAAGGCTGAATGACACACACGGAACAGGAATAGTATTATTAGCAATATATGAGGTGAGCATATGCAACTGAATGAGAGTAAAAAAATCGACATTTCCTCGGCCGGAGGATACTGCCGGATGTGGCTTGGTGACATAGACGGGGACGGGCGGATGGAAATCGTAATGGTACAGCCGGATTCCGGCTTTGACGACAGATATTTTCCCCACAGCGTACAGTGCGCCACGGCCTTTAACCTGGACGGAAATCTGCTTTGGCAGATAGGCTCTCCCGACCCGGCTCCAAAGCCCAGCGGCAGCGACATACCGGCGCAGCTTTACGACATAGACGGGGACGGGGCATTAGAGTTTATCTGTGTTATGGACAAAATGCTGAGGATATTTGACGCAAGAACCGGAGCGGTGAAAAGCGCGCATTCCCTTCCTGACCCACACGCTCACGACTGCATAATCATCGCGGACCTTGAAGGCCGTGGACGAGCAGAAAACATCATCCTTAAAAACCGTTATGACAAGCTGTGGGCGCTGGACAAAGACTTTAATGTAATGTGGGAGCACACTGGCAATGTGGGCCACTACCCATGGCCCTATGACCTTGACGGTGACGGCGCCGACGAGCTTATAGCGGGCTACACCGTGCTTAACGGGAAGGGGCAGCCCCTGTGGACCATAGACATGAAGGATCACGCCGACTGCATTTGGGTGGGCGACATCAACCGTGACGACAGACCCGAAGTGGTGGTGGGTGGCGACGATATAACCGCCTACACAAATGACGGGCAGCTTCTTTGGCGCTTTACGGACACGGTGGAGTCTCAGAATGTGGCCATCGGCGACCTGAGGCCTGAGCTTAAGGGGCTTGAGATTTGCGGCCTTGACCGTATCGACAGGGGTAATCCCGGACTGGACGGAATTTTCATTTTGGACTCTCAGGGCAAGGCCCTTTACAAGGAGCGCCGAACCGTGCCGGGCTGGAGCAGCGTATGCACCGTCATAAACAACCTTGACGGCAAGAATACCGACAACATACTTGCCTACCGCCGGGGCGGCCTTCCAAATGCTGTATACGACGGAGCTCTTAACACTGTATTTGAGTTCCCCTTTGACGGGTACGTACTGTGGGGAGACTTAACCGGCTGCGGAGCCAACCAGCTTATAGTTTACTCTCAGAGGACGGCGGTCATATATTCCGCTGTTCCCGTTGATCTGAGCAAGGGGGCGGGCAAGCCTCTCCCCCAGCCGAAACGGCTTTACAACAATACAAGGTATTGGGGCGGCGAATGCTCCAAGTAATTGAGGAGGAAAAATAATAATGAAAAAAATGCTTCTGACCATGCTGGCCCTTTTAATGCTGTCAATTCCCGCACTTGCCAACGGCAGCGGCGGACTTGTGGCGGTAAAGATTGAGGATGGCGTGTACCTTTCGTGGAACGCACAGGCCGGAGTGAACAGCTACACCCTGTACCGGGACGGGGAAAAGCTTGTTGAAACAAGCCTGACAAACTATATAGATACCGAGGCAGGAACAAGCTACAGCCTTGAAGGACTTGCTCCCGTATCGGTATGGAATGACCGGTACCTTGAAATACCCCTGACCACTCCACAGGCTAATGAAGTAGACACTGACGACATCAAAAACTGCGTCATCGGACCGGAAATGTCCATAGGCGCAAGCTGGAACATTTACGACTCCGGCAGCGGTGTCTGCGTGCTTATCAATGATGAGGGCAAGGTCATGGACGTAAACGCTCAAGCCACTACCGCCGGCGGCAAGGTTGGCGTCTACACCTCCAACAACGGGGATAACCAGAAATTTTACATTGAGGAGTCCGGCGGCGGATATATCATAAGGGGCAAGCAGAGCAATCTTTACCTCAATGCTGACGCTGACGGAGCGGTTACCATTCAGGACAAGGCTCAGGCCACGGTATTCACGGTTAACTATACCGGACAAAAGCCCTCCGAGGCCGCAATCAATACAGCCACTGCTATCGGTGGCGGCGGAATAACTTACAACGCCAACGACGCCTCCGTAGGCGACTTGGACGGAGACGGAGAATATGAGATCGTCCTTAAGTGGGATCCATCCGACTCCAAGGATGCTTCCAACAACGGCAAAACAGGCAAGGTATACATTGACGCGTACAAGCTTGACGGCACAAGGCTGTGGAGAATAGATCTTGGCCGGAACATAAGGGCCGGAGCCCATGACACACAGTTCCTTGTTTACGACATGGACGGGGACGGAAAGGCGGAAGTCGCCTTTCGCACCGCAGACGGCACTGTTGACGGCACCGGCAGGGTCATAGGCGACCCAGATGCTGTCTGGACGGACAACGGAACAGGCAAAAACCTTGAAGGCCCGCTGTGGGTAACGGTATTCGACGGAGCTACCGGCGCGGAACTGGCAAGCACTCCCTTTGACCCGCAGTCCAACGAGCCGAGCATCGCAATTTTCGGCGATGACTACGGCAACCGAAGTGAACGTTACAACGCCTGTGTGGCTTACCTTGATGGGGAAAACCCCTACATGGTATTCCAGCGAGGTTACTATAGCGGCAAGGCAGAGATCGGCCCCGGCCGTACAGTTATCGCGGCATACAGCTACAAAAACGGTGAAATAAAAAAATACTGGCGTTTTGACACTATGGACGAAGGGAACGAAAAGTACATTGGCCAGGGCAACCACAACATCTCTGTAGGAGATTGTGACGGAGACGGCAAGGACGAAATATTCACCGGCGCTCTGACCCTTGATGACAACGGCAGTGTACTGTGGTGTTCGTTTATGGGTCACGGCGACGCTATGCATCTGGGCGACTTTGACCCTGACCACGATGGACTTGAATTTTTCGCGGTACACGAGGGCCAAACCGCCGCACAAAATTACGGCTTCACTGTATTTGACGCGAAAACCGGCGATATACTTCACGCCCGGGAGGCCGGCAAGGACACAGGCCGCGGACTTATCGCCAATGTAGGCAACTTCGGCGGCCGCTATGTAGCTTGGGCCGGAAGCGGCGCGGGAAAAATCAACTCACTGGGCGAAAACCTTGACCTTGACTTTAACTCTATGAACTTCCGCATTTACTGGGACGGTGATATGTATGACGAGCTTCTTGACGGAACCTGCATCTACAAGATTAACGCTCAGGGGCAGCAGGAGGTATTGATTAACTCCGCTGACGATGGCTGCGCCTCCAACAACTCTACGAAGTCCAACCCCTGTCTTCAGGCGGACATACTGGGCGACTGGCGTGAAGAAGTGATCTGGCGCACCGCTGACAATACTGCTCTCAGAATATACACCACCACTATTCCCACAAGCTATGTGGTAATGCCACTGATGACGGATCACATTTACCGTATGGGTATAGTATGGCAGAATTCCAGCTACAACCAGCCGCCGCACCTTAGCTATTATCTGGAGGAAAAAACCGAGCTTACCCTCAATTCCGCATCCGCAAAGGTAAACAGCAGGGACGTAAGCCTTGATGTGGCTCCGTATGCGGAAAACGGGCGCACCCTTGTTCCACTCCGCTTTATCAGCGAAAGTCTGGGAGCCAAAGTGGATTATCAGGACGGAATTATCAGCGTCACAACCGATGACCGCACTGTGATAATGAACATCGGAAGTACCGATTACACAGTTAATGGAGACACCTTTGCCATGGAAACCGTACCCGTAGTCATAAACCAGCGCACCCTTGTTCCCCTCCGCGTGGTGGCGGAGGCTCTTGGTTTTGAGGTAGACTGGGACGGACAAAACCAAAAGGTCACAGTAAAACGAGGTGAAAAAGGAACTATGCCTGAGCCAATAGACAACGCTCCCAAGGCACCGGTAAGGATTTTTATCGCCGGTGACTCCACAGCTCAGTCCTATAGGGACAATATGGCCCCTCAGGCGGGCTGGGGGCAGGAGCTTTCTCTGTTTTTTGACGACAGCGTAACTGTGGAAAACAGAGCCATAGCCGGAAGGAGCCTGAAAAGTTTTTTTAACGAGGGACGCTGGACGTCCATATTGGAAGACGCCCAGCCGGGGGATTATGTAATAATCCAGTTCGGCCACAACGATGGCGCATGGAACAAGCCGGAGCGCTACATAAGCCACGAGGATTTTGCTGTAATGCTTGAGGATGAATACATCAAGCCCGCGCTGGACAAGGGCCTTATCCCGATAATTGCCACCCAGACACAGGGTCATTGGTTTGACCAGACAACAGGCCTTATTGAGGAGCCCGGAGATGAGGTAAGCTACGCCTCACTGTTAAGAGACGCGGCGGAGAAATACAATCTCACCCTTATCGATGTAAACAAACTGAGCCGTGAGTTGGAAAATAAAATGGGTGAGGAGACAAGCCGCAGGCTTCACCTTTACGCCAACCCCGGAGAATACGAGAATTATCCTGACGGAGTTCAGGACAACACCCATTTTTCCTACTACGGAGCCTTTGAGATAGCGAAGATCGTTGCCGAAGGGCTTGAGGAAGTCAGTGACCTTGAACCCCGGAGGACGGACGGATATTCAATCATAGGTCAAGTACAGGATCAGCGCGTTTTTGACGTGCGCCAGTACCAGGCCTTTGCCGATGAATTTACAGTAGCGATAAAATACGACGCTCCCGGCAATGTAACCATAAACGGAAGGACTGTTATGACTGAAAACGTCCTTGACGCCCAGCTCGTGACAAGGACCTCCGCCGATCAGGACGGACGGATTACAGTCACTGCCTCTGTACCGGTGATCGCAGAGGTTGCCCCCATATGGAGCTTTGCCCCCGAGGGCGGCATTGACACAGCGGCTCGGGAATACTTTATGGACATACCGGACGGCGCCTATGATTTTGAGTTTATCAAATCGGATAACAACCGGGGCAACATCTATGTCAACTCACTGCTTATAGGCGCCAATGTGGATATGTACGGGACTGTCAACGTGCCACAGGGAACAGTGTATTCCTTTAACGGCTTTGAAGTACAGGGCGGCGCTTCAGTTAAGGTGGATCAAAAGACCACCCGTCTACTCTCTGTAAAGGCGGCAAAAACTCCGTCCATATTCCCTCGCAAGGCCAGAATATATGTGGCCGGAGACTCCACCCTTTGCAACTACTACCCCATACTTCCCGATAGACCGGAGGCGGACATACAAAGCGGCACAGTGCGCACAGGCTGGGCTCAGCTGCTCGACCGTTTTGTCTCAGATAAATATGAGGTGGTAAACCTTGCTTCCAGCGGAGACTGGGCACGGGACTGGAAGGACTGCATCTTCCCCACAGTGGCCGCTCAGGGCAAGGCCGGTGATATACTGGTGATACAATTCGGCATCAACGACCGTAACCGGGACGACAAAACAAAGGACACCATGAAGGATGCCCTTAAATACATGATAGAGCAGTGCTCCGCCAAGGGTATCACACCCATACTTGTCAAGCCGCAGCCGTCAGTTGGCTACTCATGGGGAAGCGCCGGGGACTTTGAAAAGCCCAACGGCAACAACGGCGGGTTTTTCACAGCAGTAACAGAGGTCGCGGATGAAACAGGCTGTGCTTACGTTGACCTTTACGATCTGGCGGCGGAGCACTTTGCCCAGGTCGGCAGGGACTATGTTTCCAGAAGCTACCAGCTCTGGGACAGCAATACCGACACAATGGCTGATAAGCTGCATATTTCCTTTGCGGGAGCAAAAAAGCTGTGCCAGCTGTTCAGTGAAGACGCCAACGCTCAGGGACTTATCAACACCCGGGAATACCTTGAGCTTACAAAGGTCATCGACGGAGTATATGTGCTGGAAAACAGTACCGATGCTGAACTGATAAACAGCTCCGACGCGGGCAAGACAATAACTCTATCCTACGACGGCGCGACCCAAGCCGTCACTCTGGCCGGTCACTGTAAAATTACAGTAAAAAAGCCTGTGGAGATAGCATTATGATATTTGAAGAGCTTCCAAAGGGAGAATACATCATACATATGGAAATAGCGGCACAGTCCGACACCCTTGTAACAGCGGTGACCAACCATCGGCGGTTTTTGCTAAGGAATATGCCCATGAAAAAAGGCGAGGTCTTCTCGGGGGACTTCGCCTCTGCCGTGAGAGATGCGGACTTCCAGAAGCGGCCAAATTACCGGGACAGCTTTGTTGAAGTTAAGGTAAGCGGAGATTGCCAATTTAAAGCTGACATAACCCCATCACGTCTGCCGACAGTATATTGCCTTGGTGACTCCACAGTCTGCGACCAAAGCTATGACGGGGGCAGCGAACTTGAAAGGTGCTGCGGCTGGGGACAGACCCTGGGAATGTTCCTTAAGGATCGCTGTGCAGTGAGCAACCACGCGGAACAGGGAACCCACACCGGGGACTGCCTCGCCTGTCACATCAAGCCGGTTTTGGAGCAGCTGAAGCCCGGGGATATAATTCTGGCCCAGTTCGGTCACAATGATCAAAAGCAGGAGCGCCTGACGGCTCATGGAGGCTACAGGAAAAACCTGATCAAAATCGCCTCCCTTGTTAAAGAGCGGGGCGGCCGGTGCATACTCTGTACGCCCATAAACCGACTTATATATGTGAACGGCCGGCTTAACTCCTACCTTGACGGTTATGCCGCTGTGGTAAGGGAAACCTCAGCAGAGCTTGGACTGAACTGCATTGACCTACACGCTTTCACCAGCGCCGCATATGAAAGACTTGGTAAGGCTGCGGAGAATCTGTTCTATCACTCGAAGGACGGGCTGGACCGCACTCACCCCAATGACAACGGCGGAGCATTTATCGGCGAATATACCGCCGGGGAAATAATAAAGCTGTAAAAAACACAAAAGGGACTGTTTTCACAGCTTCTCAGAGTAATGACGAAAACCCGCATTTTTAAGGCGGGTTTTCGTCATATAAATCAGTTTTTAGTTAAATTATACACCTTTTTGCAAGATTAAGCAGTAGTTTTTTAATATCTCAAAGATTTTAGCTTCACAGTTCGGAAATTATTTCAATAATTTTCATTGTGGCGTATTGTTTTTCCGGTGTCAGGTTTTTAAACGCCGAAAGCACCTTTTTATCCTGATAAATGCCGGTTTTTCCGAAATAAAGCTCTTCCTCGGGGATACCCAAAACGTTGCAGATTCTTTCAAAAAGCTGAAAGCTTGCGCTGACGCTTCCACGCTCTACACGGCTGGTGTATTCAACGGAAATGTCCAGCCTTTCCGCAAGCTCCTCCTGAGTCATATTCAGTTCTTTGCGTTTGGATTTAATGCGCTGTCCGATAGCTTTGAAATTCATTTCAGCACCTCCGTCTTTGATTTATTTTATCAATATTGAAAAATAATGTTAATGATTTTAAAAATCAATATTGACAAAATAAATCATTAATGTTATACTATGCATATAAAATGATTTTTAGGAGGATTTTGTATGAAAAAACTGTTGTGTTTGCTCTCAATTTTAGTGCTTATCGCGGGCTCTTTGCCCATAAGCGCCGCCGACGGGGAAGTTAGCGTCACCGTCAACGGAAAGTATGTTATTTTTGACCAGCCGCCGATTGTCGAAAGCGGACGTACTCTTGTTCCCATGCGGGCAATTTTTGAGGCTCTGGGGTACGAAGTTATTTGGGATGACGGGATGATTGACGTATACAACAGCGATGGGGATAATGTTATGACATTGTGGGTTGACAACAAATACATGTGGACTGAGAATACCGACGTCACGCTTGACGTTGCGCCGAAAATTGTCAACAACCGCACCCTCGTTCCTGTTCGGGCAATAAGCGAAAGCATCGGTGCGGATGTGCAGTGGGATAACAGCACAAGAACGGTTATTATTAAGTATACCGATTCCGACAATTTCCAAAAAGAATGTAAACACAGGAATACCCATGAGGTTTGTGAGATAGACATTGAGCGTTATGAGCAAAACGGCTCGGACAAAACTCACGACATTCTTTTGAGATATGACGAAGAATGTCTTGACTGCAACGAAACAATCAGCTCTGAGTTCAGGTTTTACC
>CAYTWZ010000067.1:0-9998 GCA_964442035.1 uncultured Oscillospiraceae bacterium
CAGACTGCTGACAAACCCCTATGTACATTGGGTTGTCAGTAGTCTGAATAAAGGCTGTATGGTAATTTTTTGTATTCGTCAAAGTAAATTATGCTCGATCTCTACATGGGGTTGCGTTTACTTTGAAAATCAAAATGTAAAATTATTGCATTATTTTTCAAAAAAAGGCTTGCAATTTAGCAAATATGGTGATATAATACTACTGGTAGACAGAGAGTGGGTTGCGGCCCACTCTTTTATAATATTATTGCTGTATCACGGAAAGGATGGATCCCTATGGCAAAAGCCGAAGCGGTGCTTGAACAGCTGGCAGCCCCTGTCTGCGAGGCAAAGGGCGTTTACATTTATGACTCTGAGTATGTTAAGGAGGGCGGTCAGTACTATCTTCGCCTTTATATTGACAAGGAGGGCGGAGTTACCATTGATGACTGCGAGGAGGTCAGCTCCGCGCTGAGCGATGCTCTTGATACGGAGCTCAGCTTTGTGAAGGACGCATATGTGTTCGAGGTGTCGTCTCCGGGACTTGACCGGCGGCTGCGCAGGGACTGGCATTTTGAAAAGGCCGTAGGCAGCGAGGTGGATATAAAGACCTTTGCTCCTTTTATGGGTAGCAAGGCTTTCAGCGCAAGGCTGCTTGGCTATGATCATGGGCTCCTTTCCCTTGAGCTTAATGGGGAAAGAGTTGTACTTGAGAAGGGGAAGACCGCCAGCGTGCGTCTTAAACTGGATTTTTAGGGAATTGAAACCAAAGGAGTGTTAAACAAAAATGAACAGCGAGCTTTTGATGGCCCTTGAACTTTTGGAAAAGGAAAAAAATATCAAAAAAGAGATCATGTGCGAGGCACTTGAAACAGCGGTAGCTACTGCTTACAAGAAGCACTTAGGTGGTAATGCCGAGTGCTTTGCCAGCCTTGACCGCAGCACCGGCGATATCCGTGCTTATTGTCATAAAACAGTTGTGGAAGAGGTGGTTGACGACGCGACGGAGATCAGTCTGGAGGATGCCTTGGCTATCAGCCCCACATATCAACTTGGGGACATTGTGGAAGTAACTGCCGATCCCGCCAAATTCGGACGTATAGCTGCTCTTACAGCCAAGCAAATGGTGGTACAGAAGATTCGGGAAGCCGAACGAGGCAATATTTACGATGAATATAATGAGAAAAAGAACGGTATCATGACCGGCAAGGTGGAAAAGGTTGACCGCCGTGGCGTTTTGATAGATCTTGGCACGGCTGAATCGGTGCTTATGCCCGGGGAGCAGATCCCCGGGGAGGAGTATTACCCCGGCAAAAAGATCAAGGTGTATGTGTTTGAGGTCAGCCGCAATACTAAAAATATTCAACTGATGATCAGCCGTACACACCCCAACCTTGTGCGCAAGCTTTTTGAGCAGGAGGTACCCGAGATAGCGGACGGAACCGTCATTGTAAAAAACATTTCCCGCGAGGCGGGCAGCCGCAGTAAGATATCAGTGTATTCCGAACAGGAAAACGTGGATCCCGTAGGTTCATGCGTAGGACCTAAGGGTGCCAGGGTTGCGGCTGTTGTGGATGAGCTTAACGGCGAAAAAATAGATATAATCCAATACAGCGAAGATCCGGCCCGATATATCAGCGCCGCAATTTCCCCGGCCTCAGTCATCAGTGTTGACATTGACGAGGCGGGCAAGAGCGCAATGGTAGTCGTTCCCGAAAGCCAGCTTTCTCTTGCAATAGGCAAGGAGGGTCAGAACGCCCGTCTCGCCGCCAAGCTTACGGGCTGGAAGATAGATATCAAAAGCGACGGTTCGGCAGCGGAGAGCGCGGCTCCTGCCGATGCTCAGTAGCTGAGGAGGCGGGAGTGTGGCTTCACCTCAGAGAATGTGTGTCGTATGCCGTCAGATGAGAGACAAGAGGGAACTGATTCGGGTGGTTCGCAGCAAGGACGGTCGATTCAGTATTGACCCCGGAGGGAAAATGCCCGGCCGGGGAGCCTATGTCTGCAAGGATGAGGCATGTATTTCCCGGCTGGAAAAGGTTCGGGGCTTAGAGCGGGCCTTTAAGGGCAATGTCCCCGAGAAAATTAAGGACGAGATCAAGGACGGGACAAAGCAAACGAAGGAATGATTTGATTTGGATAAATTTCTTGGCACAGTGGGCTTGGCTATGCGTGCCGGTAAGGTCAGATGCGGAGTATTCCTTACCAAGCGGTGCGTTGAAAGCGGTGAGGCAAAGCTTGTGGTAGCCTCAGAGGATATCGGTGAAAGCAGCCGCCGCAAAATCGAAGGGATCTGCAAAATGTCAGGAGTCCCGCTTATATATCACTCCACAACAGAGGAATTAGGACGCAGTGTGGGAAAAAAGGATGTTCCCGTAGTTTGCGTATGTGATGATAATTTTGCGAAAGCAATCAGCTTAAATGGAAAGGAAGGATTGCCCAATGAATAAAATCAAAGTCAGTGCAGTGGCAAAGTCCATTAATGTCCCCGCAAAGGAGGTGGCGGCGACTGTCGGCAAGTACACCGGCAAAAGCAAAAACTCACAGAGCAGCCTTGATCAGGCCGAAATGGACATTGTGCTTGAATACTATACCCAGAAGTTTGACGATGGCACGTCCATAGAGGAATACATCGCCAAGGCCCGCCCCAAGGTTGAACCTGCCAAGCCTGAGCCCAAGCCTAAGAAAGAGGAAAAGCCCGCAGGAGAGGCCGCGCCCCGCAAGACTCGACGCTATGTGGATACACGGGCCAATGTTATCGACATGGAAAAGCAGCTTGCCAAGGAAAAGGCCGAGGCCCTCGCTCCTGAGATAAAGGACAGCGTTACCGGCAAGCAGAAGATCAAGAAGAAAAACACCTCAAATCAGGGCAGCGGTCGCAAAAATCAGCGTTCAAGGGAAGAAGAGCTTCGTCATGCGCCCAAAAAGGTAAGGCAGGAGAAGGTGCATGTTCTCATACCGGACGAAATATCTGTGGGCGAGCTTGCTTCCCGAATGAAAGCCAGCCCTGCGGAGATAATAAAGAAGCTTATAGTTTTAGGCATTATGGCTGCTGTAACGGATACCATTGACTTTGACACCGCCTCCCTTGTAGCGGAGGAGATGGGAGCCGAGGTTGAGCATGAGGTCATTGTTTCCGCTGAGGAAAAGCTATTTAACGACATTCCGGATGAGGAAAAGGATCTTGTTCCCCGTCCGCCTGTGGTGGTTGTCATGGGTCACGTGGATCACGGCAAGACCAGCCTTCTTGACGCAATACGCTCCACAAATGTGACTTCCTCTGAGGCGGGAGGTATCACCCAGCACATCGGCGCTTATATGGTCAACATAAACGGCAATCCTATCACGTTCTTGGACACACCCGGCCATGAGGCATTTACTGCTATGCGCGCCCGCGGAGCTCAGGTCACGGATATCGCCATACTTGTGGTTGCGGCGGACGACGGCATCATGCCTCAGACTGTTGAGGCCATTAACCATGCTAAGGCCGCTAACGTCAGCATAATCGTTGCCATCAACAAGATCGACAAGGAGGGCGCAAATCCTGACCGTGTAAAGCAGGAGCTCACCGAGCACGGTCTTGTTCCCGAAGAATGGGGCGGCGACGTGATCTGCGTTGAGGTCAGCGCCAAGAAAAAGCAGAACATCGATACACTTCTGGAAATGGTCATCCTTACTGCCGAAATGAAGGAGCTTAAGGCCAACCCCAACCGCAAGGCCAAGGGTACTGTTGTAGAGGCAAAGCTTGACCGAGGCCGCGGACCGGTGGCCACCGTGCTTGTGCAAAACGGCACCCTCTGCGTAGGTGATATTATCGTTGCCGGTACGACAGTGGGACGTGTGCGCGCTATGGCGGACGAAAACGGCCGTCGCGTCAAGGCAGCTACCCCCTCAATGCCTGTGGAGATAGTGGGTCTTGGGGATGTTCCCGAGGGCGGAGATCTGTTCTACGCAGTAAGCGATGAGCGCGCTGCCCGAGCTGTTGTTGAGGAACGTAAGCAGAAGCAGAAGGCCAAGCTCCAGCAGGCCGGCAATCAGCCTGTTACGCTGGAAAACCTGTTTGAGCATCTTAAGGAAAGCGATGCCAAGGGGCTTAATATTATTGTTAAGGCTGACGTACAGGGCAGCGTTGAAGCTGTGCGCCAAAGCCTTGAAAAGCTGTCCAACGATGAAGTAAAGGTCAAGGTAATTCACGGAGGCGTAGGTGCTATCACCGAAAGCGACGTCACACTTGCTTCCGCCAGCAACGCTATAATCGTAGGTTTCAATGTCCGTCCCGACGCCGGAGGACGCATTGCCGCCGAAACAAACAAGGTGGATATGCGTATGTACCGGGTAATCTACGAGGCAATTGAGGAGATTGAGGCCGCCATGAAAGGCATGCTTGCTCCTACCTTCAGAGAAAACGTTATCGGACATGTGGAAATTCGCCAGACCTTTAAGGTCAGCGGTGTGGGCACAATTGCCGGCGCGTATGTCACCGATGGCAAGATTCAGCGTAGCTGCGGCGTGCGCATCATACGTGACGGCATAGTTATCCACGAGGGTGAGCTCAGTTCCCTTAAGCGCTTTAAGGATGATGTTAAGGAGGTTCAGTTCGGTTACGAGTGCGGTATGGCCTTTGACCGGTTCAACGACATCAAGGAGGGCGACACCGTGGAGTGCTACGTCATGGAAGAGGTTAAAAGATAAAAGGAAAGATAAAAATGGCAAATTTTAAACGTACCGACAGAATTGCTGAGGAAATAAAAAAATCTCTCAGTGATGTAATACGGGAGCTTAAGGATCCAAGGATACCCTTGATGACCAGTGTGGTATCGGTGGAGGTGTCCGGGGATCTCAGCTATGCCAAGGCTCAGATTAGCGTCATGGGTGACGAACAGATCAAAAATGACGCCATCAAGGGTCTTAAGAGCGCAGCTGGCTTTATCCGCCGGGAGATCGGCGCAAGGGTTAGACTGCGTGTAACCCCGCAGCTTGTTTTTGAGCTTAGCAATTCCATTGAGCATGGAGCTCATATCAACGAGCTGCTTCACAAGGTAATGAAGGAAGATACTCGCAATGAAGAAGATAACCACAACGATAATTGAACATTTGCTTTCCGTCCAAAGCGTAGCGATGCTCACCCATGTTAACCCCGATTGGGATTGTCTGGGAAGCAGCCTTGCGCTTCAAAGCGTTTTGCGTCGGCATGGGGTACGCTGTGACATCGTTACTGACGAGCCTCTTTCGTCTCATCTGTCATGTTTTGGGGACAGTGTTAGAGTGTATGACGGCGGCAGTCTTGACTATGGCTGCCTCTGCTGCGTTGATGCAGGAGACAGCGGACGCATCGGCCTGAGAGCCAAGGCGTTTTCGACCCATCCCGACACTGTGTGCATTGACCATCATTTGGGGGACGGTAGCTTTGCACAGCTCAGCTATATTGATCCTGATGCAGCCGCCGTTGGTGAGATAATCTTTGACATGCTTAAAAGCGCCGACATCGAAATATTACCTGATACGGCAAAATATCTGTACTGCGCCATATCCACGGATACAGGCTCCTTTAAATATGCCAACACCTCGCCTCATACAATGGAGGTAGTCGGCGAGCTTATGAATATCGGCATCAATACGGCTCAGATCTGCGAAATGCTCTACGAGCGAAAAACCCTCCGTCAGCTTATGCTTCAGGGCGAGGCTATATCTACCCTCGAACTGCACTGCGGCGGAAAGATAGCCACTGCCTACATCAGCGGTGAGGTTTACAAAAAATACAACGCTGACAAGACTGATACTGAGGCCTTGGCTCCGCTACCAAGGATGATAGACGGCGTGGTAATGAGTGCGTTCCTCAGCCAGCGCACCCCTGACGAGATCAGGATCAACCTGAGGGCAAAGGGCGACTACAACGTACGGGAGGCGGCTGTGACGCTGGGCGGCGGCGGTCATGTAAGGGCTTCAGGCTGCACCGTACCGGGCAGTGACATTAAGGCGGCAGTCAAAACAGTGGTAAAGGAATTGGAGAAACAGCTATGGACTACTGCGGACTTGTAATACTTAACAAACCGGCGGGCTGCTCATCCCACAAAATGGTGGGGGCGGCGCGCCGCGTCTTTAATATGAAAAAAATCGGACATACCGGCACTTTGGATCCGGCGGCGACCGGCGTGCTTCCGCTACTGTTGGGCAAGGCAACAAGGGCATCGGAGCTTATTACCGCTGAGATTAAGCGCTATACTGCCCGCATCCTGCTGGGGACAGTTACCGACAGCCTTGACATGGATGGCAATGTCCTTGCGCGGAACAGGGTGGATGTGAGCGAGGAACAGCTTCGGACAGCTATCGGCGGCTTTGTGGGGGACATATGGCAGCTGCCGCCAATGTACAGTGCTGTTTCCGTTGGGGGACAGCGGCTTTACAAGCTGGCAAGGCAGGGTATTGAGATCCAGCGTGAAAAGCGGCCGGTCAGTATCTATTCCATTGACATACTTGACATGCAGCTCCCTGTGGTGACGGTGGATGTCCGCTGCGGAAAGGGTACTTATATACGCTCTCTTGCCGCCGATATCGGTGAAGCCTTGGGCTGCGGAGCCTGCATCGAGGCTCTCTGCCGCACGGAGACCGGCGGACTTAAGCTGGAAAACTCCTATACCTTGGAGCAGCTTGAGAAGCTTGCCGCACAGGGCAGCCTTGGGGAGGCAGTTATCCCAATTGACAGGCTCTTCGGTGAATACGGCGCGATACATCTGGATACAAAAAAAGCCGCCATGGTAAAAAACGGCGTGCCTATATATTTTGACCGATTTCCTGATGGGGAAATGTTCCGCGTGTATGATGAAAACGGGGGTTTTATTGCCCTTTCACAGCGGGGCATCGCCGACGGGCGTAACTGTCTTAAGACGGTCAAGGCCTTTTATTGAGGTGTGATTAATGACAAAAAAATCATCCATAGCGCTGGGCTTTTTTGACGGAGTTCACCCGGCGCATCAGCAAATAATATCCGCCGCCGTACAAAGGGGCAGAGAAACGGGTATGAGAAGCGTGGCGCTGACATTTGACCTTTCTCCGGAAACTGTGCTTCTTGGCGTAAAACCGCCCTTGCTAACATATAACAGTGAAAAGCAACGGCTTATTTCCCGCTTGGGCGCGGAGTGCGTATTCCTAAGGACAGACAGGGCGTTGTTGTCCCTTTCGGGGGAGGAGTTTATCCGCCGCGTTTTGATGGAGCAGTTTAACATCGGAGCCGCGTTCTGCGGCTTTAACTATACATTTGGCCGGGACAGGCTTTCCTCCGGTGATCTTGAGGGCTTGGGCCGTGAAATGGGCTTTGAGACCTTTGTCTTTCCTCAGGCACTTTACGGCGGCCTGCCCATAAGCAGCAGCCGTGTCCGTGAGCTGATTGCCAAGGGCGACATGGAGGAAACCGCTGCCCTCCTTGGCCGCCCCTATTCAATAACAGGTATAGTGGAGCGAGGAAAACGGCTTGGGCGTACAATGGGTTTCCCCACGGTCAACATTTATCCTTCCAGCCAGAGGGTGTTTATGCCCCGGGGCGTGTATGCCACCGAAGTGGCCTTCGGCGGTGAGGAGCATATAGGCGTTACCAATGTGGGCATAAATCCGACAGTCAGGGACAGCGGCATACGGATAGAGACGCATATCCCAAATTTTTGCGGCGACCTGTACGGGGTTGAGGTTGAGACAAAATTTTTGCGCTTTGTCCGTCCCGAACGTAAATTTGCCACTGTGGAAGAGCTTTTTGCCCAGATACGCCGGGACACAGACGCGGTTTTAGGCAAAAGCTGATCAAAACCCGATCTCGCCAAAGACCTTGCCCAAAGCATCACATATGAGCAGATCGGCGCTGTTGTCGTAATCCGTGGGCGACTTATTGATAAGCACCAGCTTATTTCCTTTGTAGTAGCGTATAAGTCCTGCGGCGGGATATACTGTTAGGGAGGTTCCGCCCACAATGAGTACATCGGCGTTGGCTATTGCCTTTACGGCTCCGTTTATGCAGTCGTTGTCCAGCGGCTCCTCATATAGCACTACATCCGGCTTGATGATTCCGCCGCATTCACAACGGGGAATGCCCGATGAGTTCGCAATTGCGTCTACTCCGTAAAATTTACCGCAACGGGTACAGTGATTTCTGTGTATGCTGCCGTGAAGCTCATACACCGTTTTGCTGCCTGCCTTCTGGTGAAGGCCGTCTATGTTCTGGGTCACTACGGCTCTCAGCTTGCCAATCTGCTCCAGCTTGGCAAGTACTTTGTGGGTGGTGTTCGGCATGGCGTCGAGGCACAGCATTTTGTCCCGGTAAAAACGATAAAATTCCTTTGGCTGGCTTACAAAAAATGAATGTGAAAGTATGGTCTCCGGCGGGAAGTCATACTTCATACTGTAAAGCCCGTCCACGCTTCTGAAGTCCGGAATACCGCTTTCGGTGGAAACTCCGGCTCCGCCGAAGAATACAATATTGTCCGAGCCATTGATGATCTCGTCAAGGGTCATCTTTTTCATCTCCTTTTAGTTCAGTGCAAAATCTATTTTGGTTACCGTGCGGCAACCGGGAAAGCTCTCATTTACAAGAGCTTCCGCCTGCCGCTTTATTTCGTCTTCCCTGCCACGCAGATCCTCGGGGATCAGCGTATCAAAGGTCAGATCCTTGCCGGTGCTGCATGACACAATCCTGAAGTCGTGTATGCTTATCCGCTGATCAATGTTTTCCCGGAGAATGCCTGTTATTTCGTCGCGCATAGAGCTTGTTTGTCTGGTGTCGGTGTAGACCGGATCCATATGGATCACAGCCTCGCAGTCCAAGGTGTCGCTGATTTTCCTCTCCATGGCGTCAATTGATTCGTGGACGTCAAAAATGTTTTTGCTACCATCCACCTCCACGTGTAGGGAAACCATTGTGTGTCCCGGACCGTAGTCATGTATCACAAGGTCATGTACGCCCTTGGTTTCCTCAAAGCCGTTGACTATGGCGTATATCTTTTCCACAAGCTGATGATCCGGCGCCTGACCCAGCAGCGGGTCAACCGTATCCTTAAAGGAGCTGATTCCCGCGTAAAGGATAAGCAGCGAGACGGCGGAGGCGGCCAGTCCGTCAATGTTGAAGCTGGTGAAAGAACTGAGTAGCGCCGCTATCAGCACTGCGCCTGTGGCCGCGCAGTCACTGAGGCTGTCCGCGGCGGTGGCCCTCATGGCGGATGAGTCAATCAGCCGGGCGTACTTACGGTTGTAAAACGCCATATACAGCTTTAAAAGTATGGATACCGCAAGTATGCCGACAGTGACGGGGTCGGCATTTACGCTTTGGGGATGCACAATCTTGCTTATGCCGGTGCGTAGCAGCTCAACGCCCATCAAAATTATCAGCATAGATACGATTAGCCCTGATATATACTCGTAGCGTCCATGCCCAAAAGGGTGATCCCTGTCCGGCTTGTGTGCGGCAAGACGGAAGCCTACCAGTATGACTATGCTGCTTCCCGCGTCGCTAAGGTTGTTAAAGGCATCGGCAACTATGGCCATGGAGCCGCTCAGGACTCCGGCCAGCAGTTTTCCGGCAAAAAGAACAATATTTATCCCGATGCCGCAGAATGCACAGATCATTCCGCAGCAGCCGCGCCCCTTAGGGGTGGACAGGTCTCCCGCGAATTTGCGTACAATAAATCCTAACATATAAATATCCTCACATTTTTGATTAATTATACTTCATATTATATGCTATAGTCAAGGCTAATATTTTTGTATTTAACCGCTTTACAAAACAAAAAAGTTGTAGTATAATTATCCATATACTTAAGGAAGCAACGAATAATTCACGCCTACGGCTTAAAACGCTGCTTGACGGTTAATTTCCCCGCAGTTACGTTAAAAACGCTTTGAATACGCAAGTATTCATGCGCTTTTTACCTTGTTGCGAGTAAAATTCCCTCGACAATCAGCATTTTAAAATCAATGCTTCCTTAATAAATTTACGGAGGAAAAAGCATATGAAAAAGATATTTATTCTTGCGCTACTT
>CAYTWZ010000068.1:0-2621 GCA_964442035.1 uncultured Oscillospiraceae bacterium
GAATGCATAGACCACATAGCTGTATCTGACTCATTTATTAAAAATACAGATATAAAAGTTGAGGAATGGAACATAAATAAAAAGCTGTCTGATCATAAAGGAATTGTTGTTACAATCAAATCAAATGGATAGACGCTTTCGTTTGTAACTTGCCATGAAACCAAAGCAAAAGAACAGAAGCTAAATAGATCTTCACAGATGGAGTTATGGAAAAATTCGAGCATGACAGAGACGGATATACAAATGCCAAAGCTGCGTTTGTAAAAAATACACAGCGGAGGCAAAGGAGAAATACACACTGATAGATATCAGTCTATCTGTAAATGAAATTATGAGGAGGAGAAATTGTGCCGCTGCAAATCGTCAGAAATGACATCACAAAAATGGAGGTTGACGCAATCGTTAACGCCGCCAATAATTCGCTTCTCGGCGGTGGCGGCGTTGACGGCTGCATTCACCGCGCCGCAGGGCCGAAGCTGCTGGCGGAGTGCCGGAAACTTGGCGGCTGTGAAACCGGCAGCGCAAAGATAACAAAGGGCTACAGGCTGCCATGTAAATATGTCATTCATGCTGTGGGTCCGCGCTGGCTGGACGGTAAACACGGAGAGCGCGATCGGCTTATATCCTGTTATCGCGCCTCTCTTGAATTGGCAAAGGACGCAAGGTGCGAGACGGTGGCGTTCCCGCTAATATCATCCGGTATATATGGCTATCCGAAGGATCAGGCGCTCCGGATCGCCATTGATACGATCGGTGAGTTCCTGCTTGAAAATGACATGACAGTGTTCATTGTCATCTTTGATAAAAAGGCATATCGCATCAGCGAAAGGCTGTTTGCGGACATTGAAGAATACATAGATGATCGCTATGCGGATGAGCATTACGACAGTTATTCCGAGCGTTTGCGTCGGATGAAAGCGTTTGAGAATTCGGTCTGCGAAGCGAACATTTACGAAGAAGATAAATCAATTGAGCCTGTACTTTCTATGCCAACGGCATCAAAGAAAACAAAGTCATTGGATGATGCCATGAAACAGCTTGATGAGAGCTTTTCGGAAATGTTGCTGCGGAAGATTGACGAGTCCGGTATGACCGACGCCCAGTGCTATAAGAAGGCAAATATCGACCGGAAGCTGTTTTCAAAGATACGTTCCAATAAGCAGTATAAGCCATCAAAGACTACGGTGATCGCGTTTGCCATTGCACTTGAGCTGTCCCTTGAGGAAACAAAGGATATGCTCATGAAAGCCGGCTTTGCTCTGTCCCACAGCAATAAGTTTGACATAATCATTGAGTTTTTTATTGAGAATAATAACTACAATATCTTTGAAATAAACGAAGCCTTGTTCGCCTTTGATCAAAGCCTTTTGGGAGCATAAATATTGAAAATTTGTTTTAGAAACATTTCATTTGTCGCTTACTATGCGACCAAACCGAATACGATTTCCCCTATAATATGATTGTAAGGCAAACAACAGAACAATCATATTTATACATGGAGGAATTGAACATGAAAAAGAACTTGACAGAGGTCGTATTTATCCTTGACCGTAGCGGCTCTATGAGCGGGCTTGAGGCGGACACTATCGGAGGCTTTAACTCTATGATCGAGAAGCAGAAAAGGTCAGAGGGCGAAGCTCTCATCTCGACTGTCCTTTTTGACAATACCAGCGAGGTGATCCATGACCGTGTGGATATCCGGCACATTGATCCTATGACCCGGGAGGACTATTCTGTCAGAGGATGCACAGCCCTTTTTGACGCTATCGGCGGAGCGATAAATCATATCGGTAATGTACACAAGTACGCACGGGCGGAGGATGTCCCGGAGCATACCGTGATCGTTATTACAACGGACGGTATGGAAAACGCAAGTCGCCGTTATGGCAGTGATGAGATTAAGAAGATGATCCGGCGTCAGAAGGAAAAGTACGGCTGGGAATTTCTGTTTTTCGGCGCTAACATTGACGCAATTGAAACGGCAAGGAGCTTTGGCATCAGCGAAGACCGGGCAGTGAACTATAATTCCGACAGCGAAGGAACACAGCTTAATTATGAGGTGCTGAGTGAAGCTATCAGCGCTGTTCGATGCAATGCGACTCTTGGCACCGATTGGAAGGAGCGCATTGATAAGGACTATAAGAAACGGGGAAAGAAAAGAAAATCCTTTTGATTTTTTCTTAGAGAAGCGCTGATTAATTCACACCTGTGGTTTAAAACGCCGCTTGACGGTGAGCTTCCCGCATATCGGTTAAAAAGCCGAAGACGCGACAAGTGTTTGCACGCTTTTTGCTTCACTGCGAGAAAAACCTCCTCACCAATTAGCATTTTAGAATTTATCAGCGCTTCCTTAACATTAAAGAATTTTATGGAGGCATAGATGAAAGACATTGATAAATATCGTGGATGCCTGATTGGCGGTGCGGTCGGGGATGCCCTCGGCTATGCTGTTGAGTTTGTAGAAGATAGTCATATTTTTCAAAAGTATGGTGAACGGGGAATAACAGAATATTTATTGGTTAATGGTATTGCTCCGGTTTCTGATGATACACAGATGACCTTATTCACAGCAAACGGGCTTCTTCTTGGCACGGCCCAAGGAATGTCAAAGAAAGCAATTG
>CAYTWZ010000068.1:2721-9871 GCA_964442035.1 uncultured Oscillospiraceae bacterium
AGAAAGCAATTGTCGCCTCAGTCAATCACAGCGGAGACAGTGATTCAACCGGAGCAGTGACCGGCAATATACTTGGAGCGCGTTTGGGAATGAGAGCGATACCGGAGAAGTTCTTGACCGATTTGGAGCTGAGAGACATCATTCTTGAAGTATCTGACGATTTATTCAACGATTGTAAGAACGCAGAATATGATAATCACCATGATGAGGTGTGGAAAAGAAAATATATCTATCACACTTATCCAAACAAATAAAAGAGACTCAGTCAAAACTTATTATTCAGCTTGCTGACTTTTGTCGGCAGGCTGTGACGCTTTCGGGCGTCTTTTTTTATCGGATTAGACCTTGATTTGTTGCGCTGATGGTGGTATAATTATTGTGTTAAATAATTGCGGGAAAATGTGGAGTTAAAATGAAAAAATATATTGAAAAAAAAGACGGAAAGTAGTATAATATTAAAAAGTAATTGAGCAAATGCGGCGGAAAAATCATTGCTTCGGTTGATCGTGAGGTAAAATTATGGATGCTATTAATGAAAAAGATCTGTATTGGTGTGTAAGGAAATATCGCTACATGCTGGAAATGACAGATGATGTGGTTTACGATTACGCTGTTGAGACAGATACAATGAGTATGCCTCACCACATTTCGGTACGGGTAGGTCTGCCTCCCAAGGTGGAAAAGTATTTTGAGTCGGAAAAGTACAAGGAGTGTGTATTTAATGACGATCAGCCGGATTTTGAACGAAGGTTTAGAAAATTGAGAGAAAACGGCGGTGAAACGGCCTTTGAGTGCAGACTGCTGATGAACGAAAAATATATATGGTACCATATCAAGCTTAAGGGAATAGAGGATAACAGCGGGAAGCTCCGCTGGATCATTGGCACTGCACATAACATAGATGCCGAAGTGAAATTAAAAAAACAGGCTTTTGAAGAAAAAGCGCAGCTTGAAAAACTTTCCGCCTTTGATCCTCTTACCGGACTGTACAATAGAGCCGCGTTTAAAAGAATAGGTCAAAAAATGATAGACGCCATGGAGGATGGCGAGTGTATAGTTTTGACTTATACCGACATAAATAATTTTGCCTATATAAACGATCATTTTGGCTATAAAAAGGGGGATATGGTGCTCAAACAGTTTGCCTCCATGATACGGTCTGACACAGAAGCCGCCGGTCGTATAAGTAGCAGGATATATTCTGATTATTTTGTCGCTATAAGTAGGCGCCCATCCCGCGAATCCGCTGTAAGCGTTGTAAGCGAGATAAACGATAACTTTTGCGAATATATGAACAGTATATATCCGGATACGGAGTTTTCCCTTGCAACCGGAGTGTATTTTATCGGTGGGAAAAAAGAAAATATTACCACCGCAATAGACAAGGCTAATATGGCACGCCGCAAGGCCAAAAGTACGCCTGGAGGGGGATTGTGTGTCTATTGCCCTGAATTGGGAGAAAAGCGGCACAGGGAACAGATGGCAATAAGGGAATTTCACAGTGCCATTGAAAGCGGCAGTATTGAAATGTTCCTTCAGCCAAAGTTTTCGATCAAGGAAAGAAAAGTCGTTGGGGCGGAAGCGCTTGCCCGTTGGCGGGACAATGATGGAACGTACCGTATGCCTACGGACTTTATTGACGTGTTGGAACGTGTAGGGTATATTGTTCGCTTGGATCATTTTATGTTTGAACAGGCTCTTAAGACCCTCAGCCGTTGGAGGGCGGAAAATAAAAATCTGTATCCTATCTCTGTGAATTTTTCCAGACTGGATCTGCGGGAAAAGGATTTTGTCAAAAAAATATGCTCACTGGCGGAAAAATATCCCGAGGAAAAGAAGTATATCGAAATCGAGGTGACCGAAAGCGCTTTTGCCGAGGATAAGCTGACAGATACCCTGACTGAAGTAAAGAAGCAAGGCTTCAGGATAAATCTTGACGATTTTGGCATTGGCTATTCATCTTTGGGCTTTTTGTACGAAGCGCCAATCGATGTAGTTAAAGTCGACCGGTCATTTATATATGACATAGAAAACGTCCGTAAGTTCGGTTATATAAAGGAAGTATGTCACCTTATTACAAGCTCGGAATCTGAGGTAATATTTGAAGGTATCGAAACCGAAAAGCAGGCGGAGCTTTTGTATGATATCGGAGTCCGCAACGGTCAGGGCTGGTTGTTTAACAAGGCCATCAGTGTGGATGAATTTGAAAGAACCTATTTACAATAAGATGATATTAAGGAGGAAGCCCCTATGCTTAACGGAAAAAAGGACCTTCTGGGAATAAAGGAGCTCACCGCGGAGGAAATTTCGCTGATAATTTCAGAAGCGGAAAAGATGAAAAAGGTAGTGCTATCTGATAATAAAAAGCTGGACACACTCAAGGGCTTAAGCGTGGTGACACTGTTTTACGAAAACAGTACCCGCACGAGGCTGAGCTTTGAACTGGCAAGCAAGTATATGTCGTCCTCATCGGCAAATATTGCCGCCGTTGGCAGCAGTGTCCAAAAGGGCGAAAGTTTGCTTGATACCGGACACACCATTGACCGTATGGGTACGGATATAATAATTATGAGGCATCCCCGCAGCGGCGCGGCAAGCTTCCTTGCCCGCAATGTAAAAGCCGGAGTGATCAATGCCGGTGACGGAATGAACGAGCACCCCACACAGGCGCTGCTTGACGCGCTGACTATAAAGCAGCACAAGGGGGGATTTAAGGGCCTTAATGTGGCAATAATTGGTGACGTGCTTCACAGCCGCGTGGCAAGGAGCAATCTTTATCTTTTGAAGAAAATGGGAGCCAATGTTTCCCTTGCCGGGCCGTCCACACTGATGCCTAAAGAGCTTGAACGCTTTGGCGCAAGCATCTATACGGATGTTGAAAAAGCCGTTGACGGAGCGGATGTTATCATAAACCTGAGAATTCAGCTTGAACGCCAGAAGGCCGGGCTTTTCCCCACAGTGAGGGAGTACAGCTCTGTTTTCGGACTCAACGAAAAACGCCTCGCAATGGCGGCACCGGACGCGCTGGTGATGCATCCGGGTCCGGTAAACAGGGGCGTGGAAATGAACAGCGCTGTCATTGACTGTCCACAGTCCTTTATTGATGAACAGGTCACCAACGGTGTTTCTGTCCGGATGGCGGTTTTAGACTTACTTACAAGGGGGAAGCAAAATGCTGATCGTTAAAAACGGACATCTTATTGACAGGCAGAACGGCCTTGACAATGTGGCCGATATACTTATAGACAACAGAAAAATAGTAAAAATCGGCGAAAACCTCTCTGTTCCGGGGGCAGAGGAATATGACGCCGCGGGGAAGTATGTTTCCCCCGGACTGATAGATATGCATGTACATTTGAGAGATCCGGGATATGAATATAAGGAGGATATAGAAAGCGGCACTAAGGCGGCTCAAAAGGGCGGCTTTACTGCTGTCGCCTGTATGCCAAACACTAATCCGGTAAACGACAATAAGGCCGTAGTAAAATATATCATTGACCGTGCCCGTGAGGTGGGTATGTGCAGGGTTTACCCCATTGCCGCTATAACAAAGGGCATGAAGGGTGAGGAGCTTACGGAAATGGCAGAGCTTGCGGCCGCCGGAGCCGTAGCTGTGTCAGATGACGGAATGCCTGTGAGAAGCGGCGGCGTGATGCAGAGGGCCATTAAATATGCGTCGATGTTCGGTCTGCCGGTGATCAGCCACTGCGAGGAAATGAGCCTGATGGACGGCGGCTCTATGAACGAGGGATTTACAGCCACAAAGCTTGGCCTTAAGGGAATATCCCCCGCTGTTGAGGAGGTTATGGTAAGTCGGGACATTATTATCGCCGAGCACGAAAACCTTCCGGTGCATATCGCGCATATAAGTACCAGAGGCAGCGCTGAACTGGTGCGTCAGGGAAAAAAGCGTGGCGTAAAGGTGACCTGCGAGACCTGTCCCCATTATTTTACCCTTACGGAAGAGGCCGTGGGGGACTATGACACTAACGCCAAAATGAACCCTCCCCTCAGAACACAGGATGATGTGGATGCCATAATTGAAGCTATTAAGGACGGCACCGTGGACGTCATAGTCACTGACCATGCGCCGCATCACATTGACGAAAAGCGGCTGGAGTTTGAGCTTGCCCTTAACGGCATAATCGGACTTGAGACCAGCCTCCCCTTGGGAATCACAAAGCTTGTAAGAACCGGCAAAATAACGCTCGGCGACCTTATATACAAGATGAGTACCGCTCCCGCCAAAATACTTGGAGTAGAGGGAGGTGAGCTGAAGGAGGGCGCATCCGCTGACCTTACGATTTTTGACCCGGACGAAAAATTTACCGTTGACGTAAGCTCATTCCAGAGCAAAAGCAAAAACTGCCCCTATGACGGAATGGAGCTTTACGGAAAGGTATATAATACAATATTGGACGGAGTGATCAAGTAAATGGATAAGCTTATAGAAGCCATAATAGCTAAGGACTATAACCCTACTGTTGCCGGGCTTGACCCGAAGTTAGACTATGTTCCGGAATTTATACTTAAGGAGTGCCTCAGCGAGGAAAACCCCTTTGAGGGAGCGGCGAAAGCGCTGTTTGAATTTAATAAGACCCTGATAGATAATTTGTACGACATAGTTCCCGCGGTTAAGCCCCAGTCCGCATATTACGAAATGTACGGCGTTGAGGGACTTAAATGCCTGCAAAAGACTATGGAATATGCCATAAGCAAGGAAATGTACGTTATCCTTGATGTCAAGCGAGGTGATATCGGCGCTACAGCTGAGGCATATTCTCACGCATATATTGGCAAGACCGTTATCGGCGGCAAGGAATATCGGGCATTTTCTCCCGACAGCCTTACGGTCAATCCCTATCTTGGCACCGACGGACTTAAGCCCTTTGTAAAGGATGCGGAGGAAAATGATAAAAGCCTGTTCGTGCTGGTAAAGACCTCTAACCCTTCCAGCGGCGAGCTGCAGGATTTGTCGTCTGAGGGTGAGCGCATATATGAAAAGACGGCCGCCCTTGTACGCACTTTAGGTGAAAGCAGTGTTGGCAAGTACGGCTATAACAGGGTGGGAGCCGTTGTGGGCGCGACCTATCCCGCACAGATAAGGGAGCTCCGCGCAAAGATGCCCAACACATTCTTTCTTGTGCCGGGCTACGGCGCTCAGGGGGGCAAGGCTGAGAATGTGGCCCTTGCCTTTGACAAAAACCGTTTGGGCGCGGTGGTAAATTCCAGCCGGGGAATAATGTGCGCCTACAAAAAGGGTGACTGGAAGCCGGAGCAGTTTGGCGAGGCTGCGCGGGCCGAGGCAATAAGGATGCGGGATGACATATTGGGCGCATTAAAGGCATAATCCCCATATTATTCGGAAAAAACTTGTGCAAAAATAAAATGAATATCTAAGGAGATACGGTATGAAAGAGGATCTTAGCTGCCCCATACTTCTCAAACGTGAAATTGCTCCCGGACAGGTGGAGCTCATACTCAAAAACAAGCGTCTGGCCTCGGAGGCCAAACCCGGACAGTTTGTCCATATTGCCATCGAAAACGGGGTCAATCTGCTCCGACGCCCAATCAGCATCTGCGACAGCTTTATGGAAAACACAAGAATAATATTTGAGATCAAGGGCGAGGGCACAAAGTGGCTTGCAGAAAGGAACGAGGGAGACGTACTTAAGGTGATGGGCCCCTTGGGTACAGGCTTTACACCAATGCGGGGGAAAAAGGCCTTTGTTATCGGAGGCGGAATAGGAACCTTCCCTCTCCTCAAGCTGTGTAAGGCTCTTGATCGGCCCGAAATATTTTTGGGTTTCAGGAATAAGGACATGGTGGTAATGGAGGACGAGTTTAAGGCTGTAGGGAACCTCCACCTTGCAACCGACGACGGAAGCTATGGCTATCATGGCTTTGCCATTACCCTTGCCGAAGGGATGATAGATCAGTGTGATATTATATATGCCTGCGGCCCCAGACCGATGCTTAAGGCCGTGAAGCTTATGGCGGAGAAATACGGTAAAAAGGCGGAAATCTCCATGGAGGAAAGAATGGGCTGCGGTATCGGCGCCTGCTTGGTGTGCGTGTGCAAGACCACTACCGGGAACCGTCAGGTGTGTCAGCAGGGGCCTGTGTTTGATGCGACGGAAGTAATATTTGAATAAGGAGACGGCATAATGAACTTAAAGGTTAATTTTTGCGGCATAGAGTTTGATAACCCGGTGATTACCGCTTCGGGAACCTTTGGCTTCGGCCTTGAATACGACCAGTACTATGATATATCCCGGCTGGGCGGCATCAGTGTCAAGGGTTTGACCCTTAAGGAGCGGGAGGGCAACCCTACACCGAGGATTGCCGAGACCTATGGCGGCGTTCTCAACAGCGTGGGTCTGCAAAATCCCGGCGTTGAGGTGTTTAAAGACTATTACCTTCCTAAGCTTAAAAAGGAAAAAACCTGCAAGGTGATCGCCAATATTGCCGGAAGCACCATTGATGATTATGTGGAAATGGCTCGGACATTAAAGGATACGGACACTGACTTGCTTGAAATGAATATCAGCTGCCCCAATGTAAAGGAGGGAGGCGCGGCCTTTGGCACAAACGCCTCTGTTATTGAAAAGATCACCTCCGCTGTCAAGAAAGAGGCCGGGCAGCCATTGGTAGTTAAGCTCAGTCCCAACGTGACGGACATTGCCGAAATGGCCCGTGCGGCTGAAGCGGGGGGAGCTGATGGAATTTCCCTGATAAATACCCTCCTTGGCATGAAGATCGATGTGCGTACCCGCCGCCCCATCCTTGCCAACAATGTTGGCGGATTCAGCGGACCGGCTGTGAAGCCTGTAGCCGTAAGGATGGTGTATCAGGTCGCTAAAGCTGTCAAGCTGCCTGTTATCGGTATGGGCGGAATAATGACCGGTGAGGACGCAGTGGAGTTTATGCTTGCCGGAGCCAGCCTTGTAATGGTGGGTACTGCCAATTTTGTTGATCCTATGGCCGCCCTTAAGGTCAAAAACGGTATAACCGACTACATGCGCCGTTATGGCGTAGATGACGTAAATGAGCTTATTGGCGCGGTAAAGGTCAACGAATAGTTATGGAAGCGCAGAATAATTCATTCAATAAGGGCTGAAAGCCCGTCATGGGGCGCTTCCGGTGGGAG
>CAYTWZ010000069.1:0-9414 GCA_964442035.1 uncultured Oscillospiraceae bacterium
TTTTTTGAACTTCTGAATGAAATTTGCTTCCAAATGTATGCGCCAAAATACCGGCGCGGCAACGGCAGCTTTTGCCTATACCGCGCCCGGATATTGTTATCTGACATTTTTAACGCATCGGAGATTACGCTATGCGTGCCCGTCGTTCAGGCGCGTATATCCTATCCCCGCAGCTCTTTTCCGCTTTTGACCAGTTCAAACTCGGCGGCAATTTCATTGCCGGGAGCCTTCGTCATAAGGCTGACCACTACGATAGCTATCATACCAATGACAAAGGCGGGAAGCAACTCATAAATATCCCATACTCCTCCTAAGGGCCGTACAAGATACTTCCACACAAACACTGCCGCGCCACCGGACACCAGGCCGGCCACAGCTCCCGGCAGAGTAGTGCGCTTCCAGAACAGGGAACAGATCACCAGCGGCCCAAAACCCGCGCCAAAGCCCGCCCATGCAAAGGACACTATGCCAAATATGGAGCTTGAGGGGTCTCTGGCAATAAATATGCCTAAAACGGCAATAATTATTACCGTTACCCGTGCGGTGATCATGCTGACGCGCTGTGACAGCTTAAGGTGGAATGTCTCCTGGAGGATGTTCTGGGAGACGCTGGATGAAGCGGCGAGAAGCTGGGAGTCAGCCGTTGACATGGTGCTTGCCAATATTCCGGCCAGAATAAGCCCGGCAATAAGTGCCGGAACAATACCGCTTTGTGCCAGCATATCCGAAACCTTGATAATCACGGTTTCGGAATCGGAGCCTAAAAGAGTCGGTATCTTCCCGCCGGCGCTAAGCGCCCGTCCGGCAATACCGATCATCACCGCCACGGCCATGGCAATGACCACCCATACCGCCGCGACACGGCGGGAGAGCTTAAGCTTCTTTTCGTCCTCGATGGCCATAAAGCGCAGAAGAATGTGGGGCATACCAAAATATCCCAGGCCCCATGCACAGGTAGATATAATCTGGAGCAGACTGTATGGTGCGCTACCTCCATCCGCCAGATGCGTATTGGTAAATGACATATACCCCTCCAAGGCCTTGGCGTTGTCCATCACAGCCGAGATGCCCCCCGCCTGAAGCACGGCATAAACAAGTACAAAGAATATGGCAAAGGTCATGATCACGCTCTGGATAAAGTCGGTGGTTGACGCGGCAAGGAAACCGCCTGCCGCCGTATAGCCCACAATTACCACAGCAGAGATTATCATAGCCGTCATATAATTGATCCCAAACAGATTTGAGAACAGCTTTCCGCAGGCGGCAAAGCCGGACGCGGTGTACGGTACGAAGAAAACAATAATTATCAGCGCGGCAATGGCAGATAGGATATTGTTCTTGTCTTTGAACCTGTTGGAAAAAAACTGAGGCAACGTAAATGAATTTGTGACCTGAGTGTATCGCCTCAACCGCTTCGCGGTGATGAGCCAGTTGATATATGTACCCGCCGCAAGGCCGATAACGGTCCAGCCTACGTCCGCCACGCCGGAAAGATATGCCAATCCCGGCAGCCCCATAAGCAGATAGCTGCTCATATCGGAAGCCTCGGCGCTCATAGCTGTGACCAGCGGTCCCAGCCTGCGTCCGCCCAAATAAAAGTCAGAGGCGGAGGAATTTTTCTTTGCAAAATGCGCCCCGATCATCAACATAGCGACAAGATAGACCAGTATGGTGACGGAAATACAGATTGTAGAAGACATGAATGTGACCCCTCTTTTCGGTTTTTTTGTGATTCAATAAGGCGCGTAGCGCCGTCATTCAACGTTTCGGTTGGAGATTGATCTCCCGCCGAAAAACGAAAGGGTCGCCCGCCGCCTATAGACCCGGGGAACATCTTTCGTTTAGTTATATATTTATTGTACCATAAACCGGCTTTGTAGTCAAGGAAAATATCAGGACATGCTCGCCCGGGCTCACCGGAGGGATCTCCGCGGATCCCTCCCATGGTTCATACGGCTTTTATCAGCAGTCCGCACACCTACAGTGGTTTAAGGTAATTTCTTCCTCGATGGCGGTCAGCCTGTTATACTTGACCGTCCTCTCGCCCCTGCCGGGAGCCCCGGTCTTGATCTGCCCGGTGTTTAGCCCCACTGCCAAATCGGCAATAAAGGCATCCGCTGTTTCGCCGCTCCGGTGAGAAGCTATTGCCGTATATCCGGATCTGTGAGCCATCCTCACCGCGTCCATAGTCTCGGACAAAGTGCCTATCTGATTGGGCTTGATAAGGATGGAGTTGCCCACCCCAAGTCCGATACCCTTGCGGAGACGCCCGGTATTGGTGACAAACAGGTCGTCCCCTACCAGCTGCACCTTGCCCCCAAGCTCCGCCGTAAGGCGCTTCCAGCCGTCCCAGTCCTCCTCGTCAAGGGCGTCCTCGACAGAGAATATGGGATACCTGCCGCAAAGCTCTTTCCAGTGCGCGATAAGCTCATCCGAGGTAAATTCCGTCCCTGATTTTGGCAGTCTGTAGCGTCCCGCTTTGCCGCACTTCCACTCGCTGGCGGCGGCGTCAATGGCTATCTTAAAATCCTTTTCCGGCTTGTATCCGGCCTTTTCCACCGCGCGAAGAATATATTCAATGGCTTCTCCGTCCCCGGAAAGGTCAGGGGCAAAGCCTCCCTCATCCCCCACGGAGGTGGTCAGCCCGTCAGCCTTTAGGAGGGTCGCAAGAGCGTGAAATACCTCAGCGCTCCACCTTAGCCCCTCCCGGAAGTGCTGTGCCCCCACAGGCATTATCATAAATTCCTGCACATCAAGGCTGTTGTCGGCGTGGGCTCCGCCGTTGAGGATATTCATCATAGGTACGGGCAGCGTTACGGCGTTTACTCCGCCAATGAAGCGATAAAGGGGAATGTCCAGCGACGCGGCGGCAGCCCGTGCGGCGGCTATAGACACCGCCAGTATGGCGTTGGCTCCGAGCTTGGATCTGTTCGGCGTACCGTCCGCCCTGAGCATAGCGTTGTCCACAGCATAAGTGTCCGAAGCGTCAAGACCTCTGACAGCCTCGCATATGATCGTGTCAATTCCATTAACCGCCTTAAGGACGCCCTTGCCGTTGTAGCGTCCTTCATCCCCGTCTCGCAGCTCCAGAGCCTCAAACTCCCCGGTGGAAGCTCCGCTGGGGGCGGCGCCCGTGGCGCGAGTACCGTCAGACAGCAGCACCTGTGCCTCTACCGTGGGGTTGCCCCGCGAGTCCAATATTTCCCGTCCGAAAACCCTTTCGATACGTAAGAAGTCCTTCATAGCGCACACTCCTTCTGTTTATCTTAAATATAGTGTTAGTGTGCCCATGACCGGCTGTTTTATGCAAATATATTTGTGGTTTGTGTGCGTTCAATTACCACGGGCGGCTGATAGCCGTCCTTACGGGATTTGTGGTTCTTTTAGGTTTTGCCAGCTCATTGCCGTATCTGTCCATTCCCCAACACCACATATTTGACGCTGGTAAGCCCCTCAAGCCCCACAGGGCCGCGGGCGTGAAGCTTTTGTGTGGAGATTCCTATCTCCGCGCCAAAGCCAAACTCTCCCCCATCGGTAAACCGGGTAGACGCATTGACATACACGGCGGCGCTGTCCACCTCGTTTTGAAATTTCATGGCGTTACTGTAGCTTTCCGTAACAATGCACTCGCTGTGTCCGGTGGAATGCTCGTTGATAAAATCAATAGCCTCGTCGATGCCGTCCACCACCTTCACCGAAAGTATATAGTCCAGATACTCGGTATAATAGTCCTCCTCGGTAGCCGCTGTCACGCCGCCGCCCAATATGGCGGCCGACTCCCGGTCACACCTGAGCTCCACGCCCTTTTGGTCAAGGAGCTTCTTGGCCATGGGCAGAAACTCTCCCGCCACGCTCCGGGCCACAACAAGGCTTTCCGCCGCGTTGCACACCGATGGACGGCTGCACTTTGCGTTAAACAGAATATTTGCCCCCATGTCAAGGTCGGCTCGATCGTCAATATAAATGTGGCAGTTCCCCACCCCGGTCTGGATTACCGGCACGCTGGCGTTTTTTACCACAGTGTCGATAAGCCCCGCGCCGCCACGGGGTATCAGTACATCGATATATTTGTTCATTCGCATCATCTGCTGCGCAACGTCACGTGATGGATCGCTGACAAAGCATATCACATCGGCGGGAAGCCCCGCGTCCTCAGCCGCAATGCGCATTGCCCCCGCGATGGCCATATTGGAGCGCATAGCCTCGCTTCCGCCCCGTAGCACACAGGCGTTGCCGGATTTAAGGCAAAGAGCCGCCGCGTCCGCCGTAACGTTGGGTCTGGCCTCATAAATAATTCCCACCACTCCCAAGGGAACACGCTTTTTCCCTATATACAGACCGTTGGGGCGTGTGGTTACGCTGTCAAAGCCGCCCACCGGATCGGGCAGAGCGGCCACCTGACGTATACCGTCGGCCATGGCTCCGATGCGGCCTTCGTCAAGGCTGAGTCTGTCAATAAAGCCCTGAGCCATGCCATTTTTCTTCGCTTCCGAAATGTCAACAGCGTTTTGCGCCAATATTTCCCCTGTCCGCTGTTCAATGGCGTCGGCAACAGCCATAAGGGTCGCGTTCTTCCGGGCGGTATCCATGCATCCAAGCGTCCTGGAGGCCTTTTTTGCGGCCTTGCAGGACTCCTCTAAGTCAAATTTGTACACAGTTTATCTCTCCTTACCTATGAAAATTGTCCCCACAGCCTTGCTGTCCATTATGTCATAGAGCCTTTGGGGATAGGCTCCGTTGGTGATTATCATGTCGATTCCGTTTTCCGTGGCAATCTTGGCGGCCTCAATCTTGGTTTGCATACCGCCAGTGCCTCGATTGCTCCCCGCTCCCCCGGCCGCGGACAGGATATCACCGTTGATATCGTCCACCCGCGTTATGAGCCTTGCGTCCTTGTCCCGCCGGGGATTGCCGGTATACAGGCCGTCTATATCGCTGAGCAGCACCAGAAGATCCGCTCCGCATAGCACCGCCACCACTGCGCTAAGAGTATCGTTATCACCAAAGCAGTGAAGGTTTTGTATCTCCTTACTGGATATAGAGTCGTTTTCGTTGACGATGGGAATGGAATTCTGCTCCAGCAGCGCTCGGAAGGTGCTACTGAGGTTTTCCTCCCGTTCGCCCCCGTCCATATCGTCCTTAGTGAGAAGAATCTGGGCCACTATCTTATTGTATTCCCCAAACATCTTGTCATAAAGGTGCATCAGTCTGCACTGCCCCACAGCGGCGGCGGCCTGCTTAAGCCTCAGCTCCTCCGGACGGTATGGCATTTTTAGCCGTGACACTCCCACGGCCACCGCCCCGGACGAAACCAGTACCACCTGAGCGCCGCTGTTTTTAATGTCGCTTAGGACACTTACCAGCTTTTCCATGTTGCGAAGATTGAGCTCTCCGTTGTTATAGGTGAGGGTGGAAGATCCCACCTTTACCACGATCCTTTTATACTTAGCCATCGGTTGTCATCCTCTCTGTTGTAGTGTAGAACAATGCGCGCACACATCGCCCCGGCGGTTTTACTGTTGGTTCTGGACGCTTGGGAAATAAAAGAACTCCTCTCCCCCAAGGCGTCCTATCACAAGGTTATACACATCCGTACCACGACATTCCGCCTCAAAAATTTTGTCTCCCTTAAGGGCGCCGCCTCTGGACACAACGGGGAGCGTTGCCGTATCCGCCGCATCCCTCAGCACCTGAGCCCCCTTTTCGCTGAAGGCCAGCACCCTCAGATATGTAGGGGGAACATACCGCTCGGTATTGTTCAGCATAAGATTGAACAGTATCCTCCTGAGACGACTGTCCGCGTATGTCTTTGTATGAGCCGCCGCCACAATAGACTCGATAGTATTGTTGGCGGACGCCTTCTTGAGTCGCGATGCGATCTCCTCGTTGCTGTCCGGCAGGGTCATCAACTCCTCTTTGGAAGCAATCTTCAGCCGGTAGGAGATCAGCTGGTCAAAGCGTTGACTGAACACAGGCTCAAACACTGTGGGATAAGGCACGTAGCTTTCAATGCTTTCACCGGTCTTGAGACTTTCCCTCAGACTTTTTGCGCTGGCCACGGTCTCGCCCTTACGACCCGCGTCATGACCCACCTGTATTCTCTGTACGGTCACAGGCTTCATGGCGCTGTTCGTGCGCTTGAGCGCCTTGAGATATTCTATGGCAAGAATATTGTTGGGATCATCCAAAAGCGCGGCGGCCTCTCCAATCACCGCCTCGGCCGCCGCCCGACGCGCCTTGGCAAAGCTGTCCCCTTGCTTGAGCCGTTCGCCTAACACCGTCTTAAATTCCTTCGGCTCGCTTAGCAGCATGTCCGCAATGGCCGTGAGCCCGTCCAGCTTTCCAGCTTCTGTGCCGAACCACAGCTCCTCCGCCTGACCCAGCGCATTGAGGCTGGTCACCGCCCCAAGGGCAAAATACTCCGCCGAAGAAAGGGAGTATATTTGCGGCAGCTCAAGCGCCAGATCCAGCCCGCACTGCACTGCCACCTTTGCCCGGGTAAACTTGTCATACACCGCACAGCTCCCCCGCTGCACATAGTTTCCGCTCATAATGGCAATGGCCGCTCCACCGTCGTGCTTCATTTTGTCCACAAGATACTTGTGTCCGTTGTGGAAGGGATTAAATTCCCCGATAGTCGCCCTTACAGTCATAGATCATTCACTCCTCCCCTAAGTAAAGCCCCGAGCATACCCCTTCCGATCGCTTGACGCACCTTAAAAAGCTACTCAGTGTTTCCTTAAGAAAAATTTAAAAAAGTATTGAAAAATTAAAAAAACTGTTATATAATGTAATTATCATTGATTATTTATGGAGGCGTATTTTAATATGAGTAAATTTCTTGAAACAATCATCTCCCGTGCCAAGTCCGATGTCAAGACCATCGTGCTTGCGGAGGGCTACGACATCCGCACAATCCGCGCTGCGGCGTCTGCACTTGAACAAGGTATTGCCCACATTATTATTTTAGGCGATATTGATGAAATTTGCAAGATGGCAAACGAAGAAAATTTAAATATTTCTGACGCAGTTCTCATTGATCCGGAAAAAGACGCGCGTTTTGACGAATTTGTGGAAACTTTTTACGAAATGCGTAAGGCAAAGGGCATGACTCCCGAAAAAGCAAGGGAGACAATGAAGAACACACTTTATTTTGGTTGCATGATGGTCAAGAAGGATCTGGCCGATGGTATGGTTGCCGGCGCCGCAAATTCTTCTTCCAACGTACTGCGTAGCGCTTTGCAGGTCATCAAGACCGCTCCCGGCACAAAGCTGGTGTCCGCGTTCTTTATCGAGTGCGTTCCGAACTGTCAGTACGGCGAGGACGGCGTGTTCCTGTTTGCCGACTGCGGACTTAACGAAAATCCCGATGCCGAGGCTGTCAGCGAGATTGCCATTTCCTCCGCCAAAAGCTTCAAGACACTTATACAGGCCGAGCCTAATGTGGCCATGCTCTGCTACTCTACATACGGCAGCGCCAAGAGTGAGCTTGTGGACAAGATGCAGCTTGCTACCAAGCTTGCCAAGGAAAAGGCCCCCGATATAAATATCGATGGCGAATTGCAGGCTGACGCGGCTATGGTTCCCGCTGTCGCCGCTTCCAAGGCTCCCGGCAGCCCCGTAGCGGGCAAGGCCAACGTTCTTGTATTCCCTGACCTCAACGCCGGCAATATTGCCTATAAGCTGGTCGAGCGTCTTGCCAAGGCTGAGGCCTACGGTCCCATCACTCAGGGCATTGCCAAGCCCGTCAACGATCTTTCCCGCGGCTGCAAGGCTGAGGATATCGTGGGCGTTATAGCTATCACCTGTGTACAGGCTCAGGCACAGGGCAAGTAATAGAAAGGACTGAGGAATATGAAGATATTAGTGATCAACGCCGGAAGCTCCTCACTCAAGTACCAGCTTATCGACATGGACAGCAAGGCCGTGATGGCCAAAGGTCTCTGCGAGCGCATAGGGATTGACGGCAGCCGCCTTAAGCACACCCCCGACGGCAGGGAGACCGTAATTATCGAAAGTCCAATGCCCACTCACGCCGACGCCATCACACTTGTTATCAATGCCCTTGTCGATCCCGGTCACGGCGTGATCTCGTCCATGGACGAGATCGGCGCAGTGGGTCACCGAGTAGTACACGGGGGCGAAAAATTCAGTGAAAGCGTGCTAATAGACGAATCCGTCAAGGATGGCATTCGGGAATGTATTGACCTGGCTCCCCTCCACAACCCGGCTAACCTCATAGGCATTGAAGCCTGTGAAAAGGTAATGCCCGGCGTACCTCAGGTGGCAGTGTTCGACACCGCCTTTCATCAGACTATGCCCCCTAAGGCATACCTGTACGGCCTGCCCTACAAATATTATCAGAAGTACAAGGTTCGCCGCTACGGCTTCCACGGCACCAGCCACAAGTACGTGTCCCAACGTGCCGCTCAGATGCTTGGCAAGCCCCTTTCCGAACTTAAGATAATCACTTGCCACCTTGGCAATGGCTCCAGCGTTGCGGCTATCGATCACGGCAAGGTAGTGGACACCTCTATGGGTCTTACCCCTCTTGCCGGTGTGATCATGGGCACTCGTTGCGGCGATATCGACCCTGCCATTGTGACCTATATTATGGAAAAGGAGGGGCTCGACCCCAAGGGCATGGACGCTGTGATGAACAAGCAGAGCGGCGTTCTGGGCATAAGCGGCGTATCCAGCGACTTCCGTGACCTGTTCACAGCCGCAAGCAATGGTGATGAGCGTTCCAAGATCGCTCTTGACATGTTCGCCTACACTGTCAAGAAGTTTGTGGGCGCATACGCGGCCGCTATGGACGGAGCCGACGCCATAGTATTCACCGCCGGAGTAGGTGAAAACAACGCCGATATCCGTAACGCCGTTACCTCCACTCTCGGCTATATGGGTGTTAAGATCGATCAGGAGCTCAACAAGCAGCGGGGCAAGGATTTGGATATCTCCGCCCCCGATGCCACAGTCCGCACTCTGGTAATTCCCACTGATGAGGAAATGATGATTGCCCTTGACACACAGAGACTTGCCGGTAAATAAATTGCGTTTACGGCGTTTTCTATGCTCTCATAACCTTAAAATTGCTGTTTGAACTAATGCAGGTTTGAGATAAACTCCGGCACGTGAAATATTAACAGATTTTCTTTTTACCGGCGGACTCGTTGTTGCCTGGGGTTAACCCTGCCCATTAGTTCACCTGTTTGGAAAAACGTAATTGAGAAACATCATTGCCGATTTCAGCAAGAATTGTAATGGCAGTACTACGTTTTACACCGGTAATTGCGCAAAGCAAGGCAATTGCACTTTCGTGGCAAGAAACCCGCCCGCCGCCTATAGAGGGTGCGGGTTGCCGGTGGCAGCCTCTGCGAAGCAGAAGCACCGACCGAGTCGGTAGACGAGACC
>CAYTWZ010000070.1:0-9361 GCA_964442035.1 uncultured Oscillospiraceae bacterium
AATATTTTTAAAGTTTGCATCGGCAAAGCCTATGTACTCAGCAGATGGGAGAATTATATATGTTGTCCCGTCTGAGATCGAGTTGTATAAGGCCGTTGGCTGGTACACTGAGCCGCCTGTGCTTATATATTCGGCAGAATTTTTAAAAGGGAGGTAATGAAAGTGAAAAGGCTTATAGGTTTATGCTTGGCCCTTGCAATTCTGTGTTCTTATCCTTGCAGTGCAACGGATAATGAAAAGTCAATAAAATATTTAAAATCCGAGGAAGGCTATGACTATGGCAGCGATATTGTATATATAGCAAGGGATAGTGAAACAGGAGAGATTATTCCTCTTGCTATCGGTCCTCTTGATGGATATAGCTACGCGTATATCGGGGATGGTAAGGCTTTTGATGTTGAAAAACTGACGTACAAAACTCCGTTTAACGATCTGAGTAAAAAATTCGGGTATGTGTCTTACGTACACGAAATGTCCGCAAGGAACGTTGTGGTGGGCTATGATGACGGCAGCTTTAAGCCGGAAAACGTGCTTACTCGAGCCGAAATGGCGGCAATATTCGCAAGGCTGTTCAGCGTTGAAAAATCTGACGCAGCGTCCTGCTTTGAGGATGTCCCGGCAGATCATTGGGCAAGGGAGTATATTATGGCGCTGGTGGACAATGGCGTGCTTGTTAAATCTGCGAGCTTTGATCCTGATACCCCCATATCCCGTGAACAGCTTGTGGTAATGACCTACCGTATGCTCGTAAGCATGGGCTTCTCTCCATCTGAAGAAGAAATGGACTATTCCAAGTACAAGGATTTAGACAAGGTGTCTGATTATGCTCGGGTAGCGTATACAGCCTTAATCAATGAAAATTATCATTTGATGGTCGAGCTGGTGGACAATGATTTTATGGATACAGCGGATGATGAGTTTTATTTTCATCCGCAGAACACTGTAACAAGGTTGGAATGCTGCGAGTATTTGTATGATTTTATCCGCACATTTACCTCAAACAATGCTCCGGCCATAAGGAGGGCAGACGCACCCCAGATAGAAATACCTGTTTTGGATGGATCGACCTCCACCTATGATATAACCAAAAACATTTATCATGCTTTCTATCATAATTCAGACAAGGCTCCGGGTTTTCCCAAAGCCCACTCAAAAACCACCAATTCCTATAGGCGACTTATAGACGGCGAGGTGGAAATGATATTTGTCCCTGACGCAGGAGAAGATGTGTTAAAGTACGCCGAAGAAAAGGGCGTCAAGCTCAAGTTTATCCCTATTGCGAATGAAGCACTTGTGTTCTTTACTGGAACAAAGAATACAGTGGATAACATTACAACACAGCAGCTTCGCGATATATATGTGAACAACGGTATAACAAATTGGATGGATCTTGGCGGCAGTGACAGCACCCTTGCCGCATATTGCCGTAATACGGACAGCGGTAGCCATGCACAGATGGAAAATTTTATTCTGGACGGCAATGAGATCAACGAAAGCATAAGTAAGGAACGTACCTCTGTTATGATGTCAAGCATCTTGACTGAAGTTGACGACTATAACAGGAAAAATAAGGGTAGCTTTGCCATGGGGTACAGCCTGTACTATTATTATTTTAACAATCAGATGTTTCTTGGCCCAGTCGACCTTAAGCTGATGAGCATAGACGGCATAGCTCCTACGGAAGAAACTATTGCAAACGGCACTTACCCTTATACAACTAATTATTATGCGGTTATCCGTGACGGAGAAAATAACCCGAGGGTGGACGCCTTTGCGGAGCTTATGCAGGGTGAATTCGGCGACGCTATCGTTCAGCTCAGCGGGCTTGGAGCGATAAAATAATAAAAATATATGGAGTAGGTATGTACACAGTTAAAATCTGCTTTGATGAGCATCGATAACTATCCCGTAGGTCAGCGATCTTTTCTTCTCGGCGTCAAGCTGTTTGACAGCAGTTACTCTCCGGGACGCAAGGGTAATTTCAATAAAGGCTGAAAGCTCGCCATTGGCGTCATTACGGGAGTTTAATCTCCCGCCGAAAACGAAATGGTTGGCCGCCCACCGGCGGAGACCGCCATCTCTGGTGACAGCCTCCGCAAAGCAGAAGCACCGACCGAGTCGGCAGACGAGCCCCGGGGAACATCAAATCGGGATAATCCCGGGAGCATATCCCGCTATTATCCCTAACGCAGCCGAAATTAAAACAATCATAATTGGGTGGAGCTTATTCTTGAATAATAAAAACGCCGCGACTGTGAAAATTGCCAATGAGCAGAAAAAATCATACCGGTCCGCGGATAGCAACCGTAATCCATCCGGGAAAAAAGCCGTTTTTGCAACCGATAACAACGCCGCGCCGATCAGGCCTATTACTGCCGGCTTAAGTCCGGACATCAGCGCTTTGATAAGCCTGCTGGTCTTAAATTTTTCAAAAAACCGCGCTATTATCAGGATTATGACAAAGGATGGGAGCACCACCCCCAAGGTGGAGCACAGCGCTCCCGGAATACCGGCTGTTCGGCGGCCTACGTATGTCGCGATATTTACAGCAAAGGGTCCGGGAGTGCTTTCACTTACAGCAACAAAGTCTACAAGCTCCTTAGCAGTGAGCCAGCCCGCTTTAAGCACAGCGTCCTGTATAAGGGGCAGCATGGCGTATCCGCCCCCAAAGGTAAAGGCTCCTATTTTTAAAAAAGTAAGGAATAATATCAGACAGATCATTCTTTCCCGCTCCTTGTAAGGACATATGAGTTGAGCGCCCCGGCTCCGGCACAGAGCAGCAATATCACAAAAACGTTGATCTTTGTAAAGGCGGCAGCGACAAATGTAAACAGCATTATCACATATGCTGAGGTCTGCCTTGGGCTTTTTTTGTATAACCCGATCAAAGCCTTAAGGATAAGCGCTACGATCCCAACCCGTATTCCGTTAAAGGCATATTTGACTGCTTGAAGGCGTTCAAACTGTTCGAGAAAGTAGGATATGACCGTTATTATAGCAAATGAAGGTATTATCATTCCCAGTGTGGCGGAAAACGCCCCCCAAAAGCCTCCCACTTTGTAGCCTACAAAGGTGGAAGCGTTAATTGCAATTGGTCCGGGAGTTGATTCGGCAATGGCAATGATGTCCAGAATATCATCGTCGGTTATCCATCGCTTGTTTGTGACAACCTCCTTCTGAATTAGGGAGATCATGGCATAGCCGCCGCCAAAGGTGAAAGCGCCGATCTTAAAAAAAGTAGTAAACATCTCTGCCATAGCTTTAAGGCTGTGCTTCATCTTTGATCCTCTTTTCGGTATCATGAATTTAAGGGCTTACATACATCTATCCATCCAAGGCTGTGTGAGTATTTTTCCAGCTCGTCAGGGGTGAGCTCTATGGCGCTGTTTGAGCTGCCGCACGCGGGGAATACTGTGTCAAACCGCTTCAAGGATACATCAAGGTAAGTTTCCACACCATCGTTGACGGCAAAGGGGCAGACGCCGCCTATGCTGTGGCCTATAAGGGGCTCCACCTCGTCATGGGTCAGCATTTTTGCTTTTGTGGAAAATTGCGCCTTGTACTTTGGATTATCGATTTTTACATCTCCGGCGGCTACTATTAACACGACCTTGTTTCCTACATGAAAGGACAGGGTTTTGGCAATACGCTGTTCCTCGCAGTTTAAGGCCTTGGCGGCAAGCGCCACTGTGGCGCTTGAAATGTCAAATTCCCGCACCCGGTCAGCGATACCCTCCGTTTCAAAATATTTTTTTACTTTTTCGATAGCCATTTAATGTTCCTCCTCGGTTGTTTATTTGTAGCCTTTATTGTATCATAAATAAATCTAAAATGCAATATTTAACTAAGAAAGCGATGAATAATTCACGCCCATGGCTTAAAACTCCGCTTGACGGTTAATTTTCCCCGTAGCCGCGTTAAAAATGCGCTGAATACACAAGTATTCATGCGCTTTTTGTTCTGCTACGAGAAAAATCTCCTCGCCAATCAGTATTTTAGAATTGATCAGCGCAACCCTGAACGAAAAATGTTCCTGCCACCGGCGGAGTGCGCTATCTGTCGGCGGCAGCCTATCAAAGCAGAAGTGCCGACCGAATCGGTGGACGAGATCCGGGTGAAATCTTTCGTATAGTTTTATCCTTGGAGCAAGGTGTTACCTATCATTGACAATTCAACATAATACATTTTGAATAAATAAAAAAAACTCTTGCTTTTTATGAGAAAATATGATAATATACATTTATGGTATATATCATCATTAAAAGGAGGAAAATGAATATGAAAACACACAAGTTTATGGCGCTTATCATAGCTATGTCTATGGTATTGTCTATTCTTCCGACCTTAAGTGTCGGAGCGGCAGACGGCCTTGCGACAGCCTTTGACATCAAGACGCTCACTGTTAGCGGAGAAGTAACGCTTGACGGCACAGGCTGGAATCCCAGTGAGACCGGCGCAAGCGTGCGCTGGAACCAAAACTGGAATCAAAACGGAACCTGGAACTCCAACGGCGGCGGAACATACGGACTTATGTTCTTTGCCAGCAAGGAACGGGAGACCGGCGGCGGCAGCGCTCAGGCTACATTCGCGGACGCGGCCAAGACCCTGAGGAGCGACAAAATTGAGATTGCTTTCAATTTCGCATGTCAGGAAACGGAAAACCTTTACCAAAGATGGAACTTTAAGGACAATGACAATAATGTGTTTGCTACCTTCTATTTTGACAAGAATGTTAAGGCGAACGTAGGCATAAATGCAGTAGATTTTCTTGACGGACAGGACGCTGTTTACGGTATCCGCGGACAGGAAATGATCATTACCGCCGAGAAGAACGCTAACGGCAAATATACTGTTACGTACACTCTTAACGGCAAACAGCTTGCCGCGGAGGAGCTTGACAGCGTAAACGGTTTCAAATCCATTGAAGCGGATGTGCCCAGCTATAATGATAAGTGGGCTGCCGCCGCACTGCTTAACCTTAAGGTGAGCTATGCGCCCAACAGCACTGTTACAGAAGAGGAAATTGCCGCTTACGCCCTTGTAAATACTCCTCCTCAGATGAATGTGTCCGGCGGAAGTGAAACTTCTCCTGTTGACACTTTCGCTCCCATTACAATTACTCATCCGGCAGGGGATGACCTTATTTATTACACATTGGACGGTACTGATCCCACAACAGACAGCATCAAATACACCGGCCCGTTTTATACCAACGGCTATGCCCATATCAAGGCCTGCGTAGTAACAGCTGACGGAAAGAGGAGCGACGGCTGCGAGGCTTATATCTACAACCAGAAGTGGAATGCTACAGCGGGCGAGTTCCGCATTGAAGGCGAAAACACTGTTAATAATGTTAAAATAGCATGGCCTCTTTATTCCGGAGCCGGAAGATACGAGGTATACAGGGATGACATTCTCGTAGGGAGCACTACAGGAGACTCCATTGACGAGTATGATCTTGAAGTAAATAAAAACTATACCTACACAGTTAAGGCCTTGAGCGGCGATGAAGTGCTTGCTACAGGTACTACCAATACTGTTACTACCTTTGCGATTAACCTTGACGAGCTTACAGGCTATGATGACAACGTGACCGGTCACTGGATCGCCAACGAAAACATTGTCAGTGAGCCTACTCCCAGCGGCTATGAGATAGGCGGCAAATATTACAAGGTCAAAACACAGGGCATTTCAAAGGAAGAATTTGCCGCCCTTGGTCTTGATCCTTCCGTGCTTGAGGGCGAATCCGCCACAACAATCCGCTATATGGAAAGTGATGACGGCCTAAACTGGCCCGACGAATGGCAGATGGTTTACCCCATTTTCGTAAATATGAGATATGAGGGTATGCAGAACGGGCTTCATTACAATAAGGAAGCCGTGATATTCTCCGCCCATGCCGAAAGCTCCGGTTACAGCACTGCCAAGCTTTTCTTTGCGTCCTTTGAACCCGGCAAGTCCGATAAGGACGTGGAGCCATATTACATTACAATGTCCAAGCAAGAGCCTTGGGAGCAGTATGAAGAAATTCCGAATCATGGCAAAAATGAGCTTTCGGCTTACTATATAGGACGTCCCTTTGGCTACGATTCACGCGATATGGTGCGTTTCGCCGACGGTGAGGATTTCTATACATTCAGCGCCGCAAACGGCAACCGCGATATGCTCATTCTCAAGCTTGAGGATAACTGGGTAAAGCCTGAAAGAGTTATGAATGTTATTCTTCATGATCAGCATCAGGAATCTCCTTCAGTATTCCACGAGGGTGACAGATATTATGTATATACCTCAACCACAAACGGCTGGTTTGTAAGTCAGGCCAGGTATTCAAGCACTACAGCTCTTGACGAGCCTTGGAGCCCCTTGCGTGAGGTCGTCAACGCCGGTACCTATGGTACTCAGGCCAACGGTGTGTGGGGCTACGGAAGCGATTCCGGACGTGTCGTACAGCGCGCTCACGGTTATAACTGGGGGCAGAGCGGCGGCTGGAGAGTTGACAATCATCAGGGCTTCTGGCACATGGTAGTTAATGACGGTATCGCTACCTGCAACTGGTGTTACAAGATGGAATACCATCCTTATTGGGGCGCTATTGCCGTTCAGTCCGGTGAGTACGTATCCCTTGGTAAAAAGGCTACAGTTGAGGGTAAGGACGCTCCCGGAATGACGGATAATCTGCAGTTCCAGTCTTCTCCTGTGACTGAGGTTGAAAAGCTGCCTTATGATATAATTATTGACCTTGAGGTTCCGACTGTTATTACAGAGGTTAACCTTACAACAGATATATTCATGGGTTCAGTATGCGCTTCGTATTACAAGGTTTACGGGAGCAACGATATGACCAACTGGACTGAGATATCCGACGTAACAAGCGATGATTATGACAACCCCACATTCCGTGTTGGCGTTGTTGAGGACAAAACTCCTTACAGATACGTTAAAGCGACTGTCCTTGAGGTTAAGAATCTTCAGAACAACGGCGCGTCAGCCCTTTGGGGAGGTAAGCCCGTAGAACTGGCTGTTTATGGCAAGCCTCAGGGATATGTAGATCAGCAGTACGAGATTAAGGACGATGCTCCGATACTTGTAGGCTACAATCGCAACAATATCGATTTTGAACCCTACGGTCAGGAACCTGTAGCTGTAAATAACAGGATATTGGTTCCCATGCGCGCCATTTTTGAGACTATGGGCGCTGAAGTAAACTGGGACAGCGACACTAATACTGTTACTGCTGAAAGAGACGGTGTCACTATAAGCCATGTTATCGGCACTAATCAGCTCTATGTCAATGGTGAGCTCAAGGAGCTTGATGTTGAGTCTATGGTGCTGAATGAGCACACAATGGTTCCGCTCAGAGCTATTGCCGAAAGCTTTAACTGTGATGTCAATTGGAATCAGGAATTCAGACGTGCGTACATCAAAGAAGTCGATCAGTAGTAATAATTACTCAGGAAGCTTTGAATATTTATTTCAACGGCTTAAAACGCCGCTTGACGGGAAGCTTGCGCGACTTAGTTAATAAGCTCAAGATACAGCAAGTATTCACGCGATTTTTGTCTTGCTGAGAGAGCAATTCCCTCACCGATCTGCATTTCAAAATTAAAAGCGCTTTCCTAAATGAACTAAGCCGCAGCAGGTGAATTGTTTTACTTGTTGCGGCTTATTTTCACATAACAGTTGCAATGAAATTGTTAAAGTGGTATAATTTAAGCTGTCAGATAAAGGAGAAATTTAAAATGGACTTTTCAGTAATCGACAGTTACCTGGAGAACAATATACAAAAGCTTAAGGATGACCTTGGGGCTGTAGTGGCAATTCCCAGCAAGCGGGGCAGTAGGGAAGAGGGTAAGCCGTTCGGGAGGGCCTGTGCCCTTGTCATGTCAAAAATGAAAGAAATTGCCGCTGATACCGGGTTAAGTGTCACAAATTATGACAACTATATGCTGGAATGTGACTACAACAACTGTGAGACGGCCCTTGGAGTGATCGCCCATCTTGACGTAGTACCGGAGGGAGACGGCTGGGACACTGACCCCTACACTCTTACAGAAAAAGATGGGATCCTGTACGGACGAGGCACTATTGACGACAAAGGCCCGGCAATGGCTACGCTGTACGCGGTTAAGGCTCTTAAGAATAGCGGTGTAAAACTCTCCAAAAATGTACGACTTCTTTTCGGTTCGGACGAGGAATCCGGAATGAGCGATCTGGAATATTACGGCAATCTTAAGCCACTGCCGCCGATGATGATTTCCCCTGACGGGGAATTTCCGGTAATCAATGTGGAAAAAGGTGTATGTCAGGTATATTTTAAAGGAGCATATCTGCCGGAAGACGCTTTGGTCAGCCTTAAGGCGGGAAGCGTGGTCAATGCCGTACCCGACAAGGCAGAGGCGGTAATATCCGGACTCTCAGTTGAAGAAGCAAAGACCCTTGCGGCCAATGCCGGTGTAAGCCTTAAGCTAAATATCACTGCCTGTGACAAGGGCGTAAAAATCCGTGCCAATGGTGTGTCGGCTCACGGCTCAACTCCGGAAAAGGGCGACAATGCCTTGACCGGACTTATCAAGGTGCTGCCGGCCATGGGCGTAAACGGCAAAGGACTTTATGCTTTAGCTGCACAGCTTTACAGCCTGTTCCCATACGGCGAGACTGACGGCAAAAGCGCGGATCTAAAAATGAGCGATGTGAATTCAGGTCCCCTTACAGCGCTTTTTAGTATGCTTAACGCCGAGAACGGTCTTATATCAGGGGGAATAGATATTCGCTTTCCCGCTACTGTCAGCTTAGCAACAGTGAAAAATATCGTGACCGAAAAGCTGAGTCCCTTTAATTTTGAGTTAAGCTTCCATGAAATGGAGGGACATCTTGTACCATCCGGCAGTGATTTTGTTAGGACGCTTTTGGACTGTTATACTCAGGTCACCGGGGATGAAGGCTTCTGCAAGGCTGAGGGCGGGGCTACCTATCTTCACAATGTATCTGGCGGCGTAGCCTACGGAGCTGAGATGCCCGGGGAGGAAAATAATATGCACGGTTCCAATGAGCACATAAAAATAGATACCCTTTTAAATGTGGCAAAGATTTACGCTCGGGCTATATATCGCCTGTGCAAGTAAAAGGAGAGTGAAAAGAATGGCAGAAATTAAATTTGAGATAAAGCAGCAGTTGGGACAGCTTTCGGAGGAAAACGCCAGGGGCTGGCGCAAGGAGCTCAACCTTATTAGCTGGAACGGCGCAAACCCCAAATTCGACATCCGTGACTGGGCTCCGGATCATGAAAAAATGGGGAAGGGCGTGACACTTACCTATGACGAGCTCATGGTGCTTAAAGCAATATTAAAGGACATTGATTAAA
>CAYTWZ010000071.1:0-9352 GCA_964442035.1 uncultured Oscillospiraceae bacterium
AAAAATCATTGATTCGAAAAAATCGTGCAATTTAAAGGGTAGATAAAGAGACATATAACCTCTCTATCTACCCTATTTGCAATCGGCTTATCCTTTTGGGTTAAGCAGAGTATTGAGATAGCCGCACAGCTCTTCCGCACTTATTGAAAAATCAGAATCTATCCACCAGTGCATAAGGCTTGAGACCGCTCCGGAATAGTATACCGCCATTGCGTCGGTTCTTACCGGTAGCCTTATACCCTGCTCTTCCATGTGGCTTAGTTGAGAAAAAAGCTTCTTTGCCACATAGTTACGCAGATATACCTCAAAGTAGTCATTTCGTTTAAAAAGGGAGCGGCAAAGCTTTTTGTTGTTTTCGGCGTGGTCAAAAATCGTCTTTGCCACTACGTCAACATAATATTTGCGGTATTCGTCCAGTTCAGCACAGCTGGTGTCGGAGATTTTTGGTTCCGCCATCTCCAAGGGTTCCAAAAATTCTTCTACCATGGCGTAGAAGAGACTGTACTTGTCCTCGTAATGGGAGTAAAACGTTGCCCTGTTTACCATTGCCAAGGAGCATATGTCTATGACTGATATTTTTTCCAGGGGCTTCTGGTAGATAAGCTCCCGCATAGCTTCCTTTAGTACCTTCTGAGTTTTTTTGACCCTTAAATCAGAGTTATTCATAGTGTTCTCCCTCCTCTTTTTGTATAACTACAGTATATAATATATTTATACAAATGTCAATTATCTTTTACAGACATATTTGAATAAATGTTGCTTAAAATACAGCCGTAATAAATTGATTGTTGTAATTTTTTATAGTAGCATATATACTATATCCATACAATTGTTGATTTTGTTTGTGTTAGGGTGTAGTGTATGAACAATATAATAGAAAAAATACTGCGTGCAAAGGTAATAATTGTAGCAGCGTTTTTGGTAATGACGGTGGTGTCGCTTATACAATCACAGGCAGTGAAGGTCAATTACAATATTATGGATTACCTTCCAGATGACGCCCCGTCAACAAAGGCTTTGGATATTATGAATGACCAGTATGATAAGGGGACGCCTAATGCAAGGATAATGCTCAGAGATGTGAGCATATCCGAAGCTCTGAGCTATAAGTCGAAAATCGGTGAGGTGTACGGCGTTCAGGAAATAACATGGCTGGACGATGAGGAAAATATTTATCAGCCCATTGAGTTTATGGACAAGGATACTGTTGAGACATATTACATAGACAATAACGCGCTTTTTACTGTGACACTTGACGAGGACTACAAGGAGAGCGCTATGGACGATATCAGGGAGGTGTGCGGCGATAAGGGCGTTTACGCCGGCACGGCGGTAGAGGCTGTGGCCAATATGCAGGAGACCACCAAGGAGATCAATCTTATTATAAAGATGGTAATTGTGATAATATTTGTTATCCTTTTAATCACCACCGAGTCGTGGATCGAGCCATTTATTTTCCTTATTACTATAGGTGTCGCAATAGCCCTAAACAGGGGCACAAATGTATTTTTGGGGGAGATATCCTTTATTACAAATGCCGCGGGAAGTATATTGCAGTTGGCGGTGTCCATGGACTATTCGATATTTTTACTTAACAGTTTTGAAGGCTTCAAGGATCGATTCCCGGATGAACCCCGTAAGGCTATGGCCTGCGCGGTTCAGAAGTCAGCATCAAGCATTCTGTCCTCCGGTCTTACTACGGTTATGGGGTTTGCGGCGCTGATACTGATGCGCTTTAAGATAGGGCCGGATATGGGTGTAGTAATGGTAAAGTCCATAGTAATGTCACTGGTGTCGGTGCTGGTATTTATGCCGGCACTGGTGCTCTGTACATACAAGATAATTGACAAAACCAAGCACAAGCCCCTTGTCCATTCTTTTAAGGGACTTACAAACATTGTCATGAAGGCAAGGATACCGGCGTTGGTATTGTTTGTGGTAATTACTTTCCCATGTATATTTGCTCAGGGAGCTAACTCCTTCACATACGGCTCTAACGGTATTTACGCCGAGGGGACTAAGGTGGGGAACGATATTGCCGAGATAGAAAATATATTCGGCAAGTCCAACCTTGTGGTGGTAATGGTTCCCCGGGGAACTATGTCTCAGGAAAAAGCCTTGGCGAGTGAACTTAAGGAGCTGGATCAGGTCACCTCAGTGGTCACATATGCCGAAACAGTCGGCGTGGCTATCCCAACGGAATTTGTTCCGGAGGATCAGGCGTCCCAGCTTTTGTCTGACGAATACTCAAGATATGTTATCACCATTGACGCCCCGGCGGAAAGCCCCGAAACCTTTGCCAAGGTGGATGAGATCAAGGCTGTAGCACAAAAATATTACCCCGATAAATACGAGATAGTGGGCAACAGCGTAAACTCATACGACCTAAAGGGAGTGGTAACCTCCGACAGCGTTAAGGTCAATCTTATTTCCATATTGGCCATAGCAGTTATACTGTTGTTTAATTTTAAATCAATTTCATTGCCCCTTATACTGCTACTGGTCATTGAGGCTTCTATATGGATAAATCTTTCGGTGCCTTATTTCGCGGGTCAGACCCTGTTTTATATAGGTTATCTCATTATCAGCTCCATACAGTTGGGAGCTACGGTAGATTACGCCATACTTTTTGCTGACGAGTACAAATCACAGCGCCGCAGCTTCGGCAAGCGGGAGGCACTGGAAAAGACCATTGACTCTACTATCATTTCAATATTGACCTCCGGCTCGATTCTTGGGGTAAGCGGCTTTGCGCTTGGGCTTTTTTCAACGAACGGCCTTATATCCCAGCTGGGAATACTGGTAGGGAGAGGAGCTCTGCTGTCCATGGGACTGGTAATGTTTGTACTGCCGGCAATCATATACGCGGCGGATGGTCTGATAAAACACACCACCTATAAAGCGGATTTTGTTTGATAAAAGGAGGCATCTTTCATGAAAAAAAGAGTGCTTGCACTTGTTGTTGCGGCAATGCAGCTTTTTTGCCTGTGTGCGTCCGCTCAAAGTTATTCAAAGGAAGAAATAGTTTATGTCAATCTTAACTCTGATGGAAGCCGTAAAAGGCTGATCGTGGTAAATGCCATAAAGCCCGGCGGAAGTCCCAGTGTTACCGATTACGGCAATTATACCAATATAAAAAACCTTTCCTCCACGCAAGCTCCCAAGTTGACCTCAGGCTCCATAACGTGGAACACCAAGGGCATAGAGGACACGTTTTACTATCAGGGCGAGATGGAGGGAGGTCAGCTCCCGTGGGATATCAGTGTCAGTTACACTCTGGACGGACGGCGGATATCAGGAGAGGATCTTACAGGCAAAAGCGGCAAGGTCACATTGACCATTGACGCACAGCTAAATAACAAGGCTAACTCATATTATACTGACAATTACATGGCTCAGATTTCGCTGACCTTAAATTCGGAAAAGTGTAAAAACATCGTATGTGACGATGCAATTATTGCCAATGTGGGTTCCAGCTGCCAGCTTACCCTTATGGTGCTGCCTTCCTCGTCCAAAACCGCAACAGTGGAATTTACGGCTGACAGGTTTGAAATGGACGGTATTACCATAGCAATGCTCAAACTGTCCGATGGCATACTTGGCAGTAGCCTTGACACAGCAGCCGATGCAGTGGGACAGGTCACAAGTGGTATCGCTTCCCTTTTGGACGGTAGCGGACAGCTAAAAAACGGCGCTGACGATCTGGTTGAGGGTATAGCACTTCTTGATTCGGGAAGTCAGGGCATAAGAAATTCCGTTCCTGTGCTTCAATCGGGAATTTATGACCTCAGCGGAGGTGCGGCGGAGCTGGATAACGGACTGTCGCAACTTGTGGTCGGATCTGCCTCAGTACGTAGCGGACTTATGGAGCTGGACTCAAAATCCTCGGATATTACCTCAGGTATAAGCGCCATTGAGGGCGGACTTTTTGAAATGATCGCTAACAAGTCAAAGCTGCAGAACGCCCTTGCAGCGCTGAAAAAGAACAAAAGCGCCGTGGCGGAGCTTGCCTCGGCGGGAGACACTCTTAATGATGGCTTCGGCCAGCTTTATGACGGCATAGGGACAATAGCGGGCTACAAGGAGGAAATACAGTCCGGCATAGAAACCCTCCATTCCTCGTCTACTGACATATCCGCCATTAATGCGGGACTTGACGATCTAAATTCGGGTATCGGAACAATGTATGATGCCATGGCGGCTCAGGAACAGATACTTTCGGCTCTTTATTCGATGGCGGCGCAAAATCCGCAACTTGCGGAGATGGCTCAATACATTGCTCAAGCCAATTATATCGCTTCAAGCGTTAAAAGCGGTCTTTCCTCGGCGAACAGCGGTATCGGTCAGCTGAAAAGCGGAGTGGATCAGGCTCAGGATGGTATGAACACTCTGTACAATGCGGCGGACACTTTCGCGTCGGCGGCATTTTCCATGGCTGAAGGAGCCGAAACCCTCCAGTCTGCCGCCGGGACGTTTGGCAACGGGCTTAAGGAATACACCGATGGCGCGGTAGCGGCGTCCACGCTTTACTCCGCAGCCGAAACCTTGGGAAATTCTGCAATGTCGCTTATTTATGGGGGCGAAAAGCTCCATGACGGCGCCAAACAGCTACGTGACGGCTTTGACAGCTACGCATCAGGTGTGGGGACGCTTGCCTCGTCTTACATAGACCTTGACAACGGTATTTATTCCGCCCGTCAGGGGGCCGGTACTCTTAACGCCGGAACTGCGTCTCTGGCAAGTGGCGTTGACAGTCTGGAAAGCGTAATTTCAGAGCTGGCGGACAATGTCACCAAGCTCCGTGACAGTACTCAGACACTTCCATCCAGTGTAGGATTGCTGGATGACGGCATACAGACTATGTATAACGGAACGGCATCAATTGATATTGGTTCGTTGCTGTCCGGAAGCAATACTCCGGCAGTGTCCTTTGCGGCACCGAATGTAGCCCTGCCTGACAAGGTGCAGTTTATTGTAAAGACCCCGGATCTGCATATTGAAGAAGAAGAAAAAGCTCCTCCCGAGGAGGAAAAGAAGAACTTCTTTCAGAAGCTGATAGCTTTGTTTACTAAGCAATAATAAAAACTTGTTTAGTATTAACCTAAAAAAGAGGAGATAGAAGCATGAATAAAAAAAGACTTATCATTATTTCCCTGTGTGCCGCTTTGGCAGTTTCTCTGACGGGGTGTAAAAAGGAGGAAGAAGCCTCTGCCCCTGAGGAAACCAATGACGAAATTCAGGCTCAGGAGTTTTTCTACCGGGGGACTCTACTCCCTGTGCGCTCCGCTGAGGTTTACGCGGACAAAACCGGCCAGATAGAGCTTTGCGAAGCGGAGGTAGGGGACAGCGTGATCGAGGGACAGCTCCTTTACAAACTTGATGAAAACGGCCTGTATGACGATATTGACGCCGCACGCAATTCTTTGGAAAAATCCCGGATATCTCTGGCAACAGCTCAGAAAAATGTAGATGATCTTAAGGTTTACGCACCGGCCAGCGGCATTCTTAAGGATTTCGACGTTAAGGCGGGGGAAAGGGTCAACACCCAAACCGTGGGAATCATTGTTGACGAAGCTAATTTTACCGCGAGGGTGCCCTTTACAGCTGCCCAGCTGGAAGGTATATCTGTGGGAAGCACGGCTGAGGTGACATGTGACGATACCATGGGTACGGTGTCCGGCATTGTGAAGAGAATATATTCCCAGCGCAATTCCTCCGTCCCGGGGGCGGAACTCTACGACGTGGAGATATCAGGCAAAAACCTTGGGGGACTTACTGTGGGAATGGCGGTTTCCGCACAGGTGAACGGCATCCAGTCTCCTATCACCGGAACAATAACAGAGGGGACCACAACAGCAGTGGTAAGCCGCGGCAGCGGCTATGCACACAAGGTGAACTATGAGGAAGGGGATTACGTCAAAAGGGGCGCACTGATAATTGATATCGAAAATGTCAACACCTCCTCTGCTCTTGAACGGGCAGAAATAGATGTGGATGACTCACAGCGCAGGCTAAATTCCTTGCTGGACGATGAGAAAAAGCTTAAGATATATTCTCCTATGTCGGGAGTTGTGACCCAGCGTAAAAAGGGCGAGCGTGACACTATCGCCTCCAAAAGTGACAGTATAATGACCATATCCGATACATCTATCCTCCGGACGGATATCACGGTTTCGGACAGTGAGGCTCTTGCCAAGCTGAGTGAAGGTGAGAACATTGGGCTTGACTGTGGCGATTACGGAAAAGTCTCCGCGCTTATCACAGACATTGACAGTGAAACCGGTGTGGTATCACTGTCAGTAACAAACGACATCGGAATAGCCCCCGGCACAGTGGCGGCTATATCCACTAATGGAGGGGAATGGAATGAATAAAAAGCTTATTTCGACAGGGCTGGCTGCGGCTCTGACCCTTACGTTAATAGCTCCGGTAAGCGCATTTTACGATGTTGAGCCCGGCACTGTTTACAGCGAAAGCATAGCTCTGCTGTCTGATTTGGGCATAATATCCGGGCGGGGAGATGGCAGCTTTGACCCCGACGCCCCTGTTTCCCGAGCTGAATTTGCCAAAATAGCTGTTGAAGCGGCAGACCTTTCCCCGGATTACGGCGGAAGCCTGTTCCCCGATGTGCCTCAAGACAACTGGGCCGCCGGTTACGTGAATGCTGCTGCAAAGGCAGGACTTATAACAGGACTTCCGGGAGGTTACTTTGCTCCTAACGATTCAATCACTTATGCTCAGGCTATTACTGTAGCACTGCGGCTTTTGGGCTACAACAGCGGTAGCATTGGAGGTAAGTATCCCGATGCATATATTGCCAAGGCTTCTGCTCTTAAGCTTGATGAGGGGCTGACATATTCAAAGGACGCTGTGATTAGTCGCAGGGACACGGCGCTTATCATTGCCAACACCATGACCGCCGATACCCTCGCCGGAGGAAAGCTGCTTGAAAATCAGGATTACAGCATTTCCGACGAATGTGTGGTGTTAGCGGATTACCGCAACAGTGGGGACGAAATATTGACCACAGCCGGGACATACAGGTTTGACGGGGATAAAGAGCTTTACATCGGCAAAAAGGTTAAACTGATCACAGACAAGGATAACAGGCTTATAGGCATAATCTCAGTGGGAAATCAACCCTATCATGGGGTGATAGCCTCTGCTGATCAGGGCTCAGTTACACTGATCGACGATGGACGTCTGGAAAAACAGGCCTTTTCCTCATCAACACTTGTTTACTGGCAGGGCAGTGAGACTGATTACGGCAACGCACGCTCACAGTTCTGCCCAGGAGATGAGATATATTATGTGACCTCAGGGGACAACGTCGTTTATGCAACAGTAAAGGCTAATGACGATTCTCAGCCACAGACAGCAGGGGAAACGGATCTCAGCGGTTATGTTGTAGTATCCGGAGGCAAGACCGTTCAGGCAGTGCCCACGGACATCGTATGTGTTTATCCTGAGGAACAGGGAGCCATTGTGTACCGTGACAAGGTCACAGGTGTGCTGACCTCCGCTTCTCCCTCAAGAGAAAACGCCGATACTGTCACGGTTTCGGGTGTTGATTACAGCGTCAAGGGCAGTCTTGTAAAGGAACAGGTGAAGGAGCTTGCCATCAATGATACCGTTACTGTAATACTTGGACGGGGCGGCAGCGCTGCCGCCGTTTACAAAAACAGCGCTGTAGGCAATGTTTACGGCATTAGCAGCGTTTTCGGTAACGAGATCATATGTAATGCCGGTGACGCCGGTATGACACTCAATATGGAAAATTCATCCAGAGTATTCTTTCAGGGCAAGGATACCTCATGGGAAAAGGTAAAGCAGTCTGTCAGCTCCGGAATGACCATATCAGTATATTATGACGAGAGGGGACTTTATGACTACAGCGTAATTGAGGAAAACGAACTGTCACTTCCTGTGATAGCTTCCTCCGATAGGGAAAATCCATTTGGAAATACCTCTGTTGTACGCAATTCCAAGCGCGCCAGTGAAGCTGACATCAAAAAATATGATGTGGTATATTATTCTTCCGCTCTCAACACTGCTTACGCATACAGCGACACGCTGTCGGGAGTTTATGAAAAAGCATATCCTGACCAGCAAAATCCTTCATCCGTGAAAATATCCGGCAAAGTTTATTCGATCGAGACATCAGCCGCAGCTTCAGCTCTCAGCGATATAGGCTATGACACCTATGTGACATTGCTCTTGGGCCGTGACGGAAAAATCGCCGGGGTAAAGCCCGTGAATGACAGCGGTGACGTTTCGGAATACGGAGTAGTGCTCAGTTGCGAAAAAAAAGCTGTGGATGGCACCTCCGACTATTATGTCCGTATGCTCAGCGCCGGAGGATCCGAACAAGAGTTTAAGTCCAAAACCGACTATTCAAAATATGCGGGGGAGGGGGCGCAGCTATCCTTTGAAGGAGGCTATGTGACGCTCAAATTCCTGAAAAACAATGGTCTTGCCGGTGCAGTAAGCCTATCAGATAACAAAATCGGCTCCTACAGTCTCAGCGCCGACTGCAAGATAGCGGATGTGACATATGTTACGGACTCCAATACTGCTGTTGCCGCTATGGCAGAGCTTTCGGACATTATGGGGATGAAGCTTTCCAAAAGTAGCGTCAAGGGATATGTCACTAATACTGAGGGGGAAATAATATATATAGTGCTTGACAATGCCACAAGCGTAAATTATAAGTTTGGCATCATTGCTGAAAACAATGGCAGCTCAACTCTGGGGTACAGCCTTGATCTTGGCGGGGTAGAAAAGACCTATTCCTCTGACTCCAACATAAAAGCCGGCAAGGGAACGCCTGTTATGGTTCAAATAGTGAACAGCCGCATTGTGAATATGCGTCAATTGACCTGCACAGTATCCGGCGAAGGTTTCGTATCCATTAGCGCCGGACGTGTAGTCACCAAAGGCGGCTCATATGATCTGGCAAAAAATGTAGCTATATATATCAGAACCGATATCAACGAGTACCGTCTTACATCAGTAGACGATTGCGATGATTTTGACATAGTGTCTGCATCGGTATATTCCGAAACAAGTGGCGGAGCCGGAAGAATCGTAATTTTGGATTAAATTAAAGAACTTTTTGCCGATTGCTGACAAACCCCTATGTACCATGGAAGTCGTGCGAATCCCCCAACGGGCAGTCAGCATGCTGGGAAATGTAAAAAACAACTCAAGATGGATGACTGAAAACTTGCCGAAAAAGTGAAGCGCTACCTGTCAAGTAGACAGACGAAAAACAAAAATATTCACATTGAAAAATTCCACTTTGCCATGTAGCAGGGTGGAATTTTTGTAAGCTCAAAATAACTAAACGAAA
>CAYTWZ010000072.1:0-9184 GCA_964442035.1 uncultured Oscillospiraceae bacterium
CCCTAATGTAAAGTGTAAAGGTCAACCCAATAAAGGTAAAAATCTTTTTTTAGAAGCGAAAGCCTGCCGCCATTACGGCGGCAGGCTCGCTCAGCTCATTTTACCAAATCGCATCTTCCGTCTGGTCTGTTATTATTTTTTCTTCCCCATCAAAGCCCTGTTCGGCGCTGATGGTAATATCATCCATAACAGAATTAACGGGAGTAAGTACGGTAACACTTATTTCAGGAGTTAAAAATTTCTTCATAATGATCTTCCTCCTTAAATTTTTTCGACAAAGTCAAGCTCCATAGAAATGTCGCCCGGCATTACTGTATCAGAGATAGCGGGATCGGTGAACTCGATCTCAACCAATTCGGCGTCAAGGAGCTCGATATCCTCGCTACCCGCATTGTCCGCGCTTATGCCCATATCGGCATAAGCCTGCTTGATCGTGCCGTCAGCCTCATACAACTTATCCTCAGCCGCAGCCTGACCCGGGAACTTATCATCGTCAGCCTGACGGTATCCGACATATGCGATAAGCTTGTTGGCAGCCGCGAGACGGACAGGCTCAATAGCTGTACCCTGACCGTTTACTATGCTGTCCGCAAGAACGTTGTAAAGGGAGTCGGCCACTACCTCACCGTAGTACTTTTCGCCGCCGATAGTTACGTAAGGTCTCGCGGCATAACGACGAACGCTGTTTGCGTCGGAAATGCCCTTGATAACAAGGCGATACATATCGGTGGATATCTGTTCAAAGTCCACTTCAAGGTCTGTCTGTTCAATTACATAATTTCCGTTTTCGTCCTGGATATACGCGCCGTACTCAAAGCCGGCTTCTTCCACAAGGTTGAGATTGACTTCAGCCTTTGCGGTAAATGCCAGACCAAGCTGTGCGCCTTCCTCAAGGATACGGAGCTCAGGGGTTGCGGAAAGCTTTACATCGGGAACAAAGTTGTTTGTCTCGACCTTAAAGTTTTCAACAGTGTAAGCGTTGTTTACCCCACCGTTGTCAATCGCAACCAGACAGTCAAGGCTGTCTACAGCCTTACGGTAAGCATAGTTTTCGGCTGTGTGAAGGACATTGCCCTCAGCGTCGGAAATAACCGCGGTGAACGTATCCGCCTCCACATCGGTAGTCACGCTGATATGGTACGGAGTGTTAAGCTCAAGGGTAACGCCGTTGTCATTTGTACTTCCGTTGCGCACCTTAAGCAAGCCGTCAGCATTGATCAGCATGAAGATAGAGCTGTTTCCAAAGAAATTGTTTGAGGTCATTTCGCCGGAATTGTTGATAGCCAAAAGAGTATCCTTCGGCTGATTTAAGGTAATATCAAAGTCAAAGACCGCCGTGCGGGTAATTTCTCCGCCGAATTTGAATACACCGTCCTGATTCTGACCGGAAATAGCGGAAACAGTGTCAAGAGGCTCCAGCACTACAGCTTCGGGCTCGGGAAGCACTGTCACATTGAATTTGATCTGATCCGTGAGATCGCTTGCCAGAGCGTAATGCTCGGGAATTTCAACTGTGGCGGTAACCTCTGTTGTGCCGGGAGTTCTTGTGTCGATGGTTTCGGAATCTACGGAGATAACGTTAAGCTCGATCTCCTTGCCATCGGCCGTAGCCTTAACAGTAGCGGGCATTGTGACTGTTCCCGCATAGGGAACTTCAATGTCGCTTACAGGCGCAATGGCCGTTATCTGCTTATCCTTTATGGTCTTGATCGTCACAACAGGCGGATTGCTTGTGTTTTCACTGTCAAGAATGATATATTCGTTGCTGCCGCCGGTGATAAGACCGAACTCGGAGCTGCCGGCGTTTACAAGATCCGTTATATCATAAATCACGCTGCTGCCGGAAACATAGCCCGTTGCAGCCGCAGCGCCGCTAAGGTCAAGGCCGCTTACGTTTCCGCGACTCCATGACTTGCCAAGGATGTCTGTTACGTCAATAAGATTTAAGGGGCCGTTTGTGGAACTATTATCGTTAATGTTGAAGGATACTGTTGCCTGAATAACCGGGCTCTCAATATCAACGCCAAATACGCCCGCCCGCTTATTCCAGCGATTGTCAAGCATAAGCCGTGCCGCATATTCGCTGCCGGTTTCAGTGCTCATATTTGTATAATCGCCATTTGCACACTTAAGGGAGTCACCTCTGGCAATGTCGGCAGTAGCCGTCTCCACGCCGAAAGCTTCGTATACGGCCACAACTGTCTTTTCGCTTCCGTCAGCTGTTTCGCCGTAGCCAAGGACTTCCTTAAGGATATAGGCTGTTTCGCCGTCAACTATTGTCTCGGGCACGCCTACGGACTCACCGTCAATGGTAACGCCGTAAGGAACGCTGACGATTTCGTCATCCTTTATAGCATTGCCATCTTCGTCCGCGTACTTCACTGTGACTGTGGAGTCTGTAGTTGCGTCATAGTATACGGTAATAACATTGGCGCCCTCCTCAACCTTAATTGTAAGGGAGGAATCCTGACGGTTAATCACATATGTCTTGCCGCCGTAAACCACGGTTTCCTGAGGCTGCGCGGAATAGAACGTGCCGGGCTCCGCTTCGATTGTCTCGCCGGTAATTGTTTCGCCGCTGCTCAGTTGGGAAACGACCGTAACCGTTGTAGGCACGTCATAGGGGTTTTCGTTTACAACAGCTTCGGCTACGCTGAAGTTGTCGAAGTACCAGTACGGGCCGTTGCCGGTATTGTTGCCGTCACCAAGCCAGCGGAAGTGGAAGTATACATACCCGTCCTCCGGGGCGGTAAATACATAGCTGGCTGTCTGCCACTCGGTAGTGGCCGATGCCGGCGTAAAGAGCACAGTACCGTCGTTATAATCAGCCCTATCAGCCTTAAAGCCGGTAATTATATATCCGGTGTCGGCGCCTGATACGTGCTTGTAGTCAAAGGATATAGCGTAGGTCTTGCCTGCCTCCACGGGAATGAAGTTGGCCATGGAGCAAAGTCCGGTCGCGCCGTCATTCCAACGGGTGCCAAGGGCATAATCCTCAGCCGAAATACTTCCGGACTGATACAATGCGCTTTCGTTTGTGTCGCGGTTCACCTTGTAGAACCAATCCTCACAACTATCCTTGAAATAACCGTTGCTTCCGTTGGGGCTTTCCCATGTTCCCCAGCTGAAGTTGCCTTCGGCATCCTCAAAGCCCGGGTCTGGAACAAGGTTTTCACCTGTTAAGGTGTAGGGATCACCCGCAAGATTTGTGGACGCGATGGACACGATATTGCCGGAATCGTCAAGCACAACAGGAACTTCCTCACCGTTAAGGTAAAGCTTATCCACCGTATTTCCGTAATAGTCAAGCTTTATGGCGGAGGCTTCATCCTTTGCCAAAGCAAGGTTGTCGCCGCTTACATACATAGTCTTGCTATCGGAGTCAAAGTCAACAACAATGCTGTCAACCTTAGCGGGGGATGTGATTATGGGACCGTAGTCAGTTTTTAGATATGTGCCGCCCGCCATGCCAAGATGATTGCCAAACGCAAGCAACATCTTGCCGTCAGTCACATAATCCGCTACACCGCCGCTTTCCGCGCCGTTGTTATTTACATAGTAATACCCGCCTACAGAAGAGTCTTCAGACATAATCTGAACCGCCGTGTTTTCATCATCGGACAAGTCGGCAAGAGCGATCTTAACGCTTTCACCGGCTCTTTGGGGATAAAGAACGGTGTCAAATTTAACATTCTGTCCGGTTTTCGAGAAAGACGCGTATTCGCTGTTCGCGACAAGGCCGTAGTCCGCGCTGTGATAGCCGCTGCGAATTTGAGCGTTATCAGCGCCGGCGGATGCTATTGTTATATTTGCCTTGCCATAGAAATTTGTTTTTGCGATGGGGCCGTTTTCCATTTCATACGTGTCGGTAAAGATGTTCTCGTCCGAAACAGCCGCGTTGCTGGAAGGCAGGAAGTGCCAGTTCTGACGGTATTCCTGATCCGCGTTGCTGCCCTCTACATAATCTGTAACCAGAGCGTAGCTGTCGCCGTCTTCACCGTGAAGATAGAGCACGTTTCTGGTATGGTTCGTGCCGCTGTAGCCGTGCTGCTCGTTGGTAACAAAATCAAACACGGGGTTTGTGGTATAATCCATAGTACCGGCGGAAGCTGCCGCGGAATGTGCGCCCATGCTTACGCCAACCGCTTCAACGGTGTTATGCGCCGACGCATAGCGCAGCTCGTTGTAAATACTGTTTGTGGAGCTGTAGCTGTAACGACCGCTGTCCACAAGGAGCGGCTGGCCGTAGGCGAACATAAGCACCTGATTGGAGTCGGGATGATAGTGTCCGTCATTGGGGTTGTTGGTGAAGTTAATGTAAACAGTCTCATCGGGATCCCAGCTGTCCCGAAGGTAAGCGCTGTTTGTCTTAGGATAGAAGCTGGAGAAATACTCCGCCCCCTCATCACTTCCGTTTACGTAGGCGCTGATGATGCTGTCCTTGCCGTCAAAAAGCTTATCCAGCATCTCAAAGTAGTACATCTGATCACGGTAGTTGGAGTCGCCTATGTTGGAGTCCCAGCCGTTGGGGTAATAGCTTTCCAATGCGTTCCTTGCCGCATAACGGAGCTTAGTCATAAATTCATCGCTCATGGGGTTGCCGCTCATGTTGGCAGCCTTTGCACAGTCGCCGAAAAGCTTTACACACCAAGCGTTGTAGGAGGGGCCGGCCTCGGTGAAGCTCATATCATCGTTGTAGAGCAAATCAAGGGTATATTCAACATTGTACTCGACCTTTTCCCTCCATGTGTCATGATTGCTAAACTCGGGGAAGTACTCAACAGCCTTAAAGAAGCCGGCGTTGGCGACTATTCTCCAGTTGCTCCACCAAGCGCTGCCGTCGGTAATACTCTTGCCGTTAAGCCAGTCACAGTCGCCCCACATGAAGTCGAGGATCTTTACAAAATCGTCAAGGCGGGTGTCAAACACATCTGTCTCAAGGAATGCGTCAACAATATCAACCCAGCGGTTGAGACGCTCACCGGTTTCAAGAGTACGAGTATAGCCGTAGCTCATCTGTGACGCAAAAGCGCTCATGAGGCTGACCAGCTTAGGGCCGAACTCCGCGCCGGGATAGACGTCGCTGTAGGGGTGGGAAGCGTTATAGCCATCGGGATCCTCAAGATAAGAGAGATATTCATAGGCCATGGGCTTGCCAAACCAAAAACGACTGGTAACATTGTGATACTCGGTGTCCGCATTGGGCGCGCTCGCGTTCCATGTGGGATTTTCAGCGTCCTGATAGGAATAAATGCTTCCTCTTGTGCCGCCCCATGTGAGGGAATTCTCACTCCACATGGTGTCACCCACATTGATAACAAGGACATCCTTGTCACCTGTAGTGCAGTCAGTAGCGTATGCCGCGCTCACTACAAGTTCGGCGGAATCAATTGTGGAATTCGCGACCTTATCAAGAGGGAAATTGATATAAGTTCTTCTTGTGTTGGTTCCGGTTGAGTCGGAGCCGGAGCCGTCCTCTTTGATATAAAGCACGGTTTCAGTGCCGTAAGTCGCAGAGGTATTCTGAGAGCTTATGTAGGTGTCATTGTCAGCAGTAATAACCGCTGTCGCTGTTGCGCCGTCACGGGTGTAGGTGACCTTAAGCTTTGGAGCGGATTCCGATTCCTTGGACTGTACAAGGACGGGGTACTGCTGCTTGTCTCCCGCGAAAAGCATAAAGGACACAGCGCCGTTGTTGAGCTCGGACGCCACCCTTTCGGTCACATCAGTGGTGTAATCGGCATACTCGCTGCTGGTAACAGTAAATTCTCCCTGCCACATATCAAATTCATACGGGCCGGTAAGAATATTGCGCATGGGGAGCACCGCCATGCCGTAAAACTCGTCAGCATCGCTCACACCGCTGCCGGTGAGCTGACCCTCGCTGTGGCGCTGCTTAAAATACTTAAGCAGCTCCGCCTTGGCAGAGTCATAGTCGGCCTTGTCAACGGCCGCCTTGACCTGCGCAAGGCCCGGGTAAGCGGAGTAATTGAGCTTTGCAAAGAACGACGCGTCGTCATAGGACGCGGCTCCCGCGCTCATGGGGAATGCGGCTAAGACAGTGAATATCATTGTCAAAGCCAATACAAGTGCCAGAATTTTTGAACCATCCATTTTTTTAACCTCCTTGTTTTTAATCAACCTTATAATTATAAACGCTTTTGACATATTCGTAGCTTTCAAAATTTCCTATGTCATAGCGTTTGCCGGGCATAACATAACAGTAAACCGGGGTCTTTTCGCAAAGATAGCACACAAAGCTTCCGGGGGCGTCGGTGGCGCAGCCTTCGGCTATCCCCTGAGAGATAAAGTGCAGATCCTTTTTCTTGTAAAGATAGAACGGGCCTACACACCAGTTGCTCTTGGGCTGCTTAGGCTTTTCCTCCATGGAAACGATCCTCATGTTCTCGTCAGGAACCATGACGCCGCAGCGCTGAAGCTCCTCAATGCTCTCCTCATAATTCACCATGACGGCCGAGGCGTCCTTTTTGTTCGCAAACTCAACAAATTCCTTGAATGAAAAGTCGATTAGATTATCTCCGGCGATAACAAGAATGTCTTCGTCAATATTCTCCGATTCAACGGCGAACAGTATATCCTTCACCGCGCCCAGCCGAGTATCGTTTGACACACTCCCATCGTCAAGTACCCTGATAGGCTTTTTAATTGCGGTGTTGTTGTTTTTCCAATTCACAAAGTGATCGTAATAACGGTGATTGGATACTATAATATGCTCGTTGACAGAATCGAGCCTGTCAATGTCTCTGAGCAGATGATCCAGGATACTCAAGCCGTTGACTTTTAGCAACGGCTTGGGAAAGTTTTCCGTCAGCGGGTAAAGGCGGGTAGCATATCCGGCCGCTAAAACAATACATTTCATTTTTTCTTTTCTCCTCCGTTTTTTAGTAGCATCACAGAATATATGTGTATCAGGCAGTAGCTTTTTCCCCAATAAAAATGCGCGGACAAATACTTACAACGCTGTCATCCATCAGCTTAGAACTCAAGCAGCTCCTCCATATACGCGTCAAGCTCATCGATCTTAATACGCTTCTGCTCCATTGTGTCACGGTCACGCACAGTCACGCATCCGTCCTCGGCGGTGTCAAAGTCAACCGTAACGCATACGGGGGTGCCGATTTCGTCCTGACGGCGATAGCGCTTTCCGATAGAGCCTGACTCATCATATTCACAGTTATATTTTTTGAGAAGCCTTTGATAAATCTCCACGGCGCTTTCACTGAGCTTCTTGCTGAGAGGCAGCACCGCCGCCTTAACAGGAGCCAGCACGGAAGACAGATGAAGTACAACACGGGTATCCTTTTCGTCAATTACCTCCTCGTCATACGCGTCGCATAGGAAAGCCAGCGCCACGCGATCCGCGCCCAGAGAAGGCTCTATCACGTAGGGAACATACCTCTCGTTTGTAACAGGGTCAATATACTCCATGCTTTCACCGCTGTGGTTCTGATGCTGGGTAAGATCGTAGTCGGTCCTGTCCGCCACGCCCCAAAGCTCACCCCAGCCAAAGGGGAACATAAACTCAATATCCGTAGTGCCCTTGGAGTAGAAACACAGCTCCTCGGGACTATGGTCACGAAGACGCATATTTTCCTCCTTCATGCCCAAAGAAAGCAGGAAGTCGCGGCAATAGCTCCTCCAGTATTCAAACCATTCCATATCGGTACCGGGCTTGCAGAAGAATTCCAGCTCCATCTGCTCAAATTCACGTATACGGAAAATAAAGTTTCCGGGAGTGATCTCATTGCGGAAGCTCTTCCCCACCTGACCTACGCCAAAGGGAATCTTCTTACGGGTGGTACGCGCAATATTTTTGAAGTTTACAAAAATACCCTGAGCGGTTTCCGGACGGAGGTAGAGCTCGCTCTTGGCGTCCTCGGTCACTCCCTGAAAAGTCTTGAACATCAGGTTAAACTTGCGTATATCAGTAAAGTTGTGACTGCCGCATTTGGGACAGGGAATGTTGTTTTCCCGGATATAGTCAAGCATCTTTTGATTATCCCATCCGTCCACTACTATATTTTCCCCGTTTTCGTGGCAATAATCCTCAATCAGCTTATCCGCCCTGTGACGGGTCTTGCAATCCTTGCAGTCCATAAGCGGGTCGCTGAAGCCGCCCACATGGCCGCTTGCCACCCAAGTCTCGGGGTTCATAAGAATAGCGCTGTCAAGGCCGACATTGTACGGACATTCCTGAACAAATTTTTTCCACCATGCTTTTTTTATGTTGTTTTTAAACTCAACACCCAAAGGTCCGTAGTCCCAAGAGTTTGACAGACCCCCGTATATTTCGCTGCCAGGATAAAGATAGCCCCTGCCCTTACAAAGGGCCACAATCTTATCCATGGTCTTATCTTCGTTTCTCATTTCAGACAATCCTTTCGTACATACTTCTACTCCTTATCATTGTACACCAAAACGGAACTTTTGTAAAGCACTAATTTGGAAAATATAAATTAATTTCAAAAAAAATTTTCCGGGGCGTCCCCGGAAGATAACATACCGATAATTCCATATTAAGTAAGCGCTGAATAATTCACGTCTACGGCTTAAAACTCCGCTTGACGCAGAGTTTCCGCAACTCGGTTAAAAAGCCCGAGACACCGCAAGTATTCACGGTCTCTTTGCCTTGCCGCGAAAAAAATTCCATCGCCAATCAGCTTTTTTGAATTAATCAGCTTAATCAGCGTTTCCTTAGGTTATCACAAAAAGCATTCAATAAGGGCTGAAAGCCCTCATTCCATGACATGGATTTTGGTGCGAGACAGCCGGTAAGCCGAGTTCTGTCGTGAGCAGCCATCTATCTAGACCTTGGGTCTCCCCAAGGTTCAGGCCGCCTTTCGGAACGGATCGGGCAAATCATAGTTCCTGTCGGCGTTGCTTCGGGTGGGGTTTACATGGCATCCCCGATTACCCGGGGATCGGTGGTCTCTTACACCGCCTTTCCATCCTTACTCCGTTTTCACGAAGCGGTTTATTTCTGTTGCACTTTCCCTAGAGTCGCCTCCGCCGGGATTTCTCCGGCACCCTGCCCTGTGAAGCTCGGACTTTCCTCATTGACGCGTTCGCGCCCCCGCGGCTGCTTAGCTGTCTCGCACCATTATTATATCATTCATTTTGGTTTTTGTCAATGGAGGTTTAATGTACGATTTCATTTTTACTG
>CAYTWZ010000073.1:0-9160 GCA_964442035.1 uncultured Oscillospiraceae bacterium
GCGTCGTATAATAACCTCAAGATTTGCAACGGGGCAACGCCACAAGGCGTTGCCTCGTTGTTTTCACTAAGATCATTAAGGGGGTATAAATATGGGAGTATCAATAAACCACCTGAACAAATCCTTTGACTGCGACACCGAGAGCGATGGGAAAAAATATGTGCTTAAGGATGTCAATCTTGAAATTAAAACCGAGCAGTTTATATGTGTCCTTGGCAAAAGCGGTTGCGGAAAATCCACGATGCTTAATCTTTTAGCCGGATATCTGAAGCCGGATTCCGGGCAGATAACCGTTAACGGTAAGCTTGTGGAAGGGCCAAGCGCTGACAGAGGCGTAGTATTTCAGGAGCACGCATTGTTCCCATGGCTGACAGTGCTTGAAAATATTGAATTCGGCCTTAAGATACGCAAAGTGAAGGACGCTAAAAGCATAGCCTCTGATTATATAAGCATGATCGGTCTGAACGGCTATGAAAACAAATATCCAAACAGTCTCTCCGGCGGAATGGCTCAGAGAGTGGGCATAGCCCGGGCTCTCGCCAACGACCCTGACCTTTTGCTCATGGATGAGCCATTGGGCGCACTGGATGCTATGACACGTGAAAATATGCGGCTGGAGCTCATAAACATTTGGTACAGGACAAAGAAAACCGTTATTTTCATAACGCACAGTGTCACTGAGGCTGTGTATCTTGCGGACAGAGTGATATTGCTCAAGGATGGTCGAGTTGCGCTGGACGAAACAATTAAAATTCCCCGTCTTAGAGATACAAAATCGGAAAAATTTCTTGAATATGTAAGTCTTTTTGAAAAGAGCCTGACTGATGATCCCGACTCATCTATCATTACAGATTAGAAAGGGTGTGTGTATCATGACAATCAATGTTCCTAAAGATGACAAAGCCTTTGATGTTTACAAAAAAATTGAGGAGAAACAGAAAAAAAGAGATGAGCGCCACTATAGGAAACGAGCGCTCAAGTCAAAAAGCGGCTACGATAAATGGATCAGAGCAGGATCGCTTGTGTTGTTTTTTCTGATCTGGCAGTTAATCTGCACCATAAATGCCGGCAAGGAATTTTTTAATCCAAGGTTTTTGCCTTCGCCCATAGACGTTATAAAAACGGGTTATAAGTATGTAATGGACGGCTCACTATGGGAACATATTTTCAGCAGCCTGTATCGCACTGTTTTAGGATTTGGCCTTGGCACAGCGATAGCGTTACTATTGGGAATTATAATAACTCAGTCCAAACTCCTCGATAACCTGATCTCTCCGATCCTCAACATGATAGGCCCGATACCGGTTTTCGCCTTTCTGCCCATGTTCATTATCTGGTTCGGCATTGGAGAGACAAGCAAAGTAGTGCTGATAGCCTATGCAACCTTTATGCCGCTTCTGACCTATACGATAGACGGCATACGAAACACCGATCCGGTTCTGATACGCTCGGCAAAGAGTCTTGGCGCGAGCAATTTTCAGGTTTTTACAAAGGTGATAATGAAGTCAGCCCTGCCCAATGTCTTTGTGGGAATGAAGGTCAGCCTCGCGCTTACATTTTCGGCGCTTGTGGTAGCTGAAATGATGGGAGCGTCAAAGGGGCTTGGCTTCATGATAAATAATGCCAGAAACTGGTTCAAAATTGATGATATGTTTCTGGCGGCAGCTCTGATAGGTGTTGAATACACCATATTTTACTCCATCCTCTCCGGTATTGAAAGCATGCTCTTCAAATGGAAACGCAACGGTCTTGCCAGCGCGGTGGAAAAATAGGCGTATTTACATAAATTTATTTTATGAAGGAGATCAAAACAATGAAATTCAAAAAAGCAATTGCAATTGTTCTTTCACTGTGTATGATCGGTATGTTCACGGCTTGCTCCACAACCAAAACCGATACACAGCAGTCCGGGGACTCTTCCTCGGCTAATGAGGAAAATTCGATCGTGTCCTCTGATAAAATAGTGTTTTACGGTGTTATCGACCCGCAGATTTCGGCTCAGCAGATTATTGCCGACAAGCTTGGTTACTTCAAGGATGAAGGCCTTAATATAACCTGCCAGTATCTTCAGTCGGGCACGGAAATCAGCCCCCTCATTGCCGGCGGTACGGCAAAAGTTTCCTGTGAGTCCATCTACACCTGTATCCCGTTGGCAGCAAACGGAGTCGGAGTTAAAATCATTGCGCCTGTGGCGGATGCCGGGGACACACAGTGCGTTGTTGCCAGCGGCAAATCCGGCATTAAAACAAGCGCCGACATTGCCGGAAAGAAAATCGGTATGTCTACCGGCGCAGGAGTACAGATGGCAATAATGTCCATGTGTGACGATTTGGGGGTCGATTACGACTCGCTTGAATTTGTTAATCTTGCTCCCGCTGACCAGATATCAGCAATGGAGGCAGGGAATATTGATATTATGGCCTGCTGGCAGCCATGGGTAAACAACGCTGTTGCAGCCGGCGGCACACTACTGTTCTCCGGAACGCACAGCTATCTTGAGGATTACAGCGGAGATGTGAACTGGATGAACTTTTTCTCCACCATACAGGTAACAGACGACTTTCTTAAAAACAACCCCAAGGAATGCGAAGCCATACTTAAAGCCATGAGTAAGGCTACAGATTACATCAATTCCAATATGGAGGACGCAGCCGGCATTATAGCCGATGAGCTTAACCTGACAAAGGACGAGGTTTACTCAATAATGAAGCAGAATGTTTACAGCATGAGCTATAACGAGACATTTACAAATGCATGTGAAGCTATGGCTGATTTCATGTTCAGAGTTGACAATATAGACAATGTACCCGAACTGTCCTCCTATACGGACTCTACTCCGCTCAAAAACGCAGTACCTGCTCTTGTAAGCATGGAATAAGATTTTTCCCGTTCAAAGGTGAAAAAGCATGTATGATTTAATTTTGAAAAATGCCATTATTGTTACAGCGGAAAAAACCTTTCCCGGTTCAGTAGCCGTCAGAAACGGTAAAATAGCCGCCATTCCCGCTACGGCTGATGATGCGAAACGCATAATAGACCTTGGTGGGAAGTACCTTCTCCCCGGAGTCATTGACGGACATATCCACTGCATGTGTCCGTTTATGGGCTGTCAGGGGCCAAATGACTTTTACCGCACAGGTGTGGCGGCCGCCTTCGGCGGTGTCACCACGCTAATGGACTTCACAAACAGCAAAATTGGAACACCGGTTACGGAAAGCATAGAAGAAAAAAAGGAATTGATGAAAAACTGCCCTATTGACTACGCCATACATGCAAAGCTTGTAGAGGGCAGTCCGGACGCCATATGTGAGATTGACAGGTTTGTTGAAATGGGTGTACCCACGTTTAAGATGTTCATGACTTATCGAAGAGACGGCATTATGTGTGATGATGACACTTTGATTAGGGCATTCAAAAGAGCTGTTAAGGCAGGGGCTTTGCCCCTGCTCCACTGCGAAAGCAATGCCATTGCGGAAGCCGCCGATGAAGAATTTGAAGCAAAGGGAGAACTGACATGGCATAACTTTGCCGTCGGAAAGCCACCTATATGTGAGGCAGAAGCCTTTAATAGAGCCTACAGCTTTGCAAAAGTCACAGGTTGTCCGATAATGGTTGTACACACCACGGTCAAGGATGCTTTTGACATTGCGCGCAGAGCACATAGGGAAAACTTTCCGCTCTATGTGGAGACGTGCCCACACTATATGACACTGTTTAAAGATATCTATGATCGGGAGGACGGTTATCTTGCCATCTGCTCCCCGCCGCTTCGCACGCCAAAGGACGCAGCGGACATCTGGGACGCAATTATGGATCAGACTGTCTCCATCACCGGTTCCGATGATTGCACATATACAAAGGAAGAAAAATCACGCTTCCTTAAGCGAGACAAAAACGGGAAAATTATACAGGACTACCGGGTGGTGGTAAACGGGAATTCCGGTATTGAAACTCGATTTCCCATTTTACTCAGTGAAGGTGTTTCAAAAGGCAGAATATCAATAAATACCCTTGTCAAAATAACATCCGCCAATATCGCAAAAATTTACGGATGTTATCCGCAGAAGGGTGAAATTGCCGTTGGCAGTGACGCTGATTTTACGGTTGTGGACATGGATAAGGAGGTCACCCTGTCTGCGGATGTTCTGCACAACAACCTTGATTACTGTCTTTACGACGGGATGAAGCTAAAGGGCTACCCGGTAATGACTATATCGCGCGGCGAGGTAGTGGTTGAGAATGAAAAATTTGTGGGCGAGGCAGGTCATGGCCGTTTTGTGTTCCGCAAGCTGTCAAAGGATATTGTCTGTTTTGACGGATTAGGTCTGTGATTCTCTAAGCAGCTTCATGGCACAAAGCCCAAGGTAAAGAGCAAACACCTCCCCGGGATTGTTAAGATCCATATTAAGCAGGTTTTTTATCTTTTCAAGCCGAGCTGAAAGAGTATTTCTGTGAAGATAAAGGCGTTTGGCGGTCTCCATTTGATTGAACTTGCTAAGAAAGTAAGCGTTGAGAGTTTCCACAAGAAAGGTTTTGTTGTTACGGTCATATTCTTCCAATATCTTCACGGTATCACCGTATATTTTTTTCAGCTCTTCATTTCCCAAAGCCGACAGCACATGGTAGGTCATCTGTTCAAAATACGAGGAGATTTTTTCTTCCCCGCCAAATGTCTCAAGGAGATGAATGGCCTTGAGGCTGTCGCGGAAGCTTTCGGGTATAGTTACAAGGCGGACGTGGCAGCGGCCTATACCTATTAAAAAGGGATTTTCTATCCCTCTGTCAGACGCGGCAAAGCGGGAATACAGAACATCCCGAACACCCTCGGCCGCCTTGCGACATTCCATAACAGCAAGAATGTTTTTGATGGAACGATCAAAATATAAAAAGGCACTAACAAGGTTATTGCTTCGACACATAAAATGCCCCCGCCGATCCTCCTCAAGTATTTCATCCACAGCCGTATATGTCTCTGATATAACCGACGGATCTTTTTCAACAAGTGTCTGGGAAATTTTTACTGTCAGGCATATACGTTTTTTCCCATAGTTGAAGCCATACATATCGCACATAAGGCGAATTTCCTCATCGGAGCGGGTCTGTCCTTCAAGGAAATCCACAAAATAGCTGAAATAGTTTCTTGTACGGTTGTCACTCCTTGCTCCCATCAGCATTGCTATGGCCGGTGTGGCAGAGGAAACTGCCTCTTCTAGTTCTCTGTTTGCCCCGAAAAATACAAAACCTGTCCCGCTACCGAGAGAAAACAGCCTCAGATTGTATCTCGCACCGTCAATATTGACTGCTCCTGTGGAGGAAGCTTCGTCCATATCTTCAATAATTATTACGGGCTCAGGTGTCAGGATTTCATTTGGCAACGCAAAGGCTACTATACCGAGACGACTGTCAGTGATAATTGCCGGCGCTTTTGTCCTGCGCATAATAATTTCCGCCGCGTCATTTACATCTGCCCCGGATTTTGGCAGTACAAAAAGCTCCTCCTGAAGCTGCAAGGCCTCTTCCCTGCGTCCGAGACCGATGCTGAAAATTCTGTCAAAAACCACCTGACTTATCTCCGAAAATCTGTAGTAATATGGGATTTCGATAAGCGGCAGTCCCAACGACTCCGCCTCGCCTATCATGGCATCCGGTATAGAGTCAAAAAAGCGGTTGACCTTTATACCAAAAGCGCCGCATCCTGCTTTTTTCAAGTCGTGGAGAATGGAAATCTGCAGCTTAGGGTCATCCTTGATAAGATAACCGGTCGTAAGAACAAGCTCGTCCTTACGCATCCAGTTTGCCGGGTCAATATTGTCAAGTACGTTAACACTTGCTATCGGTGATTCGAGGGAGCGAGCCCCTGCAACACATTTCAGTCCCTTAAGACCGCTGTCCCGAATAATCCACTTTACTGTTAGTTCAGATTTCATTTTATCACCTTATTTTCTAAGGAAGCGCTGAATAATTCACGTCTACGGCTTAAGACAATCCTTGACGGGACGTTTCCTCCATAGCTCTATTAAAAAGCCCCAAAATACTGCAAGTATTCATGCGCTTTTTGCCTTGTTGCGAGAAAAACTCCCTCGCCAATCGGCATTTTAGAATTAATCAGTGCTTCCCAAATAATTAAAAGGAGAGCATCCCCAATGGATATGGAAAAGTATATCCGCTACCAACTTGAGCGCCTTGCCGAATTTACTTCCACTAAGGGGAAGGGAGTTTCACGCCTCCCATTCACCCAAGAGGCATTAGACTGTGCCGATTACCTTAGAAATGAAATGAGTAATATCGGTTTAAATGCCTATATTGATGGCAGCGGAGGAGTTATAGGCCGACTTGAGGGCGGAGATGAAAAAACCGTCATGAGCGGTTCTCACTATGACAGCGTCATGTACGGCGGAGCTTTTGACGGCATAGCGGGTGTAGTCTGCGCCATGGCCGCGGCAAAAAAAATAATTGAGAGCGGTGCGTTGATCAGGCACTGCCTTGAAGTGGTCGCCTTTAATGATGAGGAAGGAGTCAGATTTAAGGGCGGCTATCACACCTCAAAAGCTATGCTTGGCATAGGTGATATTCATGCCATGTATTCGGTGACTGACAAGAATGGGATTACTCTTGCTGAGGCCATGGAAAAAGCGGGCTACACCATGGAAGGATATCGTAGTGCGAAACGCGATATCAGTGACATCATTGCCTTTGTGGAGCTTCACATTGAGCAGGGCCCAATCCTTGAAAGCGCTAACAAGCGTATAGGAATAGTCAAAAACATTGTTGGCATACGCAGGTATATCATTGACATTCACGGTCGCTGCGACCACGCGGGCACAACACCTATGGATATGAGAGTCGACGCCATGGAGGTTGCCTCCGCCATAATTTCACGAGTTGGTGACATTTCCCGGCGTTATATCGGCAGCGTTGCCACAGTAGGATATATCAGCGTCGAGCCAAATGAGATAAACACCATAGCCCACACGGTGCGCTTTAGTCTGGATATACGCAGCGCCGATGCCTCGGCCATTGACGCAATTTTCGCAGAGATAAAGGATCATGCCGAAACTACATGCCGGCGCTTTCATGCCACCTGTGCCATAGAGCTTACGTTGAACGTTCCGCCGCTCTTGATGGACAAAGAACTGCGGGGACTTATCGGCACAGCCTGTGATAAGCGAGGCATACCTTTTATGGACATTAACAGTGGCGCGGGACACGACTCACTGATAATAGGCGAGTATATTCCAACGGCAATGATCTTCACTCCCAGTGTGGGAGGTAGAAGCCACTGCAAGGAGGAATTCACTCGTTACAGTGATCTGGCCTTGGGAGCGGAAATACTTGCAGATACCTTACTTTCAATTAAATAAATGTCAGAAAGGATTTGATTTTATGAGCTATCCAAAAGAACCCCTTTCCACAAGGGCAGTGATCAAGCCCGGACTTTTTGCCGTCATTCCTCCAACTGGGCTTGTAAATAACGTTATACCGGGCATTAAGGACTGCAGGGTAAGCATTGTTGCCTCGCCGAAAATGGGAGCAGGCTTTGTCCAGTATGTTATCGAGCTTAGTAAGACCGGGCGCACCACGAGAGCCCTCTGTACCGAAAATGACATCGAGTGCTTTCTATACTGCGTCAGCGGCGCATTGACCGTAACAGCAGGAGGCGAAAAGCATTCACTCACATCCGGGGGCTTTGCCTATGCCGGAGCCGGTGACGGGCTTTCTTTTGAAAACGTAGCGCCGGAAGGAACAAAAGCGCTTTTTTATAAGCAAAGATATATCAAGCTTGAAAATCACTTTACACACAATGTAGTAGGCAACATAAACAACATCGATTATCGCATATATGACGATATGGAAAACGTATTGATCAAGGATTTTCTTCCTACGGACGACTTGGGATTTGACATGAATATGCACATTCTTTCTTTTGCGCCCGGCGGCTGCCATCCATTTGTGGAGACACACGTGCAGGAGCATGGCGCCTATATCCTTTCCGGCGAGGGGATGTATCTTTTGGAGAACAGGTGGATGCCGATAAAAAAGGATGACTTTATTTGGTTCGGCCCCTATGTTCAGCAGGGAGCCTACGGCGTCGGCCGGGAAATGTTTTCATATATTTATTCAAAGGACTGCAACCGTGACGCTGAAATATAGAAAGGAAGATCAAGTTTGAAAATTATAGTATTGGAGCCCCTCGGGGTAAGTTATGACAGGATAAAGGAATCGGCAGTAAATGCCTTAGGAAGCAATGTTGAGGTCATTTTTCACAGTACAAGAACCACATCTGTCCCCGAATTGATTGAACGCGGCAGGGACGCGGACATTCTCGTATTGGCGAATATGCCTCTCAAAAAAGAGGTTCTGGAAGGATGCCCCAAGGTCAAGTTTATTTCTGTAGCCTTTACGGGCGTGGATCATATACCTATGGATTACTGCCGTGAGAGGGGGATAACCGTTAGTAACTGTGCCGGCTATTCCACAGTGGCGGTCTCCGAATTGGTTTTCGGCCTGTTAATATCAGTTTATAGAAATATTGTGAAATGTGATGCCGCGGCACGGGCGGGTAAAACCAAGGACGGCCTGATCGGCCGGGAGCTCTTTGGTAAGACCTTCGGCGTTGTGGGCACCGGGGCTATAGGCCTCAGAGTTGCTCAGATCGCAAAAGCCTTTGGTTGCATGGTTTTGGCCTACTCACGCACCGTAAAGAACGTGGATGCCGTCAAATACGTATCCCTTGATGAGCTGCTCAGGGAAAGTGATATCGTTTCTATACACACACCACTTAATGACAGCACACGCCGCCTGATCAACAGAGATAAGATTGCGCTGATGAAACCGTCGGCAGTCCTTATCAACACGGCCAGAGGAGGCGTTATTGACAGCCGCGCGTTAGCTGAAGCATTGAACAGCGGAAAAATTGCCGGAGCCGGGATTGATGTTTTTGACTTTGAGCCTCCTCTACCAACGGATGATCCGTTGCTCAACTGCAAAAACACGGTGGTCACTCCCCATGTGGCCTTTGCCAGCGAGGAAGCACTTATATCCAGAGGCAACATGGTATTTGAAAACATCGCCCGGTACCTCAGCGGTTCGCCGATAAATGTAATGTGAAAGGGAGCGGAATTATGGAAAAAGCCGATGCGCAGCACATTGAAAAAATTCT
>CAYTWZ010000074.1:0-9115 GCA_964442035.1 uncultured Oscillospiraceae bacterium
AGTGGAATACTGCATCACACCATAACAAATGAAAGACTTGCACGCCGCGGATACTGTGATATATCCGAAGCGTACAAGTCTCTGCACTCAATATGATTGAACCGCCGCGATGACGAATGGTACGCACGGTGGTGTGAGAGGTCGGCTAATCAACTAATGGTTAGCCTCCTACTTGATTTTAGCGCTTACCGCCTTTTTTGAATTTTGCGATAATAAACGCTGCTGTTGTTCCCACAACAGCCACAGCGCCAAAAATAATGGCGATCATTTTAAAGGGCAGCTTTTTCAACAAACCGGGCTCATCGTCCTCTTCAATAAGCCTTACCTTCGGTTCCTCATCATTCTGCTTCTCCGCCGCCTGCTCCTCATGCTGGGCCCTGATTATTTCTTCTTCAGTTTCTGTCTTTTCATAGATGTCCTTTTCAGGCTCCATCTGAGTGCCACACTGGGGGCAAAGGCCGTCTCCTTCAAACAATTTTTGACAATTTGGACAATACATTACAATTCCTCCTAAATATTATTTATAAAATATTAATTATTTCTTCTTGCTCTCCGCCGGTAACCATTGCCTTCCCGTCGGCGGTAACAAACATGTCTGTCTCGGTTCGGACACCAAATTCGTCTAAATATATTCCCGGCTCCACCGAGAAGCCCGTGGCCGGTAGTATAATCCTTTCATCATGTGTCTCAAAGTTGTCCATATTGGCTCCAAGAGCATGTACGTTTTCACCGGGGCCGATGGAATGCCCGATACGGTGGACAAAATATTTGCCGTAGCCTGCTGCGGATATCAATCCGCGGCCCACATCATCCACCATATAGCCCCTGATTTCCTCACCGGAACTGAATTTTTCCTTGACAAAGGTACAAGCCGCCAGGCGAGCCGCCTTGGCAACATCAAAGACCTTTGCATATTTTTCCGGAACGACGCTACCGCAATAGCCCATCCAAGTTATGTCGGCATAAACGCTGTCTCCGGTGTTTTTCTTAGCCCAAAGGTCAATGAGCACCAGATCACCCCGGCGAATGGAACTACTCTTTTCCGCTGTGGGTTCGTAATGGGAGTTGGAACTGTTTTCCCCTACTCCTACAATGGCCGGATCAGCCGCCTTAAGTCCCTTTTTGGCAAAGCTGTCCATAATGAATTGCTGAACCTGATATTCGTTGATCTCTCCCCCGCGGGAAAGTGTATCACCGATCAGCTTAAAGGCAGCGTCCTTTGTGTCCTGTATCTCACGGGAGGCATACATGTGGCTTGCAAAATTTTCCTCCGACCACACGGCGGTAAGCAAAGTGAATATATCAGCGGCGCTTACCACTTCTTTACCCATAGCCCGTATGCTGTCAATAGTTCCCCCGTCAACAGCCGAGACAATCGGAATGGATGTTGAGTAATCCATGGCGATAACCTTCATGCCGTCCATGACCCTTTCCAAGGCCTCAAAATATTCCTGCCACGTCATGTATACGATCTTTTCGCAGTCAAGCCACTCATAAGCATTGCGGTCAATTATGTGGTATATGATAACAGGCTCACCGTCCTTGGGCAAAAACCAGCAGGCCCTGCGGGTAGTGAATTTTTTTCCGATCAGCTGCTTCATCACCGGATTGCTTCCCCTAAAATCATACAGCAGATAGCCATCAATACTGTGGCTGTTCATATATGCGCGTATTTCTCTTGTGCCTATCATCCTGTATCAACCCCTATAGAATAATTTTACTACTTATTACAAAAATAATCAATAAAAAATAAAAAAAATTTTTAAAAAAAGTCTTTACTATTTAATAAATATGGTGTAAAATAGCACTGTACTTAATTAATAAGGAGATGTTTCACCGTGAAAAAAGCACTTTTGATCACTTTGGTGATCGTACTGGCATTTTCTTTCGTAGGCTGCGGATCAGAAAAGGCCACCGCAAAGCTGACTATACTTGATGAAAGTCTTACTCCAGAGGAATACGGCATAGGCTTTGCGAAAGACAACGAGGATCTCTGCTACGCTGTTGAGGCCGCTCTTATGGATCTCAAGGACAAGGGCGAGCTTAAGCCTATCTCTGAAAAGTGGTTTGGCGAGGACAAGATAATCATTGAGTCTGATGCTGACATTGCCAATGTAAACAAGGACGCTCTTCCCGAAACACTTAAACTGGGCCTTGATGCTTCCTTCCCGCCCATGGGCTATACTGACGAGGACGGCACCATTAAGGGCTTTGATATTGACCTTGCCCAAGCAGTATGCGACCTGTACGGAATCAAGCTTGAAACCGTTCCCATCGAGTGGGATCAAAAGGATGCCGAGCTTCAGACCGGTAATATTGACTGCATCTGGAACGGCCTTACCATCACAGACGAGCGTCTTGAATCCTACTGCATGAGCGCCCCATACCTTGCTAACCGTCAGGTAGTAGTTGTAGCTGAGGGTAGCGCCATCAAGGGGCTCAGCGATCTGGCTGGCAAAAAGGTAGCGCTTCAAAGCGATTCCTCTGCTGACGACGCTATTAAGGCCAACCCCGAGCTTGACAGCTCTATCGGCGAAAAGGTATATCATACTGACAACCTACTGGCTATTTCCGACCTTAAGACAGGCAACGTTGATGCTGTAGTTATGGACGAGGTAGTTGCACGTTACATAATCAGTCAGGACGAGGAAGCGTAGGAAAGGCAAAATAAATAACGAATATACAATAACTGCATAGCAGAAGAAAATACTGTAATTTATTGAAAAAATACAACAATGAGTCGGCTGGTCTCTGGTCGGCTCTTGTTTTTTTGCTGTCGTAAAAAGCCTTAAGCTTCGATTAATTTTAAGGAAGCGCTGAATAATCCGCGCCTACGCTTAAATCGCCGCTTGACGGGGAGTTTCCGCATCTCGTAAAAAGCCCAAGATACAAGAAAGTATTGCGCTTTTTGCCTTGCTGCGAGAAAAATTTCATCACCAATCAGCATTTTAGAATTAATCAGTGCTTCCCTAATAACAAATAAAGCATAGGCGGCTCCTGCCGGAGCCGCCCAATTCCTTCATATACAACCCTGCAAGATTTTTGCAATTAACACAATTAAACAAGAGATGAAAGCCCGTAATAGAGCGTTTCGGTAGAAGAAAGAAACTACCACCGAGGAACGAAAGGGTAGCTGACGCTACAAGGCAAAGACTCCGCCCCCTTGTCGTTGGACGAGATTAGGGGACATCTTTCGTTTAGTTATTATCTGAAAGACTTATTCCTCATCGTCATCGTCATCGATGTCATCATCATCATCATACTCATCGTCATCGTCATATTCATCGTCATCATATTCGTCGTCATCGTCATCGTCATCATATTCGTCATCATCATACTCGTCATCCTTCTTCTTAAAGGCATTGAAGGAGATGTATACAGCGCTGATAACGAGAACAATAACAATTATAACAATAAGCAGTGTTATAAACCATCCGCCCTTTTTGGTATCGGTTTCACCATCGGTATCAATCGGAACAGTCTGATCTTCCGCGCCGGTGGAAACTGTGCTGTTCTTTAATTCCTGTTCCTTAAGTGCAATTTCTTTTTCAAGTGTGTCGATCTGTTCCCTATAGCGGTCATCCAACTGAGCAAGCTGAGTGTTTGCCTCATTAAGGTTTTTTTCCAGAGACTTTACCTTTGCACTCTGAATAGCGCTGCCTATCAATCCGCCTATGAACATAAGTACAACGGCAGCAATAATAATTATTACCGTTCTGTTATTGTTTTTATTTCCGCGGGAAGATCGACTTCTTGTTGACTGACTGATTGTTTCGTTACGCTCGTCCATTTAAATGACCTCCAATATATACTTAATAATTTTAGTATATCACAATAATTTCAACTAATCAAGACAATTTTTTATATTTTTCATTATTTTTTTGATGTTTTTCACAGCACTTCACTGTTCCATAATGCTGCTTAGGAAGTCCCTCGTTCGGGGATTTTGCGGATTTGTAAAAATATCCTGAGGATATCCCTGCTCCACGATCACACCGTCAGCCATAAAAATTATCCTGTCACTGACATTTCTGGCAAAATTCATCTCGTGGGTAACGATGATCATGGTCATATGCTTGTCCGCCAATGACCTGATGACCTTCAGCACCTCCCCGGTAAGCTCCGGATCAAGAGCTGAGGTGGGCTCATCAAAGAACAGAACCTCCGGGTCAAGAGCCAATGCCCTTGCAATAGCCACCCTTTGCTGCTGGCCGCCGCTGAGCTGATAGGGAAAGCAGTCGGCCTTGTCACTGAGGCCTATTCGCTCCAGTAGCTCCCTGGCACGGATTGATGCCTGATCACGGGGAATTCTTTTCACCTTCATAGGAGCAATGGTTATATTGTCAAGCACCGAAAGGTGCGGAAAAAGGTTGAAGCTTTGAAACACAAGCCCTATTTTGAGGGTTATGCGGCTGAGATCGCCCTTGGGCGCATATTCTCCCCTGTCAAACAGCACATCTCCGTCAATGATCACTGTGCCATCATCAATTTTTTCAAGCTGGGTCAGACAGCGCAGCAATGTTGATTTGCCGCCACCACTTGGTCCGAGAACGCTTATGACCTCGCCACGGTGAAGATCAAAGGAAACACCCTTAAGCACATCAAGGGAACCAAAGCTTTTTTTTAGATTTTTTACACTCAATATTGTATCCATAGCTGCCACCTTATCTGTAATAGTCAAGCTTCTTCTCGCATACGCTGAAGAACTTGGTCACAACCGCATTGATACACAAATATATCAGTCCGGCCACGATATACGGAGTTATATTCGTCAGTCTTGAGGCCTGCTGCTTGGTCGTAAGCATAAGCTCGCTTATTCCTATTACATGGATAAGGGAGGTGTCCTTTACAAGGTTGATGACCTCGTTACTCATTGGAGGGAGTATGCGCTTGATCACCTGAGGGAAAACTATTATGAAAAACGTCTGAAGTCTTGTCATGCCAAGCACCTTGCCGGCTTCCCGCTGACCAAGAGGTATTCCCTCAATGCCGCCCCGGAAAATCTCCGCCATATAAGCGCTGTAATTCAGTATCAAGGCCATAACAGCTACTATTCTGCGGTTCAGACTGATACCAAGGATGAACGGCGGTCCAAAATAGAAAAACATAATCTGGAGCATAAGAGGCGTTCCGCGCATTATGAGTATAAAAAGCCTTGCCGGAATATTTAGTATCCAGTGCCTGTTCATACGCATTCCGGCTATAATAAGGCCGACCGGAATGGAAAAGATCAAGGCCAAAAAGAACATTCTAAGTGTTTCCAGCGATCCATCAAGCATTAGCTTCAGCACAGCCATATTCATTGATATAAATCCCCCCTAAACAGTTCTTTGGCATCCCTTCCGAACATTGCCGGATGGAAAAATCAATACTTAAACGAGCGTATCCACTCGCATTCCATGCCTGTATCCCATACCATGGTATCGTCGGGTTCTGATTCCCATCCGCCGATACCGGTGTTAAGTATCATCTGAACGCCCTTATTCTGTTCGTCAACGTCGTCCCCTGTCACAGTACGGTAAAGTATACCGTCCACATAAAACCTCATATAGTTGTAACCCCAGTCGAGGGTGAAATCGTGATAGCCTGTGCGGACATTGATGCCGTTTACTGTCTGCCATCCGCCGTAGCCCACATCACTGCCGCTGGAATTATTGCGGTGAGTGGCGGTGTACCAGGTATTGGTGCCGTGAGAGGACATATACTCAAATATATCCGTCTCCGGCGGCCAGCCGCTGGCGGCGTTTAGCCAGAAGGCGTTCCAGTAGCCGATTGGGCTTTCGGGCTGCTTGAAGCGGCCGGAAATAAGGCTTTGCCTGTAGAAAACCTTTTTGCTGCTTATTACTCCTACCCTTCCTGCCCATTTAAGCCAGTTTTTACTGTACTTTCCGTTGTAATCTATTCCGGTCTCGCCATCGTTATCCTTTGCCCAATCACCGCTGCCGACCTTTGTGGCCTTAAGCAGCAGACGTCCATCGGACACCTCTATGTTACGGTAATCTATCAGTGCGGTGAAGTTATAGCTGTCGTTGGTCATATTGGCGGATTTCCACGGATAGTTGTTGTGCCATTGGGAGTTAAGAGTGTCGCCCTTGAAATTGTCGGATACAAAATTTACGGCCTCGCTGCGCAGGTAAAACAAATCGCTGTGTGTGTAATCGCTGTCTTTAAGCACGATAAGGCTGAGGGAATCGCTTTCGGTATTTGTATAGCAGATTGTTCTGGATGCGTCCCATATGGGGCTGTAGTTGACACATGTACCCGTGTATGAGCCATCGTTTGCGGCGGCGGATTTGTAAAATGACGCAAAAGCCTTATCCTGCGCCGTTCCGTCAAGCTCTTTTAATATAAGTTTAAAGGTATGATTTACTCCGTCCGTCTCCTGTGCGTATATGTAATAGCCCGGCTTGTCAACGCATTCAAGGGATACGCCTCCCTGTCCGGCCAAGGACGGCCTTTCCACAAAGCGGGTAAGATCGGGGTCTATTCCCTGAAGATTGCCAAGATCCGTATCATTGCGCTGAGTTATATACTTTCCCTTTCCCCACTGGCTTTCAAGGCGGACAATGCCCATTACCGGTGAGGACGAGGCATTTTCTTCAATACCTGTATCGATCACCTGTATATTATCAATTATGCAGTCGGACTTCCCTCCGGCGGCTGTGTGGAAAAGAAGAGTATCCACACGTTTTTCGTTCCAGTCCTCGGTGTATTTTCCATCAGAAGACGAGGTTTCAAAGCTGTGAGTATTTGTAACGCTGACGCTTCCGTCCGTTACGGTTATATCCATGGTCTTTGTAACAGGATTAACCGTGATTGAAAATTCTAACGCGCTTCCCGCGTTAAGCCGATTGGAACCGGTGGCCATAAAACCGTTATAGTCACCGTCATTAAATAGTATGGAAGAATAATTGTTAAACTGTATCTGCGTATTATTGTTCTGCATGCTGTATCGCATTTGCAACGCCATTGGGTGGTCATAGTCCGTTTTGCCCAGATTAAAGCCGGAAGCAAGGGAAATACCGCTGTAATTGTTGGGTGAGAAATCCCGCATTTTCCATTTTATGATATACTTATTATTGTTGTCGGGAATTATTAGGGGAACAGCCACAACAAGTCCGTCGGAGCCGCTGGTATCCGTAAGCTTAAGCACCTTGCCCCCAAAGGTGCCGGAGGCGGCAATCGTAGCCTGAAGAGAGGATCCTATGCTTCCGCCGCCGGTGGTGCCGTCATCGTTCTTTTTTACAATCGCCTGCTGTATGTCGGCATCATCTATTGTCGAAATGCCTTCGAAATCCTGCTCATATATCACCTTGGAAGCCTGAGCCTCATTTTGATCATAGCTCAGATTAAAATCATCAACATACATTCTGAGCTTTCCGCCCGCGCCGGTGTTGAACATTATGTAGTTTACGCAGGCGTTTTTCCACGTCTGGTTATTGACCTTTTCCACATCTGTACAGCTGTATCCTACGGTTCTTGTTTCGCTCACAAGTCCGTCATAAATAGTCACATCCACGTTTTTTCTTTCAGGACAAACGTGGAGGGACACTTCCCATGGATATCCAAGCCGGAACTCATTTTCAAACAGACGTGTCAAATCGCCTTCATTGTACTGTACGGAACTCAGTGAATTGATCACCGCGCCGCCGGAACCGTGGGAAAACCTAAGCTGAATGGCAGAGGCAGGCGTTCTGTCGGCGCCGCCTGTAACCGGTGAGCTGAGCAGATTTATACCTGACCAGTATATGTTTTCGCTGTTGTCAGGAATATACAGCTTAAAATTGACGTCGTAATCGATATTATCCGGGATGTCAAGCTTACGGAACGCACCAATGGATCCGGCTCCGGTTTTGCTGTCGCCGCTGCGATCCACCTCATCACAGATGACAAGGGCGGAGTTTTTGCTCCCCATCCCCGCGTCATCCGGAATGTAGTATATTTCGGAATAGAGTTTTGAACCTGTAGAGGGAGTATAATCGGTATATGTCTCCTCATCAAGAGCATAGGCAAACCAGTTATCGTCAACCGGAGTGGTATCCGGCCAGTCTGTTCTGCCGGTAAAGCTTTCGTCCATTGAGTACACCCGGCTGTCATTATCGGGCCTGCCGTAAAGAGAAAGGTGATTTACCCTTATCCATCCGCTGTCATTGCCATTGTAGCCATATACATTTATCTTGATATATTTTGCCGATACGTTCAAATCATATGTTACAGGCAGATCACTGCTTTTGTCAGAGCTTTGGACATCCAAAACGCTGTAGTAAGCCTTTCCGTCCAAGCTTCCCTGCGCGTCAAAGCTGTAGCTGCGCTGATTTGACGATGAATGGAAGCCTATACACAGCTGTGTAAGCTCATATATCCTGTCAAGCTCCGCATAAAGGGTGACCGGGGCGCCGCTTTGGGCCTGTCCGGCCATATATGTGTCCTTACTGCCGTCAAATATGCTTCCTACCGGGTGATCGTCCTGACGGTCAGTGGACCACACATTCCTTTCGGAAAGAGGTATTTCAACACTTTCAAGGGAAATTTCCGTAGAAACGATACTTTCGGTCAACGGAACAAGATTTGTCATCTCAGACCAGAAAAATCCTTTAACGTATTGTTCTGACTGTGAATAGTCAACATAGACAGTTTTTGTAAAACTTTTTCCTTGAGGCACGGTGACCTGATACGAGTCCGCTTTTATCAGCTTGCCATCATCAGAATACACCGCTGTTATCAGGATGCCTTGATATTCCTCACCGTCAAGGTTGTCCGCTGTAAGACAAACGGAATACCTGTCTTCGGCATAAGCGCTGCCCAAAAGGCCGACTGTCCCCTGTGCTTCTTCCAAAATCACATTTTCGGGCGAAAAAATTTCTTTCCCCGATGACATAGCGGGAACAAAGGATATAGCCATTGTCAAAGCTGTAAACAAAGCCGCAACCCGTTTCTTCATACTAACAAGCCTCCTTAAAAAGTATGTAATATAAGTATATCACAGTTCTGAAGAAAAGTAAATAATGTTTTTTATTGCAAAAAATTATTTTTTGTTTTATAATTATATTATTAATAATCAGATAGTGTAAAGTAAGATATGAAAAACTATAGAAAATCTTATTTCCTTTGTGCA
>CAYTWZ010000075.1:0-8907 GCA_964442035.1 uncultured Oscillospiraceae bacterium
GGCTAACAGTTCCTACTGCCAAGTCTGTAGTGGACTTTCACCACCAAGTTGTAACACATGCCGAGCGCACACTGAAAAAGGGAGACGCGGCAAATTTGCCGCGTCTCCCTTTTTAGGGAATTTGTATTTATTTGTGGTATGTCTCATTGGCGTTGATCTTAAAGCATCGGTATATCTGTTCTGCCAGCACCAGACGGGCTATCCTGTGGGGCAGTGTTATGCGCCCGAGGCTCAGCTTTAGATCAGCACGATCCTTCACTGCGGGGCTTAAACCCAGCGACCCTCCTATTACATAGGTTATGGTGGAATGACTTTGCGTAATACTGGCAGTCATTGCGGCCCATTCCTCACTGGAAATGGCTTTTCCCTCAACACACAGGGCAATCACGTAATCGTTTTTTCCTATGCTTTTTAAAATGTCTGCGCCTTCGCTTTCCAGCACCTCCCTCACCTGACCCGGGGATGGATCGTCGGGAATGCGTCTGTCCGGCAGCTCTGTCTCTTTAAACACACAAAAACGGCCAAGGCGTTTCTCAAATTCGCCGATGGCCTCTTTAAAATACTTCTCTTTTATTTTTCCTACACATACGATGTTGACATTCATGGCTCTCAAACCTCTAATATGGGACTGGGCTGATATCTGCCGGCTACGCTTACAAACATATCATCCTCAAGCTTGCCCCCGGCATGTTCCACGCTTCTCTTAACCGTGTCAAAGGCTATTTGGGGTGTGTTGTTTTCATTTGATAAGTGCCCGAGAATGATGTGCTTTTCTCCGCCTCTCTCACTTAATAGCTTTCCACACAAGGCGCCGCATAGCTTGTTGGACAGATGCCCCCGATCCGAAAAAATCCGCTGCTTCAGGCTTTGGGGATATGGGCCGTTAAGCAGCATCTGCTCATCGTGATTGGATTCAAGCACCATCAGTGCCGAGCCTCTTATGTTGTCATATACATACTTGTCCACTATACCTAAGTCCGTTGCCAAAGAGGCGCATTTATTACCGTCGCTTACTGTGAAGCCAAGGCTTTCGCTGGCGTCGTGGCTGGTTGCAAAGGGGAATACAATGGCGTTTTCCACCGAAAAAGGCGTGTCAGCCTCTATGTAGTGGATGTTTTCATCAGCAATTTTCCCAACAGAGGGAGCCATGGCATTCCAAGTACCTACGCTTGCGTAGATCGGCAGGTCAAACCTCCGGCTAATTATCCCTACTCCTCTGATGTGATCCACATGCTCATGTGTCACCAATATGGCCGAAAGCTCGCCCGGAGCTACCCCTATTTCGCACAGCCTGTCCGCTGCCGCCTTGCCGGTTATCCCGCAGTCAATCAATATCTTAGTGCCGCCGGCTTCCATAAAAACGGCGTTGCCGCTGCTTCCGGAGCACAGGGTGCATAGTCTTACCATGCCTTTGTTACACCTCGTATACCCTTTCGATCACCGCGCCTATGGAGCGCAGACGATTCTCTATATTACTGTATCCTCTGTCAATATACTGGGGATCATTGATGATGGTTTTTCCCTCAGCGGCAAGGCCCGCAATTATCATGGCCGCACCGGCCCTTAGATCAGTGGCCCGTACAGGTGCGCCGTAAAGCTTTGAACCGTTGATTATGGCGCTTTTGCCCTCGACCCTTATGTCAGCCCCCAACCGCTGGAGCTCGCCTATATATTGAAACCGGTTTTCCCACACGTCCTCTGTAATTATGCTCTGACCCTTTGCGGTGGTGAGAAGCGCTGCCATCTGTGGCTGCATATCCGTTGGAAATCCGGGATAATACATGGTTTTTACCCTTACGCCGTGTATCTCACCGTCCCTTTCGATGCGGATGCTGTCATCGTATTCCGTGACCTTGACGCCCATTTCCTCCAGCTTGGAGCATATTGACTCCATATGTTTAGGGATAAGATTTTTCACCAGTACGTTACCTCCGGCAGCTGCCGCTGCCAGCATGAAGGTTCCAGCCTCGATCTGGTCAGGAATTATGCTGTAGGTACCTCCGTGCATCTGTTCAACACCATTGATACGTATGACATCTGTACCCGCACCTCTGACGTTGGCCCCCATTGTGTTGAGGAAGTTTGCCACGTCAACAATGTGCGGCTCCTTGGCAGCGTTTTCGATTACTGTCCTGCCCCGAGCTAACGACGCGGCCAGCATAATGTTGATGGTTGCGCCTACGCTTGCGGTGTCAAGGTAAATGCTGTTGCCGTGAAGCTCCTCCGCCGTGGCCGTTACCTGACCCCTCACGGTTTCCACCTTGGCGCCCATGGCCCTAAAGCCTTTTTCGTGAAGGTTGATGGGTCTTTGCCCGAAGTTGCAACCTCCGGGAAGGGCGACCTCCGCCTTGCCAAGCCTGCCGAGCAAGGCTCCAAGCAGGTAATAGGAAGCCCGCATCTTGCTTGCCATGTCATAGGCCGCTATATGTGTGCGTATATTTGTTGCGTCTATTTTAATAGTAGTCTGATCAATGTAATTTACAGCAGCGCCCAAATGCCTGAGCATTCGGATTATAAGCTGGACATCTTTAATGTCAGGAACGTTTTCGATACAGCAAACGCCCTCAACTAATAGCGCGGCGGGAATAATTGCTACTGCGGCGTTTTTTGCGCCGCAGACGGAAATTTCACCGTAAAGCTTGTTTCCGCCCGTAATTTCAAGTCTTTCCAATAGGACACACCTGCCTTTTATACCAATTATACAACATACCGGAATAAAAAGCAAGTATAATTTGAATAATTTGTGAATTGATCCATTCAGGAAATAATTATTGCAAAAATAAAAGAAATATGGTATAATTACCTTAAATAATTTAACAAATTACCTCATTAGCTATTGACAACAAGGACGGTTTTGGGGTATTATATATTATTATGAGTATATGAGTACAATTATATTTTTTAGGAGTTGTTCCCTATGGACAGAACATTTTACTGCGGTCTTCTCACCGAGGACCAGATAGATACTGACCAGACTGTCTGCGGCTGGGTTCAGACCAAGCGGGACATGGGCGGCGTTATATTTGTTGACTTAGGCGACCGTGAGGGTACGCTTCAGGTGGTTTTCAATATGAGCTATCTTTCACCGGAGGACTTTGCCGCGGCGGAGGGTCTGCGCAATCAGTCGGTTATTTCAGTCAGGGGCTTTGTGCGTCACCGGGACGAAGAGACCTACAATCCCAAACTTAAGACCGGTACAATCGAGTTGATGGCCACCGAGCTCAATGTGCTTTCAACCGCGAGGAGTCTACCCTTTAATCCCTATGAAGATCAGCCCGTGAGGGAGGATCTGCGTCTTAAGTACCGCTTTATCGATCTCCGCCGTCCTGCTATGGTGAAAAACCTGCGCTTTCGCCACGCTGTCCAAAAGGCGGCAAGCGACTACCTTGACAGTCAGGACTTTATCTGCGTGGAAACCCCGATGCTGTGCAAGTCTACTCCCGAAGGAGCCAGAGACTACCTTGTTCCCAGCCGTGTGCATCCCGGGACCTTTTACGCCCTTCCTCAGTCGCCCCAGATATTCAAGCAACTTCTAATGGTGGGCGGTATTGACAAGTATTATCAGGTGGCACGGTGCTTCCGTGATGAGGATCTCCGTGCTGACCGTCAGCCTGAGTTCACTCAGGTAGATATGGAAATGTCTTTTGTAAATCAGGAGGACATACTTGTACATCTGGAGAAGATGTTTAAGTATATTTTCAAGACCGTTATGGGCCGTGAGGTGGGCTATGACTTCCCTCGCCTTACATGGCAGGAATGTATGGACAAATACGGCAGCGACAAGCCGGATATCCGTTTTGGACTTCCCATTGTTGACCTCAGCGACATTATGAAGACCTGCAGCTTTACAGTATTCCGCAAGGTTGTTGATAAGGGCGGCATTGTCCGGGCTATCAACGTCAAGGGCCATGCGGACTTTACCCGCAGCGCCATTGAGGAGCTCACCGAAAAAGCTCAGGGATACGGGGCCAAGGGCATGGCATGGATCGCTGTCCGTCCCGATGGTGAGATCTATTCAATACTTACCAAGTATTTTTCCAAGTCTGACATAGATGCCATTCTTCAGCGCATGGACGCTGAACCCGGCGATTTTATCCTGTTCTGCGCCGATAAGCCATCGGTGGTTTACCGTACGCTTGGTTCGCTGCGCCTTGATCTCGGTGACATGCTTGGCCTAAGGGACAAGAATGACTTTAGATTCCTTATCGTCACTGATTTCCCCCAGTTTGAGTGGAGCGATGAGGAAAACCGCTTTATGGCCATGCACCATCCCTTTACCATGCCATATCCCGAGGACGTCCAATATCTTATGACCGACCCCGCTCGAGTACGGGCTCAAGCCTATGACGTTGTGCTCAACGGTGTAGAGCTTGGCAGCGGCAGCATCAGAATTCACCGCAGCGATATACAGCAGAAGATGTTTGAAGCCTTGGGCTTTACAGATGAGGAAATCGAGGCCCGTTTCGGCTTCATGGTAAATGCCTTTAAGTATGGTACTCCCCCTCACGGCGGCTTTGCCTTTGGTCTTGACCGTCTGGTAATGCTTTTGGTGGGCGCGGAGTCACTCCGTGATGTCATTGCCTTTCCTAAGGTAAAGGACGCATCCGACCCAATGACCAATGCTCCGGACTTTGTAGATCCAAAACAGCTTGAGGTGTTGCATCTGGGAATGTACCAGAATGAGGAAGGCCATTCCTCTAAATCTACAAAGAAAAAGGGTCCCAAGATAGATGTTGAAAACGTGGCAAAGCTGGCCCGTCTCAATCTTTCTCCCAAGGAAAAGGTGTCCATGGCCGCAGATATGGAGGCCATTATAGAATTTGCCAACCAGCTTTCAGAGGTTGACACCGGGGACACTCAAGTCACAGCCCATGTAATTCCCCTTGAGAATGTGTTCCACGAGGATAAGCCTGTAAGCGAGTTTGAGCGTGACGCCATGCTTGCCAATGCCCCCACAAAGGCGGAGGGGTATGTAAGCGTACCCCGGGTAGTAGAGTAAGGGAGGCAGGATAATGATGGATATCACAACAATGACAGTGAGGGAGCTTGCCGATGCCCTTAAGTCCGGGGAGTTCTCATCTGAGGAAATAACAAAAGAATACTTGGATTCTATCGAGGTCAACGATGGTAAGGTGAGCGGTTATATTACCGTTACGGCGGAAAGTGCTATTGAGGGGGCCAAGGCCGCTGATGAAGCCCGTAGGAACGGGGCGAATGCCCCTCTTTTGGGCATACCCGCCGCCATTAAGGACAATATCTGCACTAAGGGCATAAAGACCACCTGTGCGTCAAAGATGCTTGAAAGCTTTGTTCCCCCATACGATGCCACAGTTATTGAGAAGCTGTACGGTCAGGGGACGCCCATACTTGGCAAGGTGAATATGGACGAGTTTGCCATGGGCTCATCCACCGAAAACAGCGCATTTAAGCTGACGCACAACCCCCGCTCTCTTGACCGGGTTCCCGGCGGCAGCAGCGGCGGTAGCGCGGCGGTAGTGGCGGCCAACGAGGCGCCCTTTGCCATTGGCAGCGATACCGGCGGCAGCATCCGTCAGCCGGCGGCCTTTTGCGGCGTTGTGGGCATGAAGCCCACATACGGGCGAGTATCACGTTACGGACTTGTGGCCTTTGCCTCATCCTTGGATCAGATCGGCCCGATTACAAAAACCGTGGAGGACAACGCGATTGTGCTCAATGCAATTGCGGGCTATGACAGACGCGACGCCACCAGCGTCAACAATGACTATCCTGACTTTACCGCAAAAATCGGTCAGAGCGTCAAGGGCATGAAGATTGCCCTTTTAAAGCAGTCTTTTGGCGAGGGACTTAACTACGAAATCAAGGACGCGGTTATTAAGGCTGCCAAGGAGTATGAAAAAATGGGCGCTGAGCTTGTGGAGGTCTCTATGCCGTCACTGGAAAAAGCCCTCCCCGCTTACTATGTTATCAGCTCTGCCGAGGCTTCCAGCAACCTTGCCCGCTTTGACGGTGTGCGCTACGGCTACAGAAGCGAAAACTACAGCGATATTACCCAGCTTTACAACAACAGCCGTAGCGAGGGCTTTGGCGCGGAGGTAAAACGCCGCATTATGCTGGGGACCTTTGCTCTCAGCAGCGGATATTATGACGCATATTACAAAAAGGCTCTGCAAATGAGAACCATAATTATGAATGAGTACAGCAAGATTTTTGAAAGCTGTGACATTATACTTTCCCCCGTAGCTCCCACTGTGGCATATAAGATAGGGGAAAAAACCTCCAATCCGCTGGAAATGTATCTGGGCGACATTTATACTGTACCCGTTAATATCGGAGGAATCCCGTCACTGTCGCTGCCCTGCGGCGAGTCATCTGATGGGTTGCCCATAGGCATGCAGCTCATGGGCCGACATTTTAACGAGACGACTCTTTATCAGGCCGGAGCGGCCTACGAGACTCACTGCGGCGCCTATCATATGGAAAGGGGTGCGTTCTGATGATGACATACAAAGGCTACGAGATGGTTATAGGCCTTGAAACCCATGTAGAGCTTAAAACCGACACCAAGATATTTTGTAACTGCCCCACAACCTTCGGCGCTCAGCCTAACACCCACGTCTGCCCTGTGTGCATGGGTTATCCCGGGACGCTTCCCGTGCTTAACGGCAAGGTAGTAGAGTACGCCGTTAAGGCGGGCATGGCCACCAACTGCACTATTGCCCGTTACTCCAAGGAGGATCGGAAAAACTACTTCTATCCAGACCTTCCCAAGGCGTACCAGATATCCCAGTACGATCTGCCCCTTTGTGAGCACGGCTGGCTGGATATCGAAAGCGAGACCGGAACCAAGCGCATTGGCATCACGCGCATACACATTGAGGAGGATGCGGGTAAGCTTGTCCATGATGACGAGCACGGTACCCTCATTGACTGTAACCGTTGCGGAGTGCCACTTATTGAGATAGTTTCCGAGCCGGATATGCGCTCCCCTGAGGAAGCTGTGGCATATCTGCGCAAGCTCCGGGCGATCATACTTTACACCGGCGTTTCCGACTGCAAGATGCAGGAGGGCTCCCTTCGCTGTGACGTAAACCTTTCGGTACGCAAGGCGGGCGCTGAGAAATTCGGTACCCGTACCGAGATGAAAAATATCAACTCATTCCAATTTGTGGCTAAAGCCATTGAATATGAGTTTAAGCGTCAGGTTGACGCCATAGAAAAGGGCGAGACCATAGTTCAGGAGACACGCCGCTTTGACAGTGTAACGGGAAAAACCTCTGCCATGCGTTCCAAGGAGGATGCCAACGATTACCGTTACTTTCCTGACCCGGATCTTCCTCCTATAGTTATGAGTGAAGAGCGCCTCAATGAGATACAGGCCTCTATCCCCGTACTGCCTGACAAGCGCAAGAGCGAATATGTGGAAAAATACGGAATCAGCCCCTACAACGGCGAGTTGCTCACCGCCCAGGTGGAGATCGCCGACTACTTTGAGTCCGCCGCAAGGCTCAGCAAGTATCCCAAGTCCGTTGGCAACCTTATGATATCGGAGATATTCCGTCTGCTTCCTCAGGACAGTACAGTGATTCCTGTTTCACCCCAAAGCCTTGCCAAGGTAGCGGATATGGCCGGTGACGGCGTGATCAATAGCGGTACCGCCAAAAAGCTTATTGCCCGTCTGTGGGAAAAGGATCAGGATCCTGTGGAGATCGTGGAGACGGAAGGCCTTGGTCAGATAAACGATCCCGAAAAGCTCAGACCCATTGTGCTCGAGGTTATTACCAAAAATCCCCGCAGCATTGAGGATTTTAAAAAGGGTAGGCTTCAGGCTGTTAAGGCCCTTATGGGTCAGGCTATGGCAAAGACCTCAGGCCGCGGCAATCCATCCGCCATTCAGGAAATACTTGACGCTGAACTTGAAAAGCTCAAATAGGGCTTGACGCTATTTGTCTTGTCAAAATTTTCTAAGGCGCGTCAACGCTACTTTGGTATTTTTTACAGTCCTTTTTGTAAAATTTATGTAAAGTATCCAACACTTTGGGGTTGACATAAAAGTAATGTTGTGGTATAGTAAGAATACAAAGGGTAATAGTCTGCTTAAAAGTGCTTCAGTGTGCCGAAATTAAACAGATTGGTTCAATTGGGAGGGATGATTCCGATGGATATAGAAATATCAAATGAGGAAAAGTATTTTGCCAGAGAGAAAAACCAATCAGCCTATAGAATTGCAAAGCGTCTATTTGATATAGCGGCAAGCGCTTGCGGCCTTGTGATTTTAAGTCCGTTTATCATTTTGATCGCGTTGATAATTTATATTGATGATCCCCATGGTAGCCCGTTTTATTGTCAGGACAGGGTCGGGCTTGACGGACGCGTCTTTAAATTCTGGAAATTTCGGTCAATGGTAGTTGGCGCGGACAAAATGTTGAACGAGCTGAAGGACCAAAATGAGAAGGACGGCCCTGTTTTTAAGATGAAGGATGACCCCCGGGTCACTAGGATAGGCAAGTTTATCCGTAAGACCTCTATAGACGAGCTTCCTCAGCTGTGGAATGTTCTTAAGGGCGATATGAGCCTTGTAGGTCCAAGGCCTCCGTTGCCAAAGGAGGTTGAGCAGTATAATGTCCGTCAGCTCAGGCGGCTTAGCGTGGTTCCGGGTCTCACCTGCTATTGGCAGGTAAGAGCGCGCCGGGATAATGTAAGCTTTGACGAGTGGGTGGATATGGATCTTCAGTACATAAATGAACGCAACTTTTGGCTGGATATAAAATTAATATTCCGTACGTTCAAGGCGGTATTTACCTGTCAAGGAGAGTAATGGAGTACAAAAATTCGTCCCCGGAATGGAGCAATGGCTTTATTCCGGGGACGAATTTTTTCAAAAATGTATTGAATATTTGCACAATATATATTATAATATATGTATAA
>CAYTWZ010000076.1:0-8877 GCA_964442035.1 uncultured Oscillospiraceae bacterium
TTATTAATGCAATTTTTCTGAATGTAATTTGTTCCAACACCAGTCCCCCTTTACTCCCCGTAATATTTGATAAAGTTTGCCAGCATGGAGGCGATGTCCCCACGAGTGGCCGGTGAGGAATAATTGTAGCCATTGGTATTCTGCTTTGTAATTATACCCGCCTTGCCTGCGGATGAAACGGCGTCCTTCGCCCATTCACTGACGCCTGTAAGACTGGGAGAAATACTTTTTACGGCAAACCTTATTCCCTTATAATTTGCGTAACGGACAATTATCGCCGCCGCCTGTTCACAGGTGACCGGAGCGTCAGGGGCAAAGGAGCTGTCGCTGACACCGCTGACGATACCCTTATCGCTGGCCCAAGCTATGTAAGGCGCATAATATATTTCCGGCTCCACGTCCGAAAAGCCGCTTTGACCGCTTGGCTCCTCACCGCTCATACGGCCAAGAACCGTAACAAACATTCCCCTTGTCATTTCACCATCGGGGGAAAAGGTGATCTCGCTGGTACCGTTAAAAAGGCCTTTTTCTACAGCTGTGGCAATGTCCTTTTCGGCCCAGTGGCCGTCAATATCAATGAACAGGCTTTTATTTTCGTTGCCAGTTGTCTGCTCGCCCAGGCTGCCGCCGGAGGGCTTTGCCGTGGCTGTGTCACAATGCCAGTAAAAGCACACGTCCCGTCCCATGGGGCCCACATACATTTGCACCCTTATCAGACTGTCCGGTGACGGAAGCGAAAACCTCAGATCAGCGCTGCCGCCGTCGGCGCTTTCCTTAACAATAGCGTATTTAACGTCCTTATAGTCTCCCTTAGGAGCTTCCTGAACTGCTATTCTTATATTTGACAGATTGCTGTAAAGGAGCATACGCATAGTTATCACTGTGCCGTTTTCGTCTGATGTGACAACAGCCTTTTCGTATACCGCACTTCGGCACATACCCTCGCCCAGTTCAATATTCCCGGTGCCTCCGTCATCAGTTTTGCCGGTATCCGGATTGAGATAGCTGGTCACGGTATTCATTTCATAAGTTCCGTTTTCAATAGCAAGGCCTGTGATCCCTATTGAAAAGAGCATCAGGGCCGAAAGGCATAACGCCAATAATTTTTTCACTGTTACTCCTCCTCTTCAGATGGCAGAATTTCCTTCAGCCGCATAAGAGCAGCTGCTGCTTCTGCCCTTGTGGTGTCGTCTTTGGGGGCAAAGCTGCCGTCTTTCCGTGGCTCCATAAGTATTGCTGCAAGGCCTTCTACGCCCTCAGCGGCCCATGGGCTTACTTTGTCAGAATCTGTAAACTTTGCGGTATCCGCATCGGTCACAAGATCAATTTCCTCTGCCAGACGGCTGAGCATAATAACTGCTTCCTCCCGGGTAATGCTCCTGTCGGGTGAAAATGTCCCCGGGGCTGTTCCAAAGGTGATGCCGTGTTCCCAGGCCCATACTACATAAGGGTAGAAGTAGTCTCCTCCGGCGACATCCTCAAAGGGGCTGTCTCCGGTTTTTTCGGCCGATACATCCATAAGCCTCCCCAGCGCCGACACAAACAGTCCTCTTGGTACAGATTCGTCCGGGTCAAAAAGGTCGCCGTCTATTTCAGCAAAAAGTCCCAATTTTGCAGCGGCAATAATACTTTCCTCTGCCGGATGCCCGGCAATGTCAGTATAAAGCGTTGCCGATTTTTCCTCCTTGTTAACGGTTACGATGGCAAATCTGCCCAGATTTTTTGTGCGTACAACATAATATTTGCCGTCCTCAGTCAGCTCATATTCCACCAATACTGCTCCGCCTTCCGTCAGCTCAGTGTCCTCTGTAATACGGTAAATCTCTGTTTTCCCGTCTTTGACCGGGAAATAAAGCCTCACCTGATTTTTGGGGACGACCGCCTCTGCGGCCTTCTCGACCGATATGTCAAAAAGACTGAAGCTTCCGGGCAGCAGCTTTTGTGCGTTGCTCAGCACTGTATCATCGGTTATTTCTTTTACGAAGAAAGACACCTGCGCTGGCAGAATACCAATATCGGCTTCAAGCTTTATGCCGCTGTTTTTCTCTTCAAGCTTGGTGGGCACATCGTTTTCCTCCTCGTCACCGGGATCATCAAGCACAGAGGATGAGCCACTGGCTACATCATCGTCCGGATCCAGCTCATAGTCATCGTCCACCTTTTCCAGACTGTCCCAGTCAATGGACAGTCTTGCTTCGATGAAGCCGCCCTCGGCTATGCTGTCCATGGGAGTATATGGGACATTTATTTTAACGGGTATGTATTTTTCCTCCATATCGGGGAGTTCAAGCTCAAAAATCTGAAGATATTCCAGCTCATAGTCATTCTGACCGTCAGTGGCGGTTATCTCCTTGCGGCTCAATTCGTTTACCCGCTGCCACATCCCATCGGCATTTTCGTACTGAACATCCTCAAGAGCGGAATAATAGGGAGGTATGCGCACAGGATTAGATGCCACTGTAAGGGTAATTCGTCCGCCACCGGCGTCAACCAACGCATAACGATTGTTTTCAAAGGCCGCGTCACCCATGGATACATCCTTTGACGATGATTTTATAAGCTCGATGCAAACGCGGTATCTCCCGGTTTCATCATTACTGTCGTCTTCGCTGCCGCTGTTATCCTTGTCATCGTCTTTATCCTCGTCATCGTCTTTATCCTCATTGTCTGCGGGCTTTTCCTTAAAGGTCAGCTTGGACATATTTACTACGGAGTTTTCAAACCCGTCCATGACCGCCACCGCAAAAACGTTGAAGCTTCCGGCGGCTCCGCCCAAGGCCTCAGCATCCTTACGGGTGACCGTAAATGAACCCTTGTAAAGGTTTGCTTCAGTCACAAGACCGCTCATTTCTGCATCGTCACTGCCGCTGACCTGGCAGTAAATCAAGGCATTGCGGCTTTCACTGGCTGCCGGTATATACAGGCTCAGCTCGTAGCTTTCACCGTCGGCAGAAAGTATGGGCTCGATCACAGGAGCGTCCGCATTCTTTATTCTTTCCGGCCTTTTTCCGGTGACAGCTTCAATGGCATTGTCAAAATCAAGGTTAAGGACGCAGAGCTGCTTTCCCATGGCCTCAAAGTCAGACTCCAATCCCACCGTGAGCTCCTCACTGCTGCCTGTCAGGGGCAGACGGACAAATTCAAGGGGCTTTGCCGCGGCAGTATCCTTGACATCCTTATAGAAGTACTCACACTTGCAGCCAAAGCTTTCCAAAAAGCGGTCGACTATAGGAAGCTTTTCATCAGTCACCTTATCTTTGAGGGCAGCTTCAATGGATGCCTCATCTTTGGCCTTATCCTGCTGCGGAATGTACCAAAAGTCCACCAGATGCCCCACAGTGGAGCCCATATTTATGGCTTTAAAGTACACATCGGCATAGACCTTTCCGTCAATTTTTTGCAGTACAGCCTTGCCGGCCAATGCTCCGTTGCCCATTGAATATGAAGGAATTTCTCCCTTGGGCCACCGATACATCTTTGCTGATATTTCAAAGCTGTCACCGTCCTTCAGCTGTGCAAACCAGTCGGCGACCACCTGCTCACCGGGTTTATCCGGTTCGCCGGGTTCTTCCGATTCACCGGTCTCATCCGGTTCACCAGGTTCCTCCGGTTCGCCGGGTTCTTCCTGTTCGCCGGGCTCTTCCGGTTCACAAGGTTCTTCAGTCTCTCCCTCCTCCTGACCGGATATCTCTTCCCCACCGGGAAGATTTTCCGAGCCCGTGATCTGTTCTGTGATTTGCTCCTCTATGGGCGTCAGGCTTTCCGCAAAGACCGTTGAACCCACGAGGGCTAGGACTGTCATCAAGGCCATCCCCGCCATGGTAAATTTTTTTAACCTCAATACTGTCTCCTCCTGTAACTTAGTCATATTTAATCAGCTTTGTCCGAATGCTCTGGCTATAGAATTAGTTTCAACTAACCTAATTTTAGTAGTCCCTTATACAACAGAAGGAACGGTCAAAGACCATTCCTTAAATAAAATTATATAATTGAACTACCAGACTGCCCGTCTTGTCAGAACACATCCGGACAAAAACTAATCATCGATTTTTTCCAATAGGCGAAAATTAAAGGTCAGCTCGGCCACTGACACCGGCATACGGCTGGTGGTAGCTTCGGCCCTGATTTTTACAGTGCCGAGGCTGATAACGCCCCTGTCGTCAAAGCGGTAAAAAATTTTACGTGTTGGAAGTATCCACAGATTTTCGTCCCTGCTTTTGGCCGAAATCCAACCCAGATCGCTGTCAAAATAGCTTAGGGAATTTAGTCTGCCATGGAACACTGAGCCGCTCTTTGAGCGATAATATATCTCCTTGGCCTCCAACAGGATCTCACCGCTGTTATCGCCTATTTCCAGCACCGCAGGATGTACAAAGCCCCTGTCACCCATAGAGCGCAGATCTCCGTGAAGGGTACTGAGAACAAAAGGGAGTGAATATCTACCCGGCCCGGGGAGGCCGTAAAATCTTCCGCTTTTATCCTGAGGAGCGCCCGCAGCTAAAAGAAATTCCTTTTCCATCAGGCCGCAGACAGCATAATACTGTCTGTCGCAAAGAGCTGCGTCTATACCCAGCCGTCCATGGAACAAAGCCATAAACCTTTTCTGCTCCTCCTCCACCTCCGTTAGTAGCTCCATAGTTTTTTCGGTGAGGCAATATTCATTGTCAGGACGTCTGTGCACAAAGCCCCCGTCCTCAAGACTTTTCAATGCCACACAGGCTGAGGAGCGCTTTACTCCCAGAAGTTCGCTTATATTCTTCTGGCTTCTCAGTCCCGCCGAAAGCTGCTTGATTGCTAAGATGTAGTTGAGCTGAGTTCTGGTAAAATTCATTAGTTATCGCTCCATAACTTAGTTAGTTTCAACTAATAATCAGTTTACTATATTTTCCCCTGTTTGTCAATAGGAAATTATAAATAATTTTTTACCGGGCCTATTGACAAATTTATATCAATGTTGTATAATTAGTCTAAACTAAATAAAAAGACTGCCCGTCTTAAATGTACTGCCTTATCATTAAGGCTTTTTGTTGTGTAACATTTAAGGAGGGCTTATTTTATGCTTAATAAAAGGCTGATAACCTTGTTCCCGGGCATAGGACGCAGAACGGCAATGTCGGTAGCATTCCGCTGGCTGGCGCTGCTGGCCGGTATAGCTGTCACCGGCTGCTTTTGCAGCATACTGGCCTGTATGCGGGATACAGACACCGAAAAAATTTTATTCGCGGCCGCAATTATCGTTGTTTGCACCCTGCTCAGGTCAGTGTTGACAGGGATAAGTATGCGGATAAATTCCGCCACTGCTCAGGAGGCGAAAAAAGTCCTCCGGGGACGGATATTTGACATGCTTTGCGCCCTTGGTCTGTCATACAACGCCCACGCATCCACCGCCGAGGCTGTACAAATGGGCGTTGAGGGCGTAGAGCAGCTTGAAACCTACTTTTCGCAGTATATGCCACAGCTATTTTACGCCTTTGCTTCCATATTTACGGTATTTGGGGCGCTGTGTTTTGTCAGTGCAAGGGCTGCCTTAGTGCTGCTTGTGTGCGTACCCATAATACCCATATCCATTGTGGCAGTGCAGAAGCTGGCCAAAAGGCTGCTGTCAAAGTATTGGGACAGCTACACCGATCTGGGGGACTCCTTTCTGGAAAACATACAGGGATTGACTACTCTGAAAATATATCGGAGCGATGAAATGAAGCACCGGGAAATGAACGAAAATGCCGAACGCTTCCGCAAGGCTACCATGCGAGTGCTTATTATGCAGCTCAATTCCATATCCATAATGGATATGGTGGCCTACGGAGGAGCCGGGGCGGGAATTATCACCGGCGTGCTTGAGCTGTCCAAGGGCAATATCGACCTTTTTGGCGGGCTTATGATAGTTCTGCTTTCGGCGGAATTTTTTATACCTTTACGGCAGCTGGGTTCTTTCTTCCACGTGGCAATGAACGGTGCAGCCGCCGCTGACCGCATGATGAAAATCCTTGATGCGGAGCCTCCAAAGGCCGGAGCATACCAAGCCGGGAAAGGCGGCATCAGTATAAATGACCTGTCCTTCAGCTACGGCGAGGGCGAGGCCTTAAGCAAAATCAGCCTTGAACTTCCCGAAAGGGGACTTTATGCCATATCCGGCAAAAGCGGCTGCGGCAAATCCACGCTGGCGGGTATTCTCACCGGAACGTTGCGGGGCTATACCGGAAGCGTAAAGCTTGGGGGCCGGGAGCTGCGAGACATTTCGGAAAACAGCATATCCCGGACTGTAACACTGGTTTCACACAACAGCTTCATTTTTAAGGGGCCTGTGGAATACAACCTCCGCCTTGGCAATGAAAATGCCACCGACGCCCAGCTTCTTTCCGCTGTGGAGAGAGTGAAGCTCACGGACTTTTTGTCAAACGAAAAGGGACTTGCGACAGAAATTACCGAGCAAGGAGGCAACCTTTCCGGCGGTCAGCGCCAGCGGCTGGCTTTGGCTCGAGCCCTGCTCCACGACAGCCCGATTTACATATTTGACGAGGCAACCTCCAATATTGACACAGAGAGCGAGGCCGCTATTATGGAGGTAGTCCACGAGCTGGCAAAGACCCGGCTGGTGCTGCTTATCTCCCACCGGATGGCCTGCGGCTCAGAGGCCGATAAAATTGCACTCATAGACGGAGGCCGACTTGCGGGATTCGGAAATCATGCCGACCTTATGAACTGCTCTCCCCTGTATAACGACCTATTCAGCCGCCAACGGGAGCTGGAAAATTTTGGAGGTGAAAGCTATGAGTAAAAAACACACGTCCTTTGGTGTAATGGCATGTCTTATCGGCCTTGTTAAGCCAATGCTCTACATCATGCTCTGCGCCATAGTCTTTGGCATGACCGGGTATTTGTGCGCCATATTTATCCCTGTGCTGGGAGCAGAGGGAATTATGACTGCGGCTGGCGTCCAGTCCGCATTCAGTCTGAGAACGATATTCGTTTTAATTGCTGTTGCAGCTGTCTTGCGGGGCTTGCTCCGCTATGCCGAGCAGGCTTGCAATCACTACATAGCCTTCCGACTGCTGGCAGTCATCCGGGACAAGGTATTTACGTCACTGCGCCGCCTTTGCCCGGCAAAGCTGGAGAGCCGGGACAGGGGCGACCTTATAGCGCTCATAACCGGAGATGTTGAACTGCTGGAGGTGTTCTATGCCCACACCATCTCGCCGGTGGCTATCGCAGCGACAGTGTCGCTGATAATGGTTATTTTTATCGGCTGCATTTCTCCTGTATTAGCAATAATTTCCTTATGCGCCTACATAGCTGTGGGTCTTGTGATACCCTTGTACAATTCCGGTAAAACCGCCGAACCCGGAGCGGAGTACCGGGAAGCCTCGTCCCGGCTGAACAGCCTGTTTCTGGAAGGGCTGAGGGGTCTGCGGGAATTGCTGCAATATGGCAAGACAGGCCTTCGGGCAAGGGAAATATCGGAGGAGACAAAAAAGCTTGCCTACATACGCCGCCGCCTCAACGGGCGGGAAATAAGCTCCGCCTCCCTCACTGATTTTGCGGTTATGCTGTTTAACCTTATTTTCCTTATTGTCTCAGTTCTGCTGTGCCGCGTAGACGCTGTAAGCCCAAAAGATGCTGTAATAGCAGTAGTGGCCCTGATGAGTTCCTACGGCCCTGTTTTGGCTTTGAGCAACCTTTCAAACAGCCTTGCCCAGACTCTTGCCAGCGGAGAAAGAGTGTTGTCGCTGCTGGATGAGCAGCCGGAAACAGCCGATATTACCGATGGCGCAGACCTTGACTTTGACGATGTGAGCTGCCGCAGCCTGAGTTTTTCCTACGGTGGAGCCGATATTTTGAGGAATATTGACTTTTCGGCGGAGCGCGGCCGGATAACCGGCATCCTTGGCAAAAGCGGCTGCGGCAAGTCCACGCTGCTTAAGTTGATAATGCGCTTCTGGGAGCGGAGCGGCGGTGAGCTTTGTCTTTCCGGCACACCTATTGAACGAATCAACACAAACTGTCTTCGCCGCCGTCAGAGCTACTGCACTCAGGAGACGTATCTATTTAACGACACCATAGGTAACAATATACGGATCGCTCGGCCCGACGCTACAATGGAGGAAGTTACGGCTGCCGCCGAAGCCGCCTCTGTACACGAGTTTATTTCCCAGCTGTCCGAGGGGTACGACACCCCTGTGGGAGAACTGGGGGATCGGCTTTCCGGCGGGGAACGGCAGCGCATCGGCCTTGCACGGGCTTTTCTTTCAAATTCTGCCCTTATGCTGCTGGACGAGCCAACCAGCAATCTCGACAGCCTTAACGAGGCCATCATCCTGCGTTCTCTGAAAAACGCCCGTGGAAAAACCGTTATCCTTGTTTCCCACCGCAGATCGACCCTCGCCATAGCGGACAACATTTACGAAATGAAGTCAGGGAGGCCATCATGAGATATTTGTTTATTGTTTTCGGCTTTGTATTTATGGGTCTTGGAGCGGTGGGGGTCTTCCTCCCGATACTGCCGACAGTTCCGTTTTTACTGCTGGCCTCGATGTGCTTTGCAAAGGGCAGCCGGAGGTTTCATGATTGGTTCAAATCCACTAAGCTGTATAAAAACAACCTCGAAAGCTTTGAAAAAAGCCGCAGTATGACACTCAAAACAAAGCTTTGCATACTGCTCCCGGTTTCGGCTATGCTTATACTGGCGTTCTTCATGATGCACAACATATACGGCAAAATCATAATCGCACTCGTATTTCTGGCAAAATACTATTACTTTATTTTTAGGATAAAAACAATATAGCGCAATATACAATAAGGGGCTGCCTCATTAAAGACAGCCCCTCAGTCTATTTTGTAATATAGAACCGCAACGGTTTCAATAAGGGCTGAAAGCCC
>CAYTWZ010000077.1:0-8679 GCA_964442035.1 uncultured Oscillospiraceae bacterium
CAGCGGCGGAGGAAATAAGTCTTTTTTTCATTCTCTCAGTCTCCTTTATTTTGATTTGAACTTACAATATCAATTTTAACACATAAGCTTCAATATGTCAACCGTAATTTTACAAAATAACGTTAATGAGTCTGGGCTTATAGCCGCTTGTCTCAAGAGCGTCTATGATTTTTTTCTTATGCTCCGTTCCGTAGGCCTCCATGGTTATTTTCAGCTCAACGGCGGCATTTCGGTTAGTAGCCACAAACTGGTTGTGCTCCAGCTTGATCACATTGCCCAGCTGCTTTGCAATTACGTCGGCAACAGCGCTGAGCTGGCCGGGCTTGTCAGGCAGCAGAACCGAAACCGTGAATATTCTGTCCCGCTTGATAAGACCGTGCTGTACAATACTGCTCATGGTGATAACATCCATGTTGCCGCCGCTGAGTATGGCAACGGCCTTTTTGCCCTTAAGGTCAAACTGCTTGAGTGCCGCAACGGAAAGCAGTCCGCTGTTTTCAACTATCATCTTGTGGTTTTCCACCATATCAAGGAATGACACGATTAGCTCGTCATCCTCAACGGTGACGATCTCGTCAATATTTTTCTGTATATAAGGGAATATCTTCGCGCCGGGAGTTTTGACAGCTGTGCCGTCCGCAATAGTGTTTACCACGGGGAGGGTAGTCACCTCACCCTTAGCAAGGGACGCCTTCATGCAGGCCGCTCCCGCGGGCTCAACGCCGATGACCTTTACCGTGGGATGGAGCAGCTTTGCAAGGGTCGCCACCCCTGCCGCAAGACCGCCGCCCCCGATGGGTACAAAAATGTAATCCACCAGCGGAAGCTCCTTGAATATTTCCATAGCTATGCTGCCCTGTCCTGTCGCCACTGCCGGGTCATCAAAAGGGTGAATAAAGGTATAGCCCTCTTTTTCAGCCAACTCAAGGGCATAAGCGCAGGCCTCGTCGTAAACGTCGCCTTTGAGCACTACCTCCGCGCCATAGCTCTTGGTGCGGTTGACCTTGATCAGCGGCGTAGACGTGGGCATTACAATAACTGCCTTGACCCCGTACTTCATGGCCGCGTAGGCCACTCCCTGAGCATGGTTGCCCGCCGAAGCGGTGATAAGACCCCGGGCGCGCTCCTCATCGGTAAGAGAGCTGATTTTGTAGTAAGCCCCTCTCACCTTGTATGCCCCTGTGAACTGCATATTTTCCGGCTTAAGAAAAACTTTGCCTCCGGTCTGCTGACTGAGATATTCACTGTAGACAAGCTTTGTCTCAAGGGTGACCTCACGAACCTTTTCGGCGGCTTCTTCAAATTTATCAAGCGTAAGCATATTATGACCTCTTCTCCTATAGTGTACATTGAATTATACAGCATTTTATCCAAAAATTCAAGAGCAAATTTGGTATAAGATCATAAACAATAAAGCGCGCCTCTTAGTCAAAATTTTTTCGGCAAATAAGCTCTCTATTATTGTTGACATTTTAAACTAATTAGGGTAGAATAGTAATGTAAATATGTAACGGGGCCGATCTGTCCTTACTGTCCCGATTACAAATAATGTTTTAAATTGAGGAAGGAGATATTCAAATGAAAAAAATCACATCAGTCCTTCTGTGCCTGATACTGTGCTTTTCCCTTGCCATTGGTGCTTTTGCCCAAAGCATGAAGATCACAGTTGACGGCGCGGAGGTAAAGCAGGTCAACGTAAACGGCGATCCCGTTCCCGTGCTTTCCGAAGGTACGCAGGGTGTAATGGTACCCATTCGCGCCGTACTCAACGCCATGGGCTACTCGGTTAACTATGCCGATGGCTTTGTTACCGGAGGTCCTCTTGCTGATCCGGCAATCAGCTTTTACGCCGGAGAGGACGGCAGCTTCCTTGTTGACGGAACAACTTTTGTCCCCTACGACATGCTGGAAAACAAAAACGGCGTCAACTACACCGCTGAGGTAAAGGACGGGGAGATCGCTTATACAAGCGATTTTGCCGAGCTAACTGAGGGCTATTATCTTATTTCCGCCGGCGGACTCTATCTAACCGGCGAGACTCTTCCTGCCGAGGACAAGGTGGAGACGGTCATCGATGAGGATGGCAACGAGACCGAGAAGGTCACCACTCCCCAAAATCAGATCAGAGCGACAAATGTGGTTCTGGAAGAAAAAAACGACAGTGATACCCAGCTTTGGCTGATAAAGAAGCTAAATGACAAGACATACGCGGTTGTCAACAAGCACAACGGGCTTGCCCTTGACGTAAACGGCTGGTCCACCGACATAGGTACCAACATTATCCAGTACACCCTTGCCGGCGGCACAAACCAGCAGTGGCAGTTTATTGTACAGCAAGACGCGGCCTCCGATGTAACGGATGTTGAAATTTATTCCGTACACAGCGATTTGAAGCTTGAAAGTGTAGCTGACGACAAATACGGGACAGGACTTGACGCGGACAATGTAATACAGGCTTCCACGACCGACGAGGCAGTATGGCAGCTACAGCTGATCAAGCCTTATGTAAACCCAGTTGAGCTTGCCCTTGAAACAAAGGCCTACAAGGAGCTTGACCCCTACTATCAGGAGCGTTTCAAAACCTATTTCTTCACGGATGTAGATTTCAGCCAATCCGCCAAAAACAACGCCGAGACCTTCCTCAGGGAGAATGGCTTTGAGGACGCGGACGAAGAGACTCAGCAGTCCCTTATTATCCAGTCCCTTGATCTGACCTACAGTGACCTCCTTGGGGGCTGGATGCGCGAAAAGCTCACCGCCAACTACGAGATAATCGGCGTTACACGCACCGCAGACGAGCATCCCGAGGTTCTGGAGCAGGAAGACGGCAAGAACTACTACATATACACCATAGCCATGGAATGTAACGGCCCGGATGACATACACACCTTCACCGTTGAGACCGTGGACGAAAACGACGAGGAACACGTCCGCAGGGTGTGCGAGGCTGTGGCCTGCTTTGAGCCTCCGGTACGCAAGACGCTGCGCCACTTCTACTACACAGGCGACAATTTCGGCACATGGAACGCGTGGGACGGCGAGGTGTGGAACAACACCGGCAGCAAGTTTGACGTGGACGGTATGCTGACGATGTTTGCTCACGAGCTGGGACACGTTATCGACAGCGCTTTCAAATGCGGAGACGATGTATGGAGACGCGCCATTGCCAAGGACATCATCCCCACTTCCGGCTACGGCAAGACCAACCGCTGGGAGGATTTCGGCGAATTCAGCCGTCTTTACCTTATGTCCCGTGGCGACGAAAATCGAATGGCGGCAATCGAGGCCATATACCCCAACCGCACCAAAACCTATCAAGCCGCCCTTTACAACATAGACAACGAGTACTACAAGCAGTACAAGGACTGCTATGACGAGGTTACCGCTTCTATCGGCGACACAAGCGATATCAGCTCTGATATGTACTACACCCTTGAATACAGGGATGAAGCGCTCACAAACTACAACGGTCAGCTGACAGTTTCCGAAAACAAAAAGGCCGACAATCAGCTTTGGCAGATTGTCGTTGAAAACGATCAGCTTGTAAAGCTTTACAGCAAAGCTGACGGAAAGGCTGTTGTTATTCCCTCTATAAAGAAGGATGAGGAAGCAAAAACCTCCATTGACGGCTCAACGTCACTGGGGCTTAAAAAGCTTGATAACGGTCAGTACGCGCTTACAGTAAGCGAAACAGGCTATAACCTGTTTGTGCTGATTCAGGAGGGCATTGTAATTGCCGGTATGGATGAGTCCTCCCCTTGGATCCTCACCCCTGTGGAAAAAATTCAGGGTATGGGCAGCTTCACGCTCAAATCCGGCGGCAAGTACCTTGTTCCCTCAACCGAGGAGAACGGCGCGAGACTGACGCTTTCCGACAATGGGGATATGTCAGTTTGGGCAGTGAACAAGCTTCCCAACAATGTGGGCTATCTCACCAACACTGCCAACGGCCTTGCCATTGACATAAGCGGAGCCAGCGAGGAGGAAGGAGCGGCAGCCCTCACATACACTCTTTCCCGCAATGCAAATCAGATGTGGCTTATTGAGACCAACGAAAACGGCACGGTGTCCTTCAAGGCTCAGCACAGCGGACTTTACCTTGGCGTAGACAATGACGGTCAGGCAATACAGACCGCGGAAAAGTTTGAATGGACAATGGAAGAGGTTAAGTAGACAGCTTTCCTAAAGAAATGAGCGCAGATCCACAGATTTGCGCTCATTTGTTCTCTTAAATCAATTTCAAGGAGGAATTACAATGACCTACACACCGGAGTGGAAGTCGCTTTGCCAATATCAGCCTCCGGAATGGTACAAAAACGCCAAATTCGGGATATTTATCCACTGGGGCGTATACAGCGTTCCAGCCTACGGCAGTGAGTGGTATTCCCGGAATATGTACATACAGGGCTCGCCGGAGTTTGAACACCACATTAAAACCTACGGCCCGCACAGGGTCTTTGGCTATAAGGATTTTATACCCATGTTCAAGGCGGAAAAATTCGATCCTGAGCAATGGGCGGAGCTTTTTAAATGTAGCGGCGCGGAATACGTCATTCCAGTGGCAGAGCATCACGACGGATTTCAGATGTACAAAAGCGGTCTTTCCCACTGGAACAGCTTTGAAATGGGTCCCAAGCGTGATGTTGTCGGTGAGCTTAAGACAGCTGTGGAAAATCGTGGAATGGCCTTAGGCGTCTCATCACACCGTATCGAGCACTATTTCTTCATGGGACACGGGAAAGATTTTGAAAGCGACATTCACGAGCCGTTAAAAAAAGGCGACCTATATTGGCCGTCAATGCGGGAGCCTTCAAACCACTTCTCCCCTGACGAGGCGGAACCCTCGGAGGAATTTCTTGACGACTGGCTTGACCGCTGTAAGGAAATAGTCGATCAGTACAAGCCAAGGGTGTTTTACTTTGACTGGTGGATAATAGCAAAAAAAGCCAGAGAGCACCTTAAGCGCTTTGCTGCTTATTATTACAATCAGGTCCCGGACGGTGTAATAAATTACAAGCACGACAGCTTTGCCTTCGGCTGCGGCGTGCCGGATATGGAACGGGGTCATTTTTCCGCCGTACAGCCCTATTGCTGGCAGACAGACACCTCTGTCGCCCGTAATTCATGGTGCTACACCGAAAACAACAGCTACAAATCCGCCGCCGAAATCATCCGTGTGCTGGTGGATGTAGTTAGCAAAAACGGCAATCTCCTTCTTAACATCGGCCCCAAAAGCGACGGCACTATTCCGGACAAGGACAAGGCCATCCTTTTGGAAATCGGTCAATGGCTTAAGACAAACGGTGAGGGGATTTACGGCGCAAGGCCATGGCGGGCTTGGGGCGAGGGCAAAGTCTCCAATGCTGAGGGTCAGTTTTCGGAAAATACGGTCAGCTACACAGGGGAAGATTTCCGTTTTACATCAAACAACGGCTGTATATACGCCTATGCCATGAACTGGCAGGGCAGCGCTCTAATACGTTCCTTGGCGGTAAAGAACAACGGGAGCGGCGTCTTTCAGGGTATTATAGACAAAGCCGAGGTTTTGGGCTGGGACGGCGATGTAAGCTATTCCTCCGGCGAGGACGGGCTGAGGATCTCGGCCGGAATACACAGCGACAAGCCGGTATGCTTTAAGATCACAGTGCTGTAATTCGTCGGGCCGGATCGATCCGGCCCCCTATAGGGTAAAAAGCTCGAAATACAGCAAGGGAGCTTGTCAGTGGTTCAAAAGACCACCGACAAGCTCCCGTTTTCTTTTTATTTACAATACATATACCCGGCACTTCCTGCGGCCGAACTGGTAGCACTCACTTTTCGTGGGATAGAGCAGATCCACACGGTTGCCCTTGATCGCTCCGCCTGTGTCCCCCGCTACAGCGTAGCCATAGGTCCAGCTTCCGTCCAGAGCTTCAATATATACCCGACTGCCAAGAGGTATCACATTGGGATCAACCGCAATGACGCCCTTCTGCAATGGAATACCGGTGGCGCTTTGTCCGCCGTAACCGCCGTTTTCCTCAGGAGAGGGATCATATGCGGTGGCTGTGCATTCGATCACGTACTTATACTCAAATTCCTTGTCGGAGTTTTCCTCCTCAGCTGTGCCATATTCAACAATCTTGTCAACAGGCTCAGAGATCACTGTGCGTGAAATCTCCCGACGGTCGCACTCAACGCCGCCGATATAGGATACGCTGTAAGCAAGCTCCTGAACTCCGTCGCAACCTTCCTGAACGATAACCGTCTCCCCCTTGAGCAACTCATCGTTCGCCCTTTTGATAATATTGTGAGGGATTGGCTCCAGCTCAGTGACTGTAGCTGTGTAATCCGCTATAGACATTTCTGTAGCGATCTTCTTGTCGACCGCAAGCGCAATGTTCGATGACATTACAGACGAAACCGTAACTGCCGCCGCAACAACGCGGATAAGCTTTTTCTTCTTTTTTAAATTCATGTTAATCATTCCTTTCGCATTCATAAAGCCCGTAGGGGCTCTCTTATTGCTCGTCCCCTATTATATACGATAATATTACATTTGTCAAGTGTTTTCCGCAAATTCTTAAAAGTTTTGTAACAATTGTTTAATTTATTCTGTCAGGCTTTGTCTATTTTATGCAATTTCAAGATGAATTTTGAAGGTTTTATGGGCAAAAATTACAAAAGATTTCCCTTTACAGAGTATTCGCAGGGCTTTTAATTTATTACATTTGACGTAATTATTTTTAACAATTTCAGCGCTTAATAAACCTGAATTTGAAATACTTTTTGAAAAAAAAGGAAAAGTCAAGGCTTATTTTGCGCTTTTACGATCCGATTAATTCTAATTACTTCAATTTTCCCCTTGACATTTTTTTGATTTGGTTGTATAATCTTTAAAGGATTGTTTTACCTAATGTTTTAATTTTTGCCTGTGAATTTTATTTTGACAGAATTATGTTCCGCGCTCATAATTATACGGTCTTTAAATATTAAGTGGAAATACAGGCATTACGGTCGTTTAAATCAACAAAACTAAAGTCGTCCCCCCCCCCGCGAATTTAGGCGGAGGGAGAGGCGCGGGTTCCGCTTTCGTTTTGTTATAGTAATTGAAAAGAGGAACAAAAAGCATGCTTATTAGAAAAGATGATCTCAAACCATTTGAATCCAGGGTATGGCTGGCCAGTCCGACTATGCACGGTGAAGAGCTTAAATACATAAAGGAAGCTTATGAAACAAACTGGATGTCCACAGTTGGCGCGAACATCAATGAAGTAGAGCGCATTGCCGCGGAAAAGACGGGAGTAAAATATGCTGTGGCGCTTTCCTGCTGTACGGCAGCGCTACATCTTTGCGCAAGGTTTGCGGGAGAAAGGCTGTATGGCAAGCCCGCGATCGGGCGCAGAGCCTTGGAAGGGAAACGTGTATTTTGTTCGGATATGATCTTTTGCGCTACCGTAAATCCCGTTTTGTACGAGGGCGGAATACCGGTGTTGATCGACACCGAGCGTGACTCCTGGGATATGGATCCGAAGGCGCTGGAAAAGGCATTCGAGATCTATCCGGATGTGAAGCTTGTTGTTTACGCTCAATTATATGGATTTTCGGGCAATATTCTCAAAATCAAAGAGATCTGTAAATCACATGGGGCGTTGATGATCGAAGACGCGGCTGAGGCTGTGGGCGCAACATGGGCGGGTCAGCAATGCGGCTCTTTTGGGGATTATTCGGTTATTTCTTATAACGGCAATAAAATTATCACGGGAAGTGGCGGCGGATGTCTGCTGACAGACGATCCTGAGGTCGCAAACAAGGCGCGTAAATGGTCAACACAGGCGCGAGAAAACGCCCCATGGTATCAGCATGAGGAGATTGGCTACAATTACCGTATGAGCAATGTGATCGCTGGTGTAGTGAGGGGGCAATATCCGTATCTTGAAGAACACATCGCCAAGAAAAAAGCAATCTACGAACGATATAAAGAGGGACTGAAGGATCTGCCCGCGCAGATGAACCCCATTGTTGAAGGCTGTAATCCGAATTATTGGATGAGCGCAATGCTCATTGACAAAGAAGCCATGTGTAAGCAGACGCGTGATGAAAACGCAGCGTTATATCTGGCAGAGCACGGCAAAAGCTGTCCCACTGAGATTTTGGAGGCAATCGGCGGCATCAACGCGGAGGGCCGACCGATATGGAAGCCAATGCATATGCAGCCCTTGTACCGGATGAGTGACTTCATTACCGTCAACGGCAGTGGCCGCGCCGGAACCAATGCCTACATTCCCGGCGGCGTCACAGATGTTGGCATGGACATTTTCTCCAGAGGACTGTGTCTGCCAAGTGATAATAAGATGACATCGGAGCAGCAGGATATAATCATTGACGTTGTCAAGAGGTGCTTTGAGTAACTCTGCTCCCCGTTGAAAGCATTCAATAAGGGCTGAAAGCCCTCATTCAACGTTTCGGTGGGAGATTGATCTCTCACCGAAAAACGAAAGGGCCGCTCGCCGCCTATAGAGCCTGCCCTCTGCCGGTGGTAGCCTCTGCGAAGCAGAAGCACCGACCGAGTCGGTAGACGAGACCCGGGGGACATCTTTCGTTTAGTTATATAAAAAACCTTCTTGGTGAAAATTATTACCGCCTAATTTTCACCAAGGAGGTTTTCTTTTGCGCTGCTTACACAGCTTATCACCATTC
>CAYTWZ010000078.1:0-8535 GCA_964442035.1 uncultured Oscillospiraceae bacterium
GAAAGGAGAAATCAGCCATGGCAAAACGTGCGGATATTATCAATGATATATGTATGATCTGTCGCAAGCTCCGTCTCGGGTGAGCTTTACGGAGCGTTGCCCCGATTTAATGATTTAATTTCGGACGCGAGGCCACGCTCGGTTCTAAGACCAATTCTGTTGTTTGAGCCGACATGAAAAATTTTTTATCAATCAATTTTTGGAGGAATCAGTCATGAAAAAATCAATTTTTAAGCGCATAGGCGCGGCGGTACTTAGTTTGGGACTTATAGGCGCGTTACTGTCCGGTTGCGGAGATAAGAAAGACACCGGGAATACAAACGTATTCAGAACAGTAGATGAAATAAAAGAAAGCGGCAGTATCAACATCGGGGTTTTTTCCGACAAAAGTCCCTTCGGCTATGTTGATGAGAACGGTGAATATCAAGGCTATGATGTATATTTCGCAAATCGAATCGCCAAGGATCTGGGCGTTGATATAAATTACGTCTCCACAGAAGCGGCGAACCGAATCGAATATTTGCAGACCGGCAAGGTAGATATTATACTGGCAAACTTTACAGTTACGGAAGAACGCGCGGAAGAAGTGGATTTTGCTTTACCGTATATGAATGTAGCTTTGGGCGTTGTTTCCCACGATGATAATGTCATCAAAAGTCTGGATCAGATAGGCGACAATGATGAAGTTATTGTTATCTCGGGCACAACGGCGGAAACATATCTTGAGAAGAACAATCCGGAGATAAAGCTGCAAAAATACGATGCTTACGCGGAAGCTAAGACAGCGTTTGAAAACAATAACGCCGTAGCCTGGGCAAACGATAATACCGAGGTTATAGCGTTTGCAATCGAAAACGAGGGCTATGTTGTGGGCATTCCGTCACTGGGAAGTCAGGATACGATCGCACCGGCTGTAACAAAGGGAAATACAAGCCTGTTAAATTGGCTTAATGAGGAAATTAAAGCGCTTGGTGAAGAAAATTTCTTCCACAAGGACTATGAGGCCACTCTTATTGATACATATGGGGCGGATTATGAGGAAACTCTTGTAGTTGAAGGAGGCGGCACAGCTGCCGCGGCTGTATCCGCAATCGAACCCAAGGGAACCATCACTGTGGCTGCTTCGCCGACTCCCCATGCCGAAATTCTTGAGGAGGCCAAAAAGCTTCTTGAAGACAAGGGGTGGACATTGGAGATAACGGAATTTGAGGACTATGTACAGCCCAATCTTGTTGTGGACAGCGGCGAAATAGACGCAAACTACTTCCAGCATGTTCCGTATCTTGACAATTTTAATGAGGAAAACGGAACCTCACTGGTGCCGGTCGCCGGTATTCATTACGAGCCGTTTGGCATTTATCCCGGAACAAAGTCAGACCTTTCAGAGCTGTCTGACTCGGATGTGATCGCTGTTCCCAATGATACCACAAATGAAGCCAGAGCGTTGCTGCTTCTTCAGGATAACGGAATTATTACCCTGAAGGAGGGCGCGGGTCTTACTGCAACAAAGAAAGACATAACGGAAAATCCGTATAACATCAAAATTCAGGAGCTTGAGGCTGCTCAGGTATCCAGAGTTAAGGATGAGGTCGCGTTTGTTGTCTTGAACGGCAACTATGCTTTGGAAGCGGGATTTTCTGTCGCCCATGACGCGGTGGCCTATGAAACCAGTGATTCTGAAGCGGCCAAAACCTATGTGAACGTTCTTGTAGTGAAGAAGGGAAATGAGAACAACGAGGGAGTACAGGCGCTTAAAGAAGTCTTGAAATCGGATGAGATCAAGCAGTATATTATAGACACCTATGATGGAGCGGTTGTTCCGTATGACGACTGATGCTAAAGGCAGACAGCTCGGAATTTTTTCCGGGCTGTTTGGCATATCGGAAAAGAGGGGGAATACGTAATGGCCGAACCATTTATTGAAATAAAAAATCTGACAAAAACATTCGTCACAAAGACAGGATGTGTGGAAGCAATTCGGGATCTGTCCCTTGAGATCTCGGAGCATGAAATATTCGGGGTCATAGGATTATCGGGCGCCGGTAAAAGCACCCTTGTGCGCTGCTTAAATTTATTGGAGCGGCCTACATCGGGCGATATTCTGATCGGGGGCAAAAGCATTCTAAAATTAAACAAAGAGGAATTAAGGCTTCGCAGACAAAAAATAGGAATGATTTTCCAGAATTTTAATTTGTTGGAGCAGCGTACGGCATTGGATAACGTATGCTTTCCGTTGGAAATACAAGGCGTACCTTTAAAGGAAAGAAAGCATATGGCAAGAGAGCTGCTGGAGCAGGTCGGATTGGAGGATAAGGCAAAAGCCTATCCGTCGCAGCTTTCGGGCGGACAAAAACAAAGAGTCGCGATCGCGAGAGTGCTGGCAAATCAGCCTGATGTGCTTTTGTGCGATGAAGCGACAAGCGCGTTAGATCCCGAAACCACACAGACGATTTTAAATCTGCTCAAATCAATTCATGAGAAAACCCGTATAACCATGGTAATTATCACTCATGAAATGAAGGTTATACAGGAGATATGCAGCCGTGTGGCAGTGCTGGATAAGGGCGTTTTGTGCGAGATGGGAAGCGTGTCCGAGGTTTTTTCTCATCCAAAGACGCGGATGACAAAACGCCTGCTTCTTATGAAACACAGCGAGGAGGAAGAATTTGATGATTGATGAGACAATGTGGGTCATGCTGCTGGAGGGTATCCGCGATACACTCTATATGACATTGCTGTCTACCTTTTTTGGCTATTTGATCGGACTGCCTCTCGGCGTCATATTGACGGTTTCGGATAAAAACGGTATTGCGCCGAATAAAATCGTATACCGTATTCTGGATGTTGTGATCAATATTACAAGGAGTATCCCGTTCTTGATCCTTTTGATATTGGTCATACCTCTCACAAGGCTTATTGTGGGTAAAAGCTATGGAGCGACAGCGACAATTGTTCCGCTTACTCTCGCGGCTGCGCCGCTGATCGGCAGAATGGTGGAGTCATCTCTCAAAGAAGTGGACCGCGGGGTCATTGAGGCCGCGGTGAGCATGGGGGCAAAAACGCGAACGATCATTATAAGGGTGCTTTTGGGAGAAGCAAGGACATCTTTGTTTGTCGGAGCAACAATTGTTATGGGTACTATTTTGGGATATTCGGCCATGGCAGGCGTTGTTGGCGGCGGCGGTCTTGGAGATATTGCCATAAGGTATGGGTATTATCGCTATGAAACAGGCGTCATGATTGTTACAATTATATTTATTGTCGCGATCGTGCAGCTGCTGCAGGGAATTGGTATGCTTGTTGCGAGAAAAACAGATCATAGACAGCAAAGCTGAGGCGGGAGAAAGATATGGATATTGAGATCATAAAATCATATTTGCCTTTGTACAGGGATGCACTGCTTCTCACATTGAGAATTGGATGGCAGGGCGTTCTTTTTGCGTTTGTGATCGGCCTTGTATGCGTGATCACAGTCCGTTTCCATATCCCTGTTTTGCAAAGAATTGTGAAAATATACGTGGAACTGTTTCGCAATACGCCTCTTCTGGTGCAGCTGTTCTTTATTTATTTCGCGCTTCCGAAAATCGGGATCCGTATTTCCTCGGAGCTGTGCGGAAGTATCGGGCTTGGTCTTTTGGGCGGAGCATATATGATGGAGACATTTCGCAGCGGGCTTGACAATGTCGCGAAGATCCAAGAGGAAAGCGCCGCGAGTCTTGGGATGAGCCGCTTCCAGGTGCTTTGGCATGTTGTTCTGCCGCAGGCGGTGGCCTCCAGTGTGCCGGGATTGCTTGCGAATGTAATTTTTCTTTTAAAGGAAACAAGCGTTTTCTCAACGATCAGTCTTATGGATCTCATGTTCACGGCAAAGGATCTGATCGGCATGTACGCGAAAACCATAGAGTGTCTCGCGCTTTTGGTGGTATTCTATTTGATAATGCTTCTTCCGGTATCTTTACTCGGAAGATTTATAGAGAGGAGGCTGCGTCGTGCAGAGTTTGGGACTTGATGTTTTATTCAAGGGTACAAATTTCCTGCGCCTTTTAGGCGGATTATGGGTCGCGGTCAGGATCAGCTTGATTTCTGTTTTAATAAGCATAGTACTGGGCATCATAATGGGGGTGCTTATGACAGGAAAGAACAAGGTGATTCATGCTGTCTTTCAGCTTTATCTGGAAATTGTTCGTATCATGCCCCAGATGGTTTTACTTTTCATCGTATATTTCGGCACAACAAGACTGTTCGGATGGAATATGTCCGCCGAATATGCCGCGATCATAGTGTTCAGCTTCTGGGGAACGGCTGAAATGGGAGATCTTGTTCGCGGCGCTTTAATAAGTATACCCGCGATTCAATATGAGAGCGCGCGGGCGTTAGGTCTGAAGGAGAGTTCCGTATTCTTATATGTAATACTTCCGCAGACGATACATCGGATGATTCCTCTTTCCATCAATTTGATCACGAGAATGATTAAAACTACAAGTCTGGTTATGATGATCGGAATGGTAGAGGTGCTTAAGGTTGCGCAGCAGATTATTGAGGCAAACAGAAGAACGTCGCCAAATGCCGCGTTTGGAGTGTTTGCCGTCGTTTTCCTCCTTTATTTTATCATCTGCTGGCCAATAAGCAAAATGTCAAAATATCTTGAGAAGAGGTGGGCTGATCAGTGAGCGATACATTGCTGAAAATCGAACATATATATAAATCCTATGGCACCAATGAGGTAATACGCGATCTCAGTCTGACTGTGCGAAAGGGTGAGGTTATTGTTATCATAGGGCCGTCAGGCTGTGGAAAGAGTACGCTCCTGCGCTGCATTAACGCGCTTGAGGATATTCAGAAGGGGCAGATTTTCCTGGATGATATTCCTGTTGAGCAGAAGGGAAAAAACATTTCGCTCATACGCCAGAAAATCGGCATGGTATTTCAGAGCTATGATCTGTTTCCGCATAAAAATGTTTTGGACAATATAACGCTGGCGCCGATCAAGGTGCAAAAGCGACCCAAAAAAGAAGCGGAGGATGAGGCTCTCGCGCTTCTTGACAGAGTTGGATTGAAGGATCGAAGAAATGACTTCCCCCGGCAGCTGTCCGGCGGACAAAAGCAGAGGGTCGCTATCGTCCGCGCGCTTTGTATGCACCCGGAGATACTCCTTCTTGATGAAATAACCGCTGCGCTGGATCCGGAGATGGTTCGGGAGGTCCTTGACGTTGTGCTGGGTCTTGCGCGTTCGGGAATCACAATGCTGATCGTTACCCATGAGATGTCTTTCGCGAAGGCTATCGCGGACAGGGTGATTTTTCTTGAGAATGGGCAGATCGTTGAAGAAAGCAATTGTCCGCGGGAGTTCTTCAAAGAACCTAAGACGGACAGGGCAAAGCAGTTTTTAAATACATTTGATTACGAAAAGCACGGGATATGACGGATTGAATTTAAAATCAAATTGATCAAAGCGTGATGTCATAAAAAAGATGTACAAAAATTCGATCTCTACATATGGCCGCGTTTGATCAGAAAATTAAAGTTCTTGACATTTTTGACAATTTTGACATTTTTTTTGACATTTTTATTGACATTTTTAACAGCAGGTGATATAATAAAATTCGGACAAGGATATTAAAAAAGAAAGAAGGAAAAAACTATGAAAAAACCAAGCAAAATTCTTGCGGTAATGGCTGCCGGCGTATTGGCGTTGAGCATTAGCGCCTGCGGCACAAATGATACCCAAAACACGGATGATACTGATATCATCTCACAGCAAGACGAGACAGATGAGGTTCAAACGGAGGTCGTAACAGGTGTTGTCATTGAAGCTACTATGCACAATGTAACAATAGAAGCAGAAGATGGAAGCACATACTCCTTCGGCTGCGGCGACGAGACGGAAATCGTCAGCAGCAGCGGAAATCTGGGCGATACCGTTTCGGTTGAATACGAGGGCGAGTACAAGGAGAATATGGTCGCGAAAAAGATACAGCTTGTTGAAGAGGCTGACGAGGATGTTTCGTCAACTGTGAGCGGACTCGCGGAGATCGACGAGCAGAGTGAGGACGATCCCGACGCGGTCAAATACTTAGCAGGTACGGTTACGGACGCGACAATGAATAACATCACCGTTGATTGGAACGGCGAGAACTTTACTCTTCTCAAAACCGATGATACAGTGGTAGCAGGCGATGTTTCACTCGGCTCAACAGTTATAATTTGCTATACGGGTAAAATAACCGATGGAGCGGAGGTAATAGATATCAGCGAAGTTGCGCCTGATGTTGAAAGCGATGAAGTGAAATTTATAACAGGCGTGGTCGTTGACGCTACTATGAACAATATCACTATTGAGAACGACGATCATCAGTACACTATCCTCAAGGATGACGACACAATATCGGATGATGTGGCTATCGGTGACGTTGTAAAGATCTATCACAAAGGTAGCTACTCGGACGGTATGGTTGCGATAAGCATTCTTAAGCAGTAATATCAAAGGACCGATTTAATGTCATATTTTAGGGATCACACAAAAATTTAGAAAAACAAAGGAGAACAAAAAAATGGAAGCAAAAGGAAAAACCCTATTAAAGGTTTGCGGCGTACTTTTTATAATTGAAGGCATTATAGGGATTATTGCTTATGGACTTATGACGATTCTTCTCAGTGTGGGTACAGTTATTACCAAGAATGAAATCCAGGGCAGCGTAGGAGTAGTAGCGATCGCCGCTTTGTACGTTGTTGCGGCGGTAGTGTCGTTGATCGCCGGTATTTTGGGCGTTAAAAACGCGGCAAATAAGGACGCGGCAAAAAAATGCCTTGTTTGGGGCGTGATCAATCTTGTATTGACATTGGCCGCCGGTATTTGGTCGCTTATCGGCGAAGGAATTACGCTTTTCCACATTTTGTATACATGTATCGGTCTTATTATTCCGTCATTGTATATAGCGGGTGCTTACATTAACAAATAAGTTAAAGAGGGATTACATAATGTATAAAAGAACTACATTAGATACGGTGACTTTAATTACGATAATTGTCGCAATTACATGGCGGGTCATAATGGAACATATCGACGCCCCTGTGTGGATGCACTGTGTTGAATGGGGACTGATCATTTTCATGTTCGCATTGGTCGTTTTGCATTTTGTTTTCAGAAGCAAAGAAAAAAAGCAGGAAAAAGCGCAAGACAAAGGGAATTAAACAATGAACTTTTTGGGGAACTTACTATGGCTTATCTTCGGAGGCGTACTAAGCGGCTTGTCTTGGTGCGTATCGGGACTTTTGTGGTGTATCACCATAATAGGTATTCCCTATGGGAGACAGTGCTTTAAATTCGCGGCTCTTTCATTTGCGCCCTTTGGCAAAGAAATATGCTATGGAGGCGGAGTTCCCTCGCTGTTCGCCAATATAATATGGATCATTTTCTTTGGGATACCAATGGCGGTGGGAAATCTGTTGTTCGGGTGTATATGGTGCGTTACAATAGTGGGGATTCCTTTCGGCCTGCAATTCTTTAAAATTGCCAAGTTAGCCATAGCTCCTTTTGGAGCAACCGTAAATAAAGCATCATAATTTTTCCAGCGGGAGAGGCTTTCTCCCGCTGAAATTGCCTTATTATGAAATTGCCTTGATAAAAAAAGAAAGGATGGAAAAAATGAGTTTGTTTAAAAAAACGATCGCCGAATTTATTGGCACAATGGTACTTGTAATTATGGGCTGCGGAACCGCGATGCTTGTGGGCTGCGATGCCGCTAACGGCGGAGGATATATCCTGACTGCTCTGGCATTCGGCCTGACTATTGTCGGTATGGCATACTGCATCGGGAATATTTCGGGCTGTCATATAAATCCTGCCGTATCGTTAGGCGTTCTTTTAAGCGGCGGCATGAATGTTAAGGAATTTGCGGGGTATGTAGTAGCCCAATGCCTTGGCGCGTTTGCGGGCTCGGGGATCCTTGCTCTGATATTTTCCACGGGCGGTGTCAAGGATATGACAGGAGCTTTCGGCTCAAACGGGCTTGCCGGAGTAAACGGAAGCGCGGTTGCCGGTTGTATTGTTGAGATCGTTCTCACGTTTATATTTGTACTTACAATTCTCGGCGTTACTTCATCAAAGGCAAAGCATGGCTCTTTTGGCGGCCTTGTTATAGGATCAACGCTTACGCTGGTGCATATTTTGGGAATAGGACTTACGGGAACATCTGTAAATCCGGCAAGAAGCTTAGGCCCCGCGGTCGCGGCAGCTATAGCCGGGAATACCGAACCTATCAAATGTGTTGTAATATTTATTATTGCTCCTATGATTGGGGCAGCTCTTGCGGCGTTAATATATGAATTTTTGGAAGGCTCAAAGGATGACCAAAATATTGCATAATGCATAATTACAAAAGATAAAATTGTATGTAGGGGCTGCAGCAAAATTGTTATCCAACCAATTTGCCACAGCCCCTTTAAACAAATCAAACCGGTCCGTGTCCCGGTCAAAACTCGGAAAAATATGTCAATAGCGGAAAAATTAACAGTATTTCTTGCGTGTTTATGTCA
>CAYTWZ010000079.1:0-8524 GCA_964442035.1 uncultured Oscillospiraceae bacterium
AGAAACTGTTCCGGCAGGCTACACCAAAACGGGAACGGAAAGCCGAAGCTGCTCTGTCTGCGGAGAGACGGAAACTCGCGAAATACCCATGCTTACAACAGAGTGGGAATATGTTATAGACAGTGTAACGGTAGAAAGCGGTGAGGACGGCTTAACCGCGTCTGTAAAGGTAACAAAGGCGTCTTCCTACAGCGGCAAAGCTGTTATGATACTTGCCGCATACAAGGATGGCAAACTGGTTGATATTCAGCTGATAGATTTGGGCTTAATAGATTATAATTCAGAGCCTGACACGGCATGGGAATTTAACCACAAGCTTGCGGCTCCCGACGGAAGCAAGATCAAAGTATTCATATGGGACGGCGTTACGGGCATGAAACCGCTGAGTAATGCCGTAGAAAAACAATTGGCTTAGTCCATTAATATACAATTCCCGTGGGCTCCCTCAACCCACGGGAATTTTTTATTGCGTCGCCGCTTGATACAAAAATCCCTCCGAAAGGAATCGCTCCTTCGGAGGGATTATCATCGTCATATTATCGCGATCGGCCGTCTTTCTCATTTCGGCTGATTAAACGAACGCATAGCGTAAGGCGATTTTTCTTATTTGCTTTGCTCGAACAGCCAGTCCCGAACCGCGGGTATCTTATATCCGTAGTTGAAAGAGGCCATATGCTCCATGCCGGAGCCGCCATTAAGAACGCTGCCGATTTCAAAGCGGATCATATTTGCGTTATGACCCTCGCCAAGCAGAGCCTCTACAGCCGCGTTCTGTTCCTCCTGTGTATTCTGAGCGTTCCACTCTCCATAGCTGTAGCCGATGCTGTCAGCGTCGAACATTGCCATTACTTCGGTCTGCCCGCCGGAGGCCTTAGCGTCCCCGCCGGCTGTTATATAGAAGAATTTCTTCCCTTCCAAAGGCTTAAGAACGGAAATATCCCACTGACCCGAAACAAACAGGGACGCCGCAAACATGTCGGGGTACTTGCTGTTCAGATAAAGAGAAGTCATGCAGCCCATAGATTGACCTGTGGTATACAGTCTGTCTGTGTCAATGCTGTAGCTCTCAGTCAAATGATTTATAAGGTTTACCGCGGTTTCGATCTGGTCGGATGTGTTCCAGTTGTCATCTACCACTGTTCCGGAAAAGGCCGGTACCAGAACAAAGGCTTTGTGCTTACTCTGCTCCTCTTCTGTAGCCCATACGGACGCGCCGTAATACTGCTCAACAATTTCTTTGGCGCTCTTGCCCGAACCCGACGCGTCAGGGATGAACATAATCATGGGATATTTTTCATTTTCATCGTAGTTCGCGGGTATATATAGACTGTATTCAAGGGTTATGCCGGCATCATCCGTAAAGGAAAACTGCTCAAACTTGGAGGAACCCTCACTGAGAGCCGCAAGGATTTCCGGGTCGGTTTCAGCCGCGGAGCCTCCGCCCATGTCTCCTCTGCCGCCGCGGTCACCGTTTCGATGGTCGGTCTCCTGAGCGGGGCTGTCTTCCTTCAGACAATCGTTCACCCAAGCAATGAAATTATCCGTGGAGCTTCCGGTGCGCTCGGCCTGTGTGTGACCCTGACCCCATACGGTTTCAAAGTCGACTTCTCTGCCGTAATTTCGAAGCGCGAGAGTTAGATTTATTTCCGTAGAAAGGGCGGTGTCACTCTGATTTATGCCGGTGCGGATACGCCAGTATTTTGCCACGTTTGCTGTGCCATAGCCATCGTAATACTCGTTCAAATAGTACATGGGATTATACATATTCATACGGTAATACACCGTATTGCCCAAGGCGTCGGTTCTTGCCAGATCCGCCGCAAAGGCCGCGCCATATTCGGTATCCGCAAGCAGCTCCGCCATGACCGGGTCAAAGTGTGCGCCGTTACCGTCGCCGTAGCCGAACAGGACATTTTCGCCCTGAGAAGCGTTAAGATCGTCAAAGGAACCGACGCTCTTGCCGGCGTTCTTGCAGGCCTTTACGAAGTCCTCAACACTCGTTATCCGGGCGGTATTTGTTTCGCTGTCATAGATGATCCACCGATTGTCCTTGTTAAGGCTGTCGATATACTCCGGGGGAGTCTGATATGTTACGCTTTCAGCTGAACTCGTGTCGGCGTCAAGCCTATTTATTCCGTCCAGATCCTCAAAATTCGGCGTCTCTTCGCGGACATCGGGTAGTTGTCCGCCAAAATCGGGTCTGCCGCCGCCCATAGCTCCTCCGCCTCTTTTTCCGTTATTTTGCGGCGTATAAGGGAAAGCTGTGTCGGAAAGGAAGTTGTTCAGCGACCGCTCAATTTCAGACTTGACGTAGTCGTAGTAAGTACCTGCCGCGTAAATTCCGTCCTCTGTTTCGGTAAGAGTAAGAACCGTACCGTTTTCATCCTTGAGACCCAGCTCGTTCTGATACTTTGCAAAAGCCGCTGCCATATTATCGGAAAGGCTTCGCATCTCATCACTGAGGTCCGAACGTGTAACTCCCATGTTCCACTCATAGGCTTCGTTTGCGTAATCAAGATTTGTTATGGGGCACCAGCACATGGAACCGGCCACCGCGTCGCTTTCGCTCATGACCGCGCCGATAGCTTCAAGATACGGGTCATACAAGCTGCTGTCGCCTGTTGCGCCGAGGAGGGCGCTTTGCGCTCCGCCGCCGCTCATGCCAAAGGAGAATATACGGTCGGTATCGCCTACGATATCGCTGTAACGGATATATCTTATTGCCGCTTTCAAATCGGTGACTCCCGCCGGCGCGCCCTCGTTACGTCCTCGGCAGCCCGCGTTCACATAAACAAAGCCCGCGTTGGTGTAGCCGGAAACACCGCTGACGTAGCCTGTCGGTGCAGACATGGCCGAGTAGCCCGGAGTATTGACGGGAATAACTATTGGAGCGGTGGCCGCGGTATAACCTGCTTTTGTCCCGTCGGTATTTACCGCGCAGGTATAGGTGCCGTCGCCGTTGTCCGTGGCCGTCATATACTCGCCGGGCACAAAGACACCGAGAGTTTCATACTGAGTGTCAACAGGATTTGCGCAATACTCTATACCAACCTGCCAGTATACATTATCATTGGCGTTGTATTGCCATTTTGTATTATCTAATTTCGCGGCTGCTTTCGTAACTGTTACCATTGCGGTTTCTCCTTCCCAATTCACATTCGCGCCAAACGCTTCCGAAATAAATCTAATCGGAACCATAGCCGTATCTCCAATGATTTCCGGCGCGGCGGGAAGCTCTTTTTTCACGCCGTTTACTGTCGCTACGGTTGAGCCTATGGTCAATACTATCTCTGTATTTTCATAATTGACCGTAATCGTTTCGTTGTCCCACTCCGCGTCTAAGCCAAGTCCCTCGGAAATTAACCGAAGCGGCGCCAAGGTCGTATTATTTACCGCGTGAGCGGGAGTTATTGAAACCGTTTCGCCGTTTATCTGTGCCGTATTTTCACCGATAACAAATGATATGTCATGAGCTTGCGCTGCAGTGGAAACAGCTAACACCGTAGCGGCGGCAGCGCATAAAATTTTCTTCTTATGCAACATATTAAGCACGCATCCTTTCAAATTCAGTTGTGTTCGTGATGTCCGTCGCGGTGATGATGTTCATGGCCTTTGCCGTATTTAACTCGCCATTCGGCGTTAAGCTTTTCCAGAAGTCCAAGAAGCGTATCCTTTTCCTCCTGTGAGAGAGCCGCAAGCATTTCACTGCGTAATACCTTCCGCCTCTCAGCGGCCTCCTGAGCCTTTACGCGTCCCTCTTCGGTCAGTGAAACGTCCACAACTCGCCTGTCATCACCGTTTTCCGTCCTGACAATAAGGCCGGCATTTTCCAACTTGATCAGCACCTCACTGGCACTGCCGGGCTGAATCTCCATGCGATTGACAAGCTCCTTCTGAGTCATGTTGCCGAACTTCATAAGCATAAGGAGAATTCTGCCCTGACTGCCCTTCCCCTCGGCGGAAAAACGGATAGTGTGTCCCAGACCGCGCAGGTTCATAATAATTTTGTTTTCCGTATCAAGCTTATCGTAATACCCCTTGTGATGGCAGTGATGAGCGTCTCTGTCATTTAAATCACCGCTGCGGCTCGGCTCGTTAAGCTCAAAGTGTTTTTCACAACGCGGACAGCTTTTTGCTTCGTCCATGATAATTTTCCTCCCTGTAAAATATTAAGGTACCTTTTTATAAGGTACCTTAATTATATATCCGAAATAAGAATTTGTCAAGAGCAATTTAAAAAATGCTGTTGGAAAATATTGCGCTCGTTGGTTTTGCAAAAAAAAACGCCGCAAACATTGGGAAGTCTGCGACGATGTGGTGGACCCGAAGGGATTCGAACCCTCGACCTCTCGGATGCGAACCGAACGCGCTCCCAGCTGCGCTACGGGCCCATAAATATTATGGGAGCAAAGCGAACTTTACTCCCGTTTTTTTGGCAGGGGCAGTAGGATTTGAACCCACGACCTGCGGTTTTGGAGACCGTTATTCTACCAGCTGAACTATACCCCTAAGCAATTATCCTTAAATACTATAGCATATATTTGTTGTTTTGTCAATACATTTTTTTTAATTATTTTTATGCCGCCCGGATGCGGATATTCGGCTCGGGCGGCATAAAAGCATAGGTTACCTTACGGCAATTCCGCGGCCGCGGAGATATGCTTTGAGATCCTTGATCTGTATCTCGCCGAAATGGAACAGGCTGGCAGCCAATACCGCGTCAGCCTTGCCTTGAGTGAGCGCGGTGTAAAAATGATCCATGGTTCCCGCTCCTCCGCTGGCAATGACCGGGACGCCGGCATTTTCGCTGATCGCTTTGGTCAGATCAAGGTCATAGCCGGACTTAGTGCCGTCGCAGTCCATAGAGGTCAGCAATATTTCGCCGGCGCCGAGAGCCTCAGCCTTTGCCGCCCACTCTACGGCGTCTATGCCGGTATTTACTCTGCCGCCCGCGAGATATACGTCCCAGCCGGGGGCGTTTTTTCGACGCTTGGCGTCAATGGCGCATACCACGCATTGGCTGCCGAACTTGTCGGCGGCCTCACTGATCAGCTCCGGCCGCTTTATAGCGGCGGAATTTACGCTTATCTTGTCGGCTCCGGCCAGTAAAAGGGTGCGGAAGTCCGCTACGGAGCGTATTCCGCCCCCTACAGTAAACGGTATAAAAACCGATTCCGCAACCTTGGTCACCATGTCTACAACGGTGTTTCTTTTGTCGCTGGTGGCTGTAATGTCCAAAAACACAAGCTCGTCCGCTCCGGCCTTGTCGTAGGTCTTGGCACATTCCACCGGATCGCCCGCGTCAACAAGGTTGACAAAGTTTACGCCCTTTACAACTCGTCCGTTGTTTACATCGAGACAGGGGATAATTCTTTTCGCGAACATTTAAAAATCCGCCCTCCTCATATTGGCAAAATTGGTGAGAATTTTAAGCCCGGCTTCGCCGCTCTTTTCAGGATGAAACTGGGTGGCAAATACGTTGGACTGTTCCACGGCGGCTTCGATTTCGACGCCGTAGTCAGCTATGGCGGTCACCACGTTCTTATCGGCGGCGTCCAGACAGTAGGAGTGTACAAAATATACGTATGGCTTATCCAATCCGTCAAAAAGCCTTCCCTTACAGCGGATGTCGTTCCAGCCCATGTGCGGAATTTTCAGATCTGCGCGGGGAATACGGCGGATACGGCCTTTTATTATCCCAAGGCCGTTTACGCCGGGGCTTTCCTCGCTTTCGTCAAATAACAGCTGCATGCCTAAGCATATTCCCAAAAAAGGGGTCTTGCGGTTAACCGCGTTTTTTATTGTGCCTTCCAGCCCTTTTGATCGGATGCTGTTCACGCAGTCGCCAAAGGCGCCTACTCCGGGCAGTATCAAATGATCCGCGGCTTCAATGACTTGTGGGTCAGAGGTCACCTGTGATTCATATCCCAGATAACGGAAAGCCTTTTCCACATTAAGCAGATTTCCTGCGCCATAATCAATGATGGCAATCATATGTAAGTCAGCTCCTTAATTGTCTACGCTGTTTCTTATGCTTTGAACAAGGTCCTTTATCCGGCTGCTTTCCATTTTAGCGCTGACGCGGTTTACTATCAGCCGTGCGGAAAGAGGGCAAACCTCCTCAAGCACCGTGAGCCCATTCTCATGCAGCGTTTTTCCGCTTTCCACGATGTCCACAATAACTTCGCTGAGACCTGTCAGCGGGGCAAGCTCCACACTGCCGTTCAGCTTGATTATTTCAATATTCATGTTCTTTTTTTGTGTAAAGTAGTCCTTTGCGATTTTGGGATATTTGCTGGCAACTCTGAGCCCGGAGGTGGCGCTCAGCTTTTCCCGCATTTCCTCGGGGCCGCATACGCACATCCGGCACTTCCCAAACTTAAGGTCAAGCATTTCGTAGAGATTGCGCCCCTCTTCAAGAATGGTATCACGCCCCACAATTCCCACGTCAGCCGCGCCGTACTCAACATATGTGGGCACATCGCTGGCCTTTACCAGCAAAAACCTGACCTTCCGCTCCTCATCGGTAAAAATGAGCCTGCGGGTCTTGGTGAGTATTTCACCGCAATTGTAGCCAAGTGAAAGGAATATTTCTACAGAAAGCTCTGCAAGTCTGCCCTTGGACAGCGCGATCGTCAGATATTTCATTTCACGTTCCCTCCGTTGATTTTCTCTCCGCGGCCTATGCCCCGAAGCTCCATATATCTGTTCAGCTGTTCCTCGGTGGCGAAGGAATGCTTTTCGCATATAACGCGCTGCCCGTCTTCCCGGGCCTCCCTGGCCTTAAGGTAGGCCGCGCCGCGCAAACGGTCATCGTCATACCAAATAAGACTGTCGATCAAGGGCGTGTGGAAGGGTCTTTGCTGACGGATAATGGCCGTCATGACTCTGTCTACCCAGATCGCGGTACCTGTGGCTGAAAGGGGCCGCCCAAAACGCTCCGCAAGGTGGTCATATCGACCGCCTCCGCATATGGGAAAGGCTACCCCGTAGGTAAGCCCCTTGAATACGATACCCGTATAGTACTTGAAGCTTCGCACCTGCCCTAAGTCGATGCTGATATATTTTTCGTAGCCGTAGTCCCTTACCGCCTCGTATACGGCAAGCAGGTTCTCTACGGCATTTCGGCTGCGGGGAGAGAGGTCAAGGCCTTCCACATCCTGTGCCACGGAAAAATCTCCATAGAGGTTTGGCATTTCGCAAAGCAGCTGTGATGTCTTTTGGTCAAGTCTTGTCTTGACACAGAATTCCTCTATGCCTAAAATGAACTTCCGGTCAATAAGCTCTGTCAGTTCGGCAGTTTCTTCCTCGCTGAGCCTGTCCTCGATTATTCCTCTGAGAAATTCCGTGTGCCCCAGTTCCAGCTGAAATTGGGACAGTCCGGCGCTGAGGAGCGCGTTTATGGTGGCAATTATGACCTCGGCGTCGGCTTCCGCTCCGTCTGTGCCGAAAAGCTCGGCCCCCGCCTGAGTGAACTCCCTTTGCCGCGCCTCGGTATAGCTTTCGCTGCCGCGGAAAATATTCCCGCAATACCTCAGCCGCAGTGGAAGCGGAGAATCGCTCTTGTGTGACGCGACAAGACGGGAGATCGCCGTGGTATAGTCCGGGCGCAATGCAAGTATGCGGCCGGATTTGTCTATAAATTTAATAACGTCCTCCTGTGGGATGGAAAGATCATCCGTGAACACGTTAAAATATTCAAAGGTGGGGGTCTGAATCTCGTTGTAGCCGAAGGTGTCCAGGGCGCGGGATATGTTCGATTGAATTTTATTCTTAAGGACGCAGTCCCCTTCAAGTACGTCCGAGACGCCTAACGGAGATAAAAGCTTCCAGTCTTTTTCCATTGAAAAAACCTCTTTTCGGGAATAATTGTACAGTATTGCGGCTCGCTGACGCGCACGGGCATCAACGATGCCCGTGCGCGTCAAACAACGCCGCCCGGTATGAGTACGGGTCGCGCTGCATTAGCGAGTCGCAAGGTTTTACTGCACGTCGCTGGTGCAATGGGCGCATTTTACCGCGTCGATAGGGATCTCGCTCTTACAGTAGGGGCAGACCTTTGTTGTCGGAGCTGCAGGCTCCGCCTGAGGCTTGTGAGCCGCCGCGATTTCGGAGGCTTTTTTCTCGGCCGTTTTTATTGCCTTAATAATAAGGAAAAGACACAGCGCCACAATAAAGAAATTGATAAGCTGTCCTACCAGCGCACTCCCGTACGCGGAAAGACTCTTTGTCCAATCCTCAAATTTGAGCGCGCCCGTGGCGACCTGAACTATGGGCGTAAAGATATTGTCCACCAGGCTTGTTACAACTCCTGTAAAAGCGCCGCCGATGATAACGCCCACTGCCATGTCAATTACGTTCCCCTTGAGGGCAAACTCCTTGAACTCCTTAATAAGTCCCATGTTAGTTCACCACCTTTCTTTATGTGTTTTGTGAAGCTAATTCACTCTGCTTACAATTATACCTAAAATAATTACAAATTTCAACTGTTTTTTTTAGTAATTTGATTAAGAACGAAAATTAT
>CAYTWZ010000080.1:0-8351 GCA_964442035.1 uncultured Oscillospiraceae bacterium
CATTTTACCACGTCCCTCGCCTTTTGTCAAGTACTTTTTTTATTTTTCCGTTTAAACGCATAAGAGCCACGCGGTTTGCCCTGATATACCAATTCAAAAGGGGGCCGTTATACGACCCCCTTCATTACAAATATTATTGATTTTTACTTAGCCGCAACAACCCACTTGGTGGCGTTAGCCATGGACTGCTGCTGAACATCGGAGCCAACAACAGAAAGGTAAAGACCGGACATATTGCTCTTAATCAGGTAATAATCACCCTGATTTTCAAAAGTCCACTTCTGGTTGTCGCCGCCGTTGCCTTCCCATACACAAATCTGAGCGCCCGCGTCATATGACTGGCCGGATACGTCCATATATATTCCTGTGCCGTTGTTCTTTACCGCGTCGCCATCCTTAGACCACTGTTGCTTAGAATCATTTGTATATGCGCTTACGGAAAGAGTAAAGTTATCAGAGCCTACTGTAAGCACATTGTTTGTTCCCTGTACAGCCATTACAAAGGAACCGTTTATGCTTGTCATATTGGCAAAGCTCCCTGACTCGGCTGTTGTTACTTCTTCAACTGCCGTGCCCGCATCGGAAATGACCCATTTGGAAGCTCCGCTTTGGAAACTCTGGACAACGCTGTTTCCTTCAATTGAGACATAAAGACCGGACATATTATTTTTGATCAGATAGTAGCTTCCTTTATTTTCAAGAGTCCACTTCTGATTGTCATCGCCGCTGCCTTTCTTTACATCAATTCGAGAACCTACGTTATATGATCTATTGGACACATTCATGTACATTTTTGTGCCGTTGTTTTTGATCGACTCCCCATCCATACTCCACTGCTGGTTATTGCTTTGTACATAAGCGCCCAAGCTAATTGTAGAAGTATCAGGATCTACGGTAAGCACATTGCTTGTTCCCTGTACGGCGATTATAAAGTTATCACTTACACTTGAAAGATTTGTTAAGCCGGCTGTGGCGTTTGATACAGAAGCAGAACCCGTGGATACTATTGTCCCATCGGAAACAACCCACTTTGTAGCATCGTTTTCTATGCGCTGCTGAATACTGTTGCCAACCGCAGAAAGATAAAGGCCGGACATATTACTTCTTATTAAATAGTAGTCACCCTTGTTCTCAAAGGTCCACTTCTGGTTGTCACCGCCGTTACCTTCCCATACGCCAATCTGGCCGCCCTCATCATAGGATTGATTGAACACATCCAAGTAATAACCAACGCCATTGTTCTTTACGCCATCTCCGTCCTTAGTCCACTTCTGCTTGCTGTCGTCGCTGTTTGCAGTAAGTGTAAGAGAGGAGTTGTCAGAAGAGACAGTGAGGACATTGCTTGTACCCTGTACAGCAAGTACAAAGGTTCCGCTTACACTTGACATATTCTGAAGAGCTCCGGTTGACTGAGCCTCAACAGTATTAGTCGTTGTAGTTGTTGTCCCTACGCCATATACCTCAATTTCAGCCACGGAAGCCCAATCATTTGTTGAGGAACCGTTTACGTTGACCTTGATATAGCGGGCGCTTGCGCCTATATTGTGATCCTCGCGAACTGAGCCGCCGGGTTCACTGGTGCCATCGAATGCGGATGTGTAATTTGTTCCGTCCGCGCTGTAGGATACGCCGTAGTTGACGCTGCGGCCATCATCATACGCGCGCATCTGAACCATTACGCTGTTTACAGTCTGAACGCTGCCAAGGTCAAGAGTGATATCACATGCGCCGTTCGCCGCCCAGAATGTACCGGGATCCTCATCGTTTACCTTAGAGGCGTTATTCTCGGCCTCGGGCTCGGAGGATGCGACAATGGAAGCGGGCTTAATAAGGCTGTTGCCGCCTGTAGTCGTTGTTGTTGTCGTAGTAGTGGTAGTAGCAGCGCCATTGACAATAATCTCAGCTACGGAAGCCCAATCATTTGTTGAGGAACCGTTTACGTTGACCTTGATGTAACGAGCGCTTGCTCCTACATCGTGCGTCTCCTGTACCGAACCGCCGGGTTCGCTTGTGCCGTCAAATACAGACGTATAACTGGCTCCGTCCGCGCTGTAGGATACGCCGTAATTGACGCAACGACCGTCATCATACGCGCGCATCTGAACTATTACACTGCTTACGGTCTTAGCGCTACCAAGGTCAAGAGTGATATCGCATGCGCCGTTCGCTGCCCAGAATGTACCGGGATCATCGTCATTTACCTTAGAGGCGTTGTTCTCAGCCTCGGGTTCGGAGGACGCAACAATGGAAGTGGGCTTCAAAGCTTCATAGGTTGTAACTGTAGTAGAGCCCGTATTGCCGGCAGCGTTGTTATAAGCCTGAATTTCGGCAATACTGTTCCATGTGCTGCCTGTGCTGTTGCCATTGGAGACAACCTTTACATATCTATAAGCGCCGCTGACAGAGTGCGATGCCCAAGGCTGACCCTGAGTAGACGCACCGGCGAATACCTGCTGGTAATTGCTGTTATCAGTAGATACCCATACCTCATAATTTGCTGCGCGCTCACTGGACTTAGCAAAGCCAACCTTAATCTCAGTTATGGCATTTATCTTGCCCAAATCGCAGATAATGTCTCCGCCAACATCGCCGATAGCCCAAAACGTGCCTATGCTTCCATCATTGACATTGCTTGCGGGGTTGTTGGACTCAGGTTCGGAAGAAGCGTTGAGACTTACAAACTTAAGCTGGCCGACATCGTAATTACTGTTTACGGCTCCGCCGGTTCCGTCTGTATAGCCCCAGTCAAGCTGATATGACGTGGGGACGGAAATCTCGGGAACATTGCCGGAAGAAATGGCTGATGCTATTACGGAAATAACCGCAGCATCTGTAACAGAGTCCTTGATGACCTTACGGTTTGAAATAACAATAAGGCCTGTACCGGAGTCATAAAAAACAGACTTACCGATAATGTCACCTGCAAGAGCCATAAGAGGAACCATGGTAGTTCCGTCAACGACCTGAGGCGCCACATCAAAATTGTAGGCACGGCCATTGACAGTGTACTGCTTGCTGCCCTCGCGAAGAACGACCGTCTTGGTGGGGCCGAACTGAATATCAATGATACCCGTTGCGGCGTCATAATTGACATCACCGTTGAAAAGCTCCGAAACAGTACGCAGAGGAATAAGGACCTCATTATCCACAACAACAGGAGCGACGGGAACCTGCTGCAGCGAATTCATCGCTATTGCGTTTGTACTGCCCACCAAAAGGGCAACATTGTTGTTAAGTACGGTTCCATACTCAGCCGCGGACGCACTAATGCTAATGCAGCCCACTGCCATAGTCAGAACCATTAAAAGGCAAAGTACCTTTTTCATAAGAAAACTCCCTCCTTAGAATTTGGCGCCGGGCATACCCGACATAACTATATACTTATTATAAAACTTTTTTTCCCATTTGTAAATAGGAATTTTAAATTTAGTAAAAATATATAAAAATTTTTTTGTTTTTTTTACAAAATACCCATAAGGAACAGATATCCAAGGGCAGTAAGAAGTATATAATCATCGCTACCTTCAAAGAACAGTACCGCTATTATCCCCAAAAGTATATAGTCATCCTTTTTAAGGGAGTTAAGCTTTTCAAAAATTCCGCCCGCACCTGCGCTTGACGGAAGCTTTTCGCCGCCGGAGCGAACCGGCGAAGGATGCGGGCGCTGTAAAAACGGGTTCATGCTTATGCTACGCACGGATATCCCCCTTAAGAATTATTTCCATTGCCAAAAAGGGACCCGCCAAGCTTGCCAAGCTGCATCATCCTGAGCAACGCCACCGCGCCGTCAACATAAGGGGCACGCTTTTGGCTGAGGAAGGGTTTAAGTGACATCAACAGCTTTGTACGGTCATCGTTTCCCAGATCAGGGAGCCTTAATCCGCCCTGCTGAGGCGGCGGATCATTTGCTTGTACAGGGGCAGGCTGGGGGCTGCTTTGGGGAGTGTTCTGTCCGCCGGAGTCCCCGCCAAGCCCCAAGGAGCTGGCTATGGCCGCGATCTTGCTCATAGCCTCAGGGTCATTAAGCACGGCGGAGAGCTGGTTTTCAAGATTCATGATCTCACTTCTTTCCCAGAATGTCGGCAAGCTGCTTTGCGGCCTGTGGATTTTTGGTAAGCTGAGCTATCAGCTGGTTTTGTTCCTGAGTGGTAACAGGAAGGCCCTCTATTGGCTGACCCTTTTTCAGCTTTTCAAGCATCTGCCTGCCCTCCTTAGTACCTACAAAAGCACGAGCCCTGTTTACGGCATCCGTCAGCTCGGCGGGGTTCATGTTTTTCAATATCGAAACTATGTCCTGCACTTTTGTCTCCTCCTTTATATAATGTTCTGTTTTATTATATGAAACGGCGGGAATTTAGGTACAAAAAAGGAGATTATTTTAGAAAGCGGAATTTTGCTGAAATGTGTATTTCATGAAATATTGACACCGGCGCAAAATTGTGATACAATAGCCAAAAGGAGGGGCACAAATATGCGGATATTGGTTTTTTCTGACAGCCACGGAAACACAAAATGCATGGATAAAGCAATCGATGCCATTGGCAGTTTTGATGCCATAATTCACTTAGGCGACATTGAAAGGGATGTGCGCTGGCTTGAGCAAAAATACGGACAGTATCCAATTTATGCAGTCTGTGGGAACAATGACGCTTTCTGCTCACGGCCAAGTGACATTACAGCCGAAATAGGCGGAGTTAAAATGCTTTTATGCCACGGTCACACCTACGGAGTGCGTCTCGGCACAGGTTCGCTGCTGACAGCGGCAAAAAGCCGGGGCTGTCAAGCGGCGCTTTTCGGTCACACTCACATACCCCTTGACAAGACAGAGAACGACGTACTGATCTTTAACCCGGGGAGCTGTGCCCTTCCCCGGAACTACAAGCCGTCTTTTGGTATTTTGGAGATCGAAAACGGAAAATGTTCGTCCGTGATAGTAGATTGGATATTGTGATATAGAATTGGAGGAAACAAAATGCTTGTTGCGATCGATGTTGGAAATACAAACATTGTAATGGGAGTATACAAGAACCGTCAGCGGCTCTTTCACTTTCGGATGGCGACCTCGGCGGAAAAAAGCCGTGACGAATACGGGTTGCTGTTCATTCAGTTGTTAAACAACCGGGGCGTACAACGAGAGGATATAGAGGGGGTAATAATCAGCTCAGTGGTTCCACCGGTAATGTATTCCCTTGAAAGGGCAGTAAAGGACTATCTTGGGCACACGCCGATAGTGGTCACAAACGACATGGATCTGGGAATGGACATACTGTACGAAAACCCAAAGGAGGTAGGCGCGGACAGGCTCGTAAACGCAGTGGCGGTGCTTAAGCGCTACAGTGTGCCTGCCATAGTAGTGGACTTTGGTACGGCCACCACCTTTTGCGCCATAAACCGTAAAGGCCAGTATATGGGCGGCGCTATCTGCCCCGGCATCAAGATCAGCGTAGAAGCTCTGTTCTCCCATACGGCAAAGCTTCCGAGGATAGAGCTGATCCCCACTAAAAAAATAATAGGCAGGAATACGGTTGAAAGCATGCAGGCAGGTGTTATCCACGGCTATGCCGGACAGGTGGACTATATCGTCAAACTGATGAAAGAGGAAATGGGTTGTTCCGACGCAAAGGTTATTGCCACCGGAGGTCTGGCCGCCATGATAAGCCGCGAGGCAAACTCAATTGATGTGATTGACGGAATGCTGACCCTTGACGGTCTGCTTGAAATATACGAAATGCAGAAAGGAAAACTATCATGAACTACAATGAAATGGCGCTTAAGCTCCACAGAGAGCATCACGGAAAAATCCAAATGGAAAGTACTGTCCCTCTCAAAACCATAGACGACCTTTCTACTGCCTACACTCCCGGAGTAGCCGCTCCCTGCATAGAAATACACAAGGCGCCGGAAACAGTATATGACTACACGCGCAAGGGCAACCTTGTGGCCGTGGTCAGCGACGGTACAGCTGTCTTGGGGCTGGGGGACATAGGTCCCGCCGCCGCGATCCCTGTAATGGAGGGAAAGAGCGTGCTGTTCAAGGAATTCGGCGGAGTGGATGCCTTTCCCATTTGCCTTGCAACCACCGATGTTGATGAAATAGTAAAAACCGTAAAATATCTTGAACCGGTTTTTGGGGGGATAAATCTGGAGGACATTGCCGCCCCCCGGTGCTTTGAGATTGAACGCCGTCTTAAGGAAGAGCTGTCCATACCGGTTTTTCACGATGACCAGCACGGCACAGCCATTATTGTCCTTGCCGCTGTTACCAACGCCCTTAAGCTGGCAGGGAAAAAGCTGTCCGAGATAAAGGCTGTATTCAGCGGAGCCGGAGCGGCGGGTACCGCTATCTGCCGTCTGCTGATGAAAAACGGATTGAGAAACGTAATCATGACCGACATTGATGGAATAATCTACCGTGGACGCCCCGGAATGAACAGTGCCCTTGCCCAGCTTGCTCAGGACACAAATCCCGAAAACATTACCGGGACACTGGCTGATGCGGTAATTGGAGCAGACCTTTTTATAGGAGTGAGCGCTGCAAATCTGCTTAAGCCCGAAATGATCAGGTCAATGGCTCAAAAACCTATAATTTTCGCAATGGCAAACCCAATACCCGAGATTATGCCCGACGTGGCTAAAGGAGCAGGAGCCTTTGTTGTAGGAACAGGACGCAGTGACTTCCCAAATCAGATCAATAACGTCCTTGCCTTCCCGGGCGTGTTCCGCGGTGCGCTGGACGCCCGAGCTACCCGAATCAACGATGAAATGAAGATCGCAGCCGCCATAGCCATAGCCGATTTGGTAACGCCTCAGGAGCTTAACCCTGAATACATCCTTCCGGCAGCCCTTGATAAAAGGGTGTCCATGGCTGTGGCTGAGGCCGTAAAACGGGCCGCTCACGAAACAGGTGTTTCCCGTGACTGACATACTCCATGAAAAAACTGTGATCTACCGTGGCGAAGCAAAGCTACCCGGCACTCCCAGAGCCGCCTTTGTATCCATGCTGGTGCTGGTAGTAATATGCGTAATTCTCTTTAATCTTATCTCCCCCATTCCCTATTCTGTTTTCTTTAAGATTGCTGTTTTGATTTTCGCAGCTGTTGGCATAAACTATATTTTGAAAAAAGGGACATTCAGCGTCACCTATGCCGTGACTGAGGACGGAATGCTGGTATTTATTACAAAATACGGCCTTATAGAGAGGGAAACCGCATGGATAAAGATAGACGAGGCGGAGTTTTTCCCGGGCAAGATTGTCTTTGAAAAAAGGAAGTACGAATTTTATCCTGATGAAGAGCTGAGTAGGTTGCTTGCCGATAAAACAGGCTAAAAGTTGTAAATAAATTTTGAACATTCGAAAAAGCAGTTGCAAAGCATTTAACAATATGTTATACTATTATTGAAAAAATATACAGTAAAGGAAGTGTCAAAATGAAAAAACGTTTTATCCCGATTATTTTCGTTGGTGCAGCAGCATTGACGGTAACAGCAATTGCCGCCGGAGTGCAGATCAGCAAGCTTACTGAATACGGCAGCCTTATTGACATTAAAACCGCTATAGACACCGCTGTTGATGAGACAGGACTGTACAGCGATGAAGTATTTGTTACCAAGGCAGAGCTTGACAAGGAAAACGAAAAGCCCGTATACGAAATAGAGCTTGTAACAAAGAACGGGAAAGCCGAATATGACATTAACGCTGTTGACGGAACAGTAGTGAAAGCAAGTTCCCAGACTAACAATGGCAACATCGCAAATCCTTCGGATAAGACGCAGGTTGAGGGTCTTAACGATGCCAAAAAAACGGCCTTTGAACACGCCGGAGTAAATGCGGCTGACGTAACAGTTACCAAGGCAAAGCTTGACCGTGACGACGGTCAGTTGGTTTATGAGCTGGAATTCTATACAACGGAAAACAAATACGAATATGAGATCACAACAAACGGTGTCATTCTCGAATACAAGACCAGGGCCAGAGCTGTAAATACCGACTCCACCGTGGGGAATAATAACAAAGGTGATAATGGCAAGAACAACAAGACCGAAACCGATGGCCTTATCAGCGCTGATCAGGCAAAGGAGATTGCTCTTGCGCATTCCAAGGTAGACGTAAACAACATAAGAATGAAGAAAACTAAGCTCGATCATGACGATGGCATATATGTATATGAGATTGAATTCTACACTGCGTCTCATGAGTACGAATACGAAATAGATGCCTCCACCGGCCGCGTCATCGAATATGACGTAGACGACATTGATTAAGTGCATCCATGGCAAACTGTGGCTTCTTTCCGTTCCGGTAGGACGATGCGTAGCGAAGGGTGAACTTTAATAAGTCGCATATAACTAAA
>CAYTWZ010000081.1:0-8173 GCA_964442035.1 uncultured Oscillospiraceae bacterium
TTTTTTCGTTTTTCGGTGGGAGACTGATCTCTCACCGAAACGCCCAATGACGGGCTTTTAGCCCTTTTTGAAATTTCGGTAAAAAAGTCCCGGTGTCTTTGTAACAAAGGGGCATCGGGACTCTCTTCTCATTACTTATCTTTCATCAATGGGGACATATGAGGTCTTTTTAGATACAGCCTTATATGCGGGACGGATAATGCGGTCAGAGACGGTAATCTCTTCAATACGGTGGGCGCACCAGCCCACAATACGGCTCATGGCAAATATAGGCGTATAGACCTCAGGAGGAATATTGAGCATTTTATATACAAAGCCGCTGTAAAAATCCACATTGGGGGCCATTACCTTGTCGTTCTTTTTGACCTCAGCAAATATCTTGGGAGTATTTTTGGCGATAATGTCATACAAATAAAACTCGTCCTCCATGCCCTTTTCCTTGGCAAGGGTGAGCGCATTCTCTCGAAGCAGTACCGCACGGGGATCGCTTTTGGTATAAACAGCGTGGCCTATTCCGTAAACAAGGCCGCTGCCGTCATAGGCCTCCTTATTAAGAATACGGCGTATGTGCTCACAGATCTGTTTTTCATCATTGATATCAGTAACATTGGCTTTGAAATCCTCTATCATGCCCATTACCTTGGCATTGGCTCCGCCATGCTTGGGTCCCTTAAGGGAACCTATAGCAGCAGCTATGGCACTGTATGTATCGGTTCCGGAGGATGAGACCACATGTGTAGTAAACGCACTGTTGTTACCGCCGCCATGCTCTGCGTGGAGTATGAGTGCCAGATCCAGCAAGGCCGCCTCTGTAGCGGTAAATTCATTGTCAGGGCGCATCAGGTGCAGAAAATTTTCGGCAGTGGAATATTCAGGCCTAGGATAGTGCAGGAACAGGCTTTTTCCGTCATGATAGTGAGACTTGGCCTGATAGGCGTGGGCAATGATTACCGGCATGCGGGCGATAAGCTCAAAGGATTGACGCAATACGTTTTCCAGTGAGTTGTCGTCAGGATTGTCGTCATAGGAATATAGCGCCAGCACGCTACGGGCAAGCTTGTTCATAATATCCCTGCTAGGGGCCTTAAGTATCATATCTTCAGTAAAGCCATTAGGCAGTGCCCGGACTGAACCCAGATACTTCTTAAAGCGGTCAAGGCTGTCCCTTGACGGAAGCTTGCCAAAAAGGATAAGATAAGCCACTTCTTCAAAGCCGTAGCGTTTTTCCCGCTTGCAGGCGTGTACGATCTCCTCCACATCAATGCCCCGGTAACGCAGCGAGCCGTATATGGGAAGCTTTTCCCCTTCGTCCAGTACATATCCGTGAACCTCGCCCACCTTTGTCAGACCCACAAGTACACCACTGCCATCGGCATTGCGGAGACCACGCTTTACATTGTAGGTATGGTACAGTTCGGCCTCCATGGTGTATGTGGCCTTTGAAATCTCGCACAGCTCATGGAAATAGTCTTTGTTTTGTTCCATTTGACCACCCCCTTTAATAAGTATTCAATAAAGGCTGAAAGCCCTCATTCAACGCATCTGTGGGAGTTCAATCTCCCACCGGAAAACGAAAGGGTAGACCGCTGCCTGTAGAGGGTGCCCGCTGCCGGCGGCAGTCTCTGCAAAGCAGAAGCACCGACCGAGTCGGTAGACGAGACCCGGGGACATCTTTCGTTTAGTTATTTAATATTCTATCACAAACCGAAACATATTTCAATAACAAAATGTTCTAAAAATACATTTTTGACATACCATTGTGCCAAAGGGAGGAATATTCGTGAAACAGGCGCTTAAGTTGATGGTGATTCTCGTCATATCATCAATTATGATACCCCTAATAGCAGTATACTTTTGCAAAATATTTGTATATATAACAGATATCCTATCCAAAATGACTGTTGTGTAAAATCGTTTGTATAAAATCCATAAAAGAGTCAATGCTACAAATGAGGTGATATCCATATGAAAAAATATTTCAGAGGGTCTCTTGCTTTTTTGGCGTTGCTTGTAATTTTTATGGTAAGTTTTGTTATCGGAAGAGTTACCGCTGTAAAAGATGGACGGGAAAAGGCGGCTGATGCCATCCGGGAAGCGGAACGCGCAGTGGAAATATTGCCGCTGCTGAGGGCATCGGATCCTGAGCCCCTGTTTGATGATGACTCGGAGGACGCGGACACTCCAGAAATACACGCAGCCAAGCCCGACGAGGAAGTGGAGGAGGAGCGTCAGGAACCCCCATGCCCCATCCCATATCCCGTAGACGGAGTTGTAATTGCCCCATATTCATTGCAGTCGGTCTATTCCCTCACAATGGGCGACTGGCGGGCTCATACCGGCATGGATATTGAAGCGCCGCCCACCTCCGCTGTTAAAGCTTCGGCAGACGGGACTGTTACGGCAGCCTATGAAGACAAACTTTGGGGTAAAGTAATCGAAATAGAGCATCAAGGCGGCCTTAAAACAGTTTACAAGGGCTTGTCAACCTTAGAAATGGTGAGCGTAGGCCAAAATGTGTCAGCGGGAGCCGTTATCAGCGGAGTAGGCGACTGTCCCGTTGAAGGCAAATCAGAATCCCACCTGCATCTTGAAACCTGGCTGGACGGCGTGTGTGTAAATCCGGAATGCTATGTTATGGATCAATAAACAAAGGAGCCCAAGCTCCCGGGTTCAGCACCCCGGCGCGTGGGTCTCTTTGTTGTTTTAATTGTTTTATTTGGTCGTTTTAAGCCCCTCACTGTCGTACCAGTAGAGCTTTCCGTCCCAGATAAAGGGATCGTTTATGTCGTCAAGAGCCACCCCAAGGTCGGCAAATTTTTCCTCCTTGCCGTCAGTGGTCCATTTTTTTATTACGCCATCCTTTGACACAGCGTAAACGGCTCCGCCGCTTACAAACACAGCCGCATGATCATCCCCGTCAAAATCCTTGACTGCCTTGCCGTCATGCAGTACCTGCACACCGTCTACGTTTTCTGTAACAAAATACAGATTATCCTCCGTACCAACGGCCCCTATAACATTGTCGGGAACATCACAGGCCGATATCTGACCGTAAAGCATGTATTTCACGCCGTTATCAAAGCGTTCCTTCTCGACAAAGTCGCGATTGAGCTTGAAATATACGCCGTCAGAAGTCACTCCTATTCCGTTGACAACAGGAGTTTTTGTCTTATAATCGCGCTTTATCTCCGCAAGATATGCAGACTGACCTTCTCCGAAATCCACAACGTCTTGAAGCACGAACAAATCGCTTTCACGGCCGTTTTCGTTGGCCGTATAGCGTCCCATAATGGTCACTCCATCCTCTCCGACAGCAAACAACTGTTCGGGCACAAGGCACTTGTAGGTGACCTTTTCGCCGTTGTCATTCCATTTGAACAGGGCGTCACTAAAATCCTCGCTGTCATAAATGTAATCCACATACTCATCGCCCGACATGGCATAAAGACGAAGACCCTTATCGGACAAAAGATACACATTTCCCAACCCGTCACAGGCCATTGAAAGGATGTTTTCCATAGGAAGCTTGACAAGAAATTTGTCACTGTTCTTCTTTTTGCAGCCGGAAACGCCCAAGGCGCAGAGCATGGCCAGCGCTATCGTTAGTATTCGCTTTTTCATTTAAACTACTCCTTTTCATAATAGGCTTAGGGAAGCGCTGAATAATTCACGTCTACGGCTTAAAACGCTGCTTGACGGTTAATTTTCCTCGCCAATCAGCATTTTAGAATAATCAGTGCTTCCTTAGTTTTTCACTAAGGAAATAATTTATACCCCCTGTCAGGATCGGTAATCCGCATTGATGCTGACATATTCGTGAGTCAAATCACAGCCCCAAGCCGTGGCGGAATAGCCGCCGTCCTTTACGTCAATCATGGCAGTGACCTTGTCCGCCGAAAGTATATTCTTTGCTTCATCCTCGCTGTAATCCGACGCTATGCCATTCTCAACTATCATAAGGCGTCCGTTTTCGCTTTCAAAGGCAATGCTGACCCTGTCAGGATCAAACTCCGCTCCGGAATAGCCCATGGCGCACAAAATGCGGCCCCAGTTGGCATCCCGGCCAAAGATCGCCGCCTTGGTAAGATTGCTGGTTATTACACTCTTGGCCAAGATACGGGCAGCGTCCTTTGTGGAGGCGTTATTGACAGTGACCTCAAAAAGCTTTGTGGCCCCCTCTCCGTCCTCGGCTATGCGCATGGAAAGGAATTTCAGTGTCTCGTAAAGAGCTTCTCTAAACGCAAAATAATCAGAATTTTTTTCAGTTATTACAGCATTGCCGCATAAACCGTTGGCAAGCACAAGCACACTGTCATTGGTAGATGTGTCTCCGTCAACAGATATCATATTAAAAGTGTCATCGGCAATTTCTCTGAGGGTCTGCTGAAGGAGGTTTTTTTCTATGGCTATGTCGGTGGTGATAAAGCAGAGCATGGTTCCCAAATTGGGATGTATCATTCCGCTGCCCTTGCACATTCCGCCAATGCGGCAAGTTTTGCCGTCTATCTCAAGCTCAAAGGCGATTTGCTTAGGGCGGGTATCTGTGGTCATAATGGCCTCTGCCGCCAGCTCCGCCGCTTCCTTTGTGCTGTTAAGCTCAGGGACAAGTCTCCTTACCCCATCGCTTATTACGTCCATAGGAAGTCTTCCGCCTATAACGCCTGTTGACGCCACAAGCACCTGATTTTCCTCCAGCCCAAGGAGCGACGCCGCAATCCGGGCAGTATCACGGGCATCTTTATCGCCCTGTTCCCCGGTACAGGCATTGGCAAAGCCGGTATTGACTACAACAGCCCCTACCTTACTTCCGCTTTTTACTATGCTGCTGTCCCACTTCACCGGGGCGGCCTTGACCCTGTTAAGAGTGAACACACCGGCAGTCTCCGCCAAAGCCTCAGAACGGATCAGAGCCATGTCTCTGTTGGTCTTGCCGGGCTTTATTCCGGCACGCAGACCGTAAGCCGTATATCCCTGAGGGGCGGCAACGCCACCCTCGATCTGTGTTAAGCTCATCTCAAGTCCTCCTTTGCAGGTAATATTCAGTCCATATATCCCTTTGAGGTGAGAAGCTCGGCCATAAGCACAGCTCCACCGGCCGCGCCCCTAAGTGTGTTATGGGAGAGACCTACAAACTTGTAATCATACTGTGTATCCTCACGAAGCCTGCCCACTGAAACCGCCATGCCGCCTTCCAGCATACGGTCAAGCCTTGCCTGAGGACGATCAGCCTCTTCAAAATAGTGGATAAACTGCTTGGGTGCGTGAGGAAGACCCAGCCGCTGAGGCTCACCCTCAAAATCAGCCCATGCCCGCTTGATCTCCTCAACAGTGGGCTTATTTTTGAATTTAACAAATACTGCCGCTGTGTGACCGTTTGAAACCGGAACGCGGAGGCACTGTGTTGTAATAGCTATATCGTCAGCGTCAACGATATTTCCGTCAACAACCTTTCCCCACACCTTTAGTGGCTCTATCTCGGACTTTTCCTCCTCGCCGCCTATATATGGGATAACATTGTCGATCATTTCCGGCCAGGTCTTGAAGGTCTTACCGGCGCCGGAAATTGCCTGATAGGTAGTGGCAAGCACCCTTTCGATCCCAAAGCCCATCAACGGATGCAGTGCGGGAACGTAGCTCTGCAGTGAGCAGTTAGACTTAACGGCAATAAAGCCCCTCTTTGTGCCAAGACGCTTTCTCTGTGCATTAATGACCTGAGCATGCTCAGGATTTATTTCAGGGATGATCATAGGCACATCGGGAGTATGGCGGTGAGCGGAGTTGTTGGAAATAACGGGACACTCCGCCTTAGCATAACGCTCCTCAAGAACACGTATCTCGTCCTTTTTCATGTCTACCGCACAGAACACAAAGTCCACCATGGAAGCGATTCTGTCAATATCCGCTGTGGCATCCATAACCACCATATCCTTTACGGCTTCGGGGATGTCCTCGTCCATAGCCCACTTAGCTTCTACCGCGTCCTTATAAGCCTTGCCCGCGCTTCTGGGAGACGCTGCAAGAGCCGCGATCGTATACCACGGGTGGTCGTGAAGCAGCGTAACAAACCGCTGTCCCACCATGCCCGTAGCGCCTATAATACCTACTTTATAATTATCTTTCATTACAACGATCTCCTCATATTGAATTTATGGGATTTATTTTAGCATCTGACGCCTTTTTTGTCAAGTGCGGCGGAAAATTTTATGCATTAATTCCAAGTTTTTTAAGCCCATCTATCGCCGTTTGGTGATTTGTTACCAGTACGGTACTAAAGCCCAAGGCTGACGCAGTGTCAATATTTGCCTGAAGGTCATCCAAAAACACCGCTTTTCGGGGATCTATATCATACTTTTCCATCAGCAGCCTATATATATCCGGATCGGGCTTTATTTTGTTGACGCTGTAGGAGATTATTCCTCCATCGATATACTTAAAAAATTCAAAGTACTCTTTGGCATAGCCAAACATGGTTCGCCCATAGTTGGACAGTACATACACTCTGTAGCCCGCTTCCTTCAGCGCCTTGACCCACTGTGCCGAAAAGGGGTATTCCTCAACGGAATACTGCCACCGGGTAAATATCTGTCGTATCTCATCCCTAAGGCGGGGCGCGTTTTTCACAAAGTCCTCGATCAGCTCCTCATCAGTTTTAAGCCCCAGATCCACCTGCGGCCACTCCTTGCTCATAAAGATCGCCCGGGCAATTTCCTCGCTGACCTCAGGGCTGAAGCCAAAGCTGTCAACAAAGGACTTCCAGTCAAAAGCCGCAAGCACATTTCCTATATCAAACACCACTGTATCTATCTTCATTTTTTTAGTCTCCTAAGTACAAAGCCCACAGCTTCCGCCACAAGAGTGATCAATAATATGCTTAGGCCGTAGCCGCAAGAATCGTAAAGCACATCCTTAAGACTGCACTCCCTGCCGGGAACAAACCGCTGGTGAAATTCATCGCTGCACGCATAAGCTAAGCAGACTCCCGCCGCTAATACAAAGGCCTTTGGCATCCGAAGCCTTTTCCCTCGGAAAAACTCCCTCCACCAAAGGCACTGAGCCGCTCCCAGCAGCGCGTACAGATAAAAATGGCCCCATTTTCTGCCATTAAGACTGAACGTAAATCCCCTACTCTCCTTAACGTCAAAGGTGATTTCAGGAGTCACAACGCCGACCTTTGAATCCTCCACCCAGTCCAACACTTTTTTGCTGACCTTTGATGACGCGTCACTGTCCTGACTTGAAAACAGGAAAATCAAAATCATGAACACGGCACAAAAAACGCCATAGATCCAAAGATATTTTTTCCGACGGTTAAGATTTTTCATATATCAGTTCCACCGTTACTTTCATAAACCTTTTTAGCGTCGACAATTTCAGTAAAATATCCAAGCGTCTGCATACGCTCATATGTCATATAGGACAAAAGCCTTATGCCGGTATCGTTAAGATGTATCCCGTCCTCGCTGAAGAATGCCGGAGGCACACGGCCCTCACTCATGGCGGCCCTGTCCTCAGGAGTGGCGGTGAGCTCCATGCTCTTGATACCGTCCTCACTCATGAATTCCCGTGCGTTAATATAGTTTTCTCCATACTCCTGTGTCATCATCAGCTCAAAATATGCCATATCCTCGGCTCTGCCCTGAACAGGCCCAATAATAATGTAACGTGAGCTGCCGTTTATAAGCTGGCGCTGCTGGGCTATGATCTGCTGTACATTGCCCAAGTCCACATCAGCCCCAAGGAAAACTATGGGCAGATAGCCGCTGTACTTTGCGGGCTCAACATCCCCCTGTGTAATGTCTACAACAGCGGTGTTTGTATTGCAAACATCCACCCTCACCAGAGTATTAAGAATAAGCCTCAGATCAAAGCCATTGCTCTGAGCGCTTGTCATAATGCTGTCTCCGTAAAAAACTATTCCCGGAAGGTATGTATCGATGGCATCCTTGTACTCCTTGCGGGCAATCTCGCGCCTCTCAGCCTGCTGCTGGGCAGCGACCTTCCGATTCTGACGCTGCTGCTCCATTACGGGGATCATTTCCTCGTATTTTTTGTAGCTTTCGTTTTCAGTTCTGCGTTCAAATATGTATACGCCAACCAGAAGCACTGCAAAAACCACACAAAGGATCTTAGCCAGTCTGTTGTTTTTCATACGACCATCTCCATTCTCACTAAG
>CAYTWZ010000082.1:0-3786 GCA_964442035.1 uncultured Oscillospiraceae bacterium
TCCAAGGTTGCCGCAGCGCACCATTAATACAAAAGGGCTGCCTTTCGGCAGTCCTTTTGTAAGACTACTGACAAACCCCTATGTATTATGGGGAAAGCTTGAAGGGGAACTCCCCTTCAATAAAAAACATAAAATCCGGGGACATGTGCCTCGGATTTTATACCTTAATCGGGGTAGAAAATACTTTTTATCCCATAAAAAGTATTTTCGTAAGCGTCAGTGCCCGATGCGGAAGGGGTTTCCGCCGGGGGAACCGTGCGGGTTCCCCCGACGAGCTTGCTGACAAAGGTCAGCAAGCTAACAAGAGGGCTGCCTTTCGGCAGTCCTCTTGTATTTTTAACCTTACAGGTTAGATGTTCTTGATTATAACGTCTGTGTCGCCGCCGTCTACTACGGTAACAACATCATCATCGTCATCTGTGTCCTGAACCTCAACAACTGTTGTGGAATTGTCATCAACATTGGAAACAGTGCCGCCGTTATTGCCGCCGGTAGAACCGTCAACAGAACCTTCACCCTTGTTGAGCTTGTAAACTACGATATCCTGAACTTCACCCTTGTTGGTGAGAAGGTCTGTTACGTCTTCATCATCAATGTCATACATTCTGAAGAATGCGTATCCATCATACTTGGTATCATAGTCAAAGTTGAACGCGCTGGAAGCGCCGGAAGCAGTCTTAACTGTAGCGCCGCTGATACGGTTAGAGGTAAAGTCTACAACTACCAGACGTGTGCCGCTCTTCGGCTTGTATCCTTCTCTGCCCTCATCATCTGTGGTGTAGCCGGGAATGATAACACCGTCGCTGGAAGAATAGCTCTCGATCTGAGCAAGGTCTGCATAAATCTTATCGCCATTATCTTCCTTGGTGTAGTCATAGTTCATTGTAATCGCATCAAGAACGCTGCCGTCCTTTGTAACAACTACAAGATACTCGATCTCGTCAACAAAGCCGTTAACTTCTTCACCTACGAGGAGAACAGTACCCTTCGCAAGGTTGCTCATTTCACCATCATCGATGTCCTCAGCGAGGCTGTTGTCATCATCGTCATAAAGTCTGAACTTTGTGGTAGAACCATCCTGGATACCTGTGAAGTCAACATATACGTCACCGTCATCGTTTTCGCCAACCTCAAAGCTGGATACAACGAATACATGCTGGCTGTAGTCGATAGCAGCTGTAGGATCGATAGCGAGAACCGCTACAACCTCATCGTCCTCGGAGTAGGTGTAAGCTGTGTACTTGCTGTCGTTCTTGAAGATGCTGATACCGCTTACGGATACGTTATCGTCATCGGAAAGATCATCGTCGTCAGTGCTGTCAAGAGCAAATACTATAGCATTATCAGCAAAGGAGTCGGAAGATCCAAGAGTCTTGTCTTCGGAATCATAAGTCTTGTCTGTGTAAGAAGCAACATCAATCTTGTCATAAGAATCAGAGCCTGTAGTAACGATAACCTTAGAGAGCTCGTCGTTGTCTACATCATACTTGATTATACGGCTGCTAACACCGTTTTCAAGCTCCTGAAGGATATCAAATGCTTCCTCAGCATCCATATTGGTGTAGCCATCGTTCTGGTAAACCTTAACCTTGCTCTTCAGATTATAAGTGCGAGACTTACCCTGATTGTCAACAATCTTAACGCTGTATGTGGTCTTGCTGTACTTAACTTCATCATCTGTCGCAACAATAAAGCCATAGTCTCCTGTTGCAAGAGAGTCGCCGTCTACGTAAGAGATAAGGCCATCGCTGTTCAGATAGAATGTACCTTCAACACTGCGGAGATCCTTAATGGTCTTTTCCTCGTAGTTGGGAGAAAGCTGATATGCCTTTCCTGCTACTGTTATTGTTTCAGCCTCGGTATCGGAGGTTGTGCACTTAGCGTCAACAAGCTTGTCAGAGCTTACCTGATAGATAATGATAGCAGCGCTGCTCTCGTCATCATCGGAAGCAATTGTTGTGATTGTGTCGCCTTCAGCAACCTCGGAAACATCGATGTAATTCTCGCCCTTAATAAAGAGCTTAAGAACATCGTCATCCTCGGGATCATAAGTTTCGGGAACTTCGCCGTAAAGCTCTGAGAAAGTATACTCGCCGTCATCGTTAACTTCGATTTCGTCAACAACGCCTTCCTTTGTGTAGGCGCTTACTATAACTACGTTAAAGTCGCCGTCGCCATCGTTGTCGATGAACTCAAGTACGCCGCCCTTACCGCTGCTGCTTTCGATAAGTTCCTTGTAAGCTGTACCTTCGGAATTCTCATCGATAGTGCTGTCCTCTACGTAGTTAACGAATACCTTTACATCAGTATCGGGAGTAAGGCTGGAGGGCTTACGGTCGGACTTGCTGTTCTTCCAGTAGTATACTGTACCCTTGTCATCGCTCTTCTCCTGCTCACTATCAGCAAGCTCATCATAAGCAGCGAGCATATCGCCCTTAACGGTGGTAACTGTATTCTTTGTTCCCTTAGCGGAGATAGCAAAGATAGTATCCTCGTCTGTGTCATCGTCAACGCCGATGTAAGCTACGCAAGCGTAACCAAGGAGAGAAGAAGCTGCTGTGCCGCCCTCTTCAAAGTCAAGCTGAGCAGCGTACTCATCGCCGGACTCCTTTTCGTAGGTCGTTCCGTCATAAGTGAAAGTCTTCTTGAAGCCAAGAGTTACGGTTGTGTCATCAGGGTCATACTCGTTGTTGGCAGCTGCGGTTGTAAGATAAGTATCTGTTACAACTACATCGTGCTTCTCAACGCCAAGACCGGAAAGAAGAGTTTTGTCTTCATTTACGCCATACTCGGTAGTATCACCATATGTGGTCTGCTCCATCATGCCAACTTCCAGCGCGTTGTAAACAAGCTTCGCAACTGTAGCACGGGTAGCGGGCTGTCCAACAGTGCCAAGAGCTCCGCTGGTGATGCCTTCCTCAGAAGCAATTCCGAGGTAACCTGTGGGATAACCGCCGTTTTTGTCAGCCTTAGGTGTGTAACCAAGAGCAGCAACTATCATCTTAACAGCCTGCTCGTATGTTACTTCGCCGCCGGGAAGGAATGTGCCATCGCCGCAGCCGTTGATAACGCCCTTAGCGTAAGCAGTGTTGATGTAACCGGCTGCCCAGTGGTCAGCGGGAACATCTGTGAAAGGTGTGGTACCCTTCTGCTCGTCGAGGTCAAGAGCGCGAACGATAATCGCGGCAACCTCTGCACGAGTGATTGTGTTGTCGGGCTTGAACGTACCGTCATCAGTACCCTGGAAAATGCCAAGGTTGGTGAGGATGTTCACAGCCTCCGCGTAGTTTGCTGTGCTGGGAACGTCAGGATAAGTAGCAAATGCTGTAGCAATACCCATCGTAAGAACCATAGCAACTGCAAGAACTACAGCAACGGTCTTCTTGAGAGTGTTCATGTCTCAAATCCTCCTAATTAAATATTTTGAAGAGTTGGTTTTTCAGCTTCCGGCTCTCTTCCTTGCCGTAGCCGAGCCCGTTTCCGAGCTTCTACCGAAATTATAACATCCTCATTTTCATTCGTCAATAGATTTTCGGGAAATGTAACGGAAATGTAAAATTCCCTTACATGCTTCCACGGCCCATGACGCCTGTCATTGCGGACACTGCAACCTCGGTTGATTGGTATATTTGCATTCTACACAAAAAATCTTAAAATGTCAATACGTTTATTATTTTTGTAACAAACGCTTAACATAAGCCGATCTATCATGCCGGGCAGTTGCCTTGGAAGATATGTGCTTATATTTAATGAAAGGATTTTTCGCAGGGCTTCCACGCCCGCGAG
>CAYTWZ010000082.1:3886-8134 GCA_964442035.1 uncultured Oscillospiraceae bacterium
GATATGTGCTTATATTTAATGAAAGGATTTTTCGCAGGGCTTCCACGCCCGCGAGCGCAAAAAAAGAGCCGTCTCATAGCGACCCCTTTTTTACCCCTCAAATTTTTAAAAACTTTTCACTTAAAACTCCTCGCGCTTGTCGCAAACGCTTTGGATACAGCCTTCCTCCTTGCATCGATTGTACTCGATGCCGAGTACGGTATCAATACAGTGACGTCCCTTATCATCCAAAGAATGATACTTTTCAAGCATAGAAATAGCTCTATCATCCATGGGAACAGGTGTGTCATAATTTACGAGTTTAATGTTGAGTTCCTTACACATAAGCACAACAGTCGTATAGGCTGTGCCGCCGACGCCGTTCTTAAGCGCACTGGCAACGGTCGTCTGTGGTATGCCAAGATGAATGGCAAACCTTCTTACGCTTCGATACTGCTTCTTTACTTCATCAACAATCAAACTTGTCAAGTACTCTGCATTCATTTTATACACCTCTTTTTTTATAATGATTACTACTATACATCTTCATTATAATGTATCCCCTGCGGCTTGTCAAGGGCTTTGCGAAAAAATAATTTGTAAAATTGTAAACTTTTGTTACGTTTATGCAACTTTATTTAACATAATGTAACAATTTCATGAAATTCCATAAAATGTGACGCTTTGACAAGAATAGTGCCATCTTTTGGCAGGATACGGCGAAGGTTTTTTTTGAGGGCCTCCTTGTCCTCAAAATATTCGCACTGTCCCCCGGCAGCGGCACAGCCTTCGTAAAGCGCCCGTGATAGCGGTCCCACGGCCACAACAAGACCAATGCCCTTCCCGGCGGCGTACTCGCCCACCTCCCGGTGAAGCCTTTCCGCCTCGTCACCCAGCTCACCCATGTCCCCGAGTATGGCCAAGGTTTCCCCCTCGGCGGCGGACAAAAGGTCAAGTCCGGCCTTCATGCTGGAGGGCGCGGCGTTGTAGCAGTCGTCAATTACGGTGAGACCGTCCTTTTCAATAAGATTGACCCGGCCGCTTATGGTGCCGGCGTTTGCCGTTCCAAGAAGTATCTCTTCCTTAGTAAGTCCCATTTCAAAGCCGACGCCCACTCCGGCGGCTACGGCATAAAGCACATGCTCTCCCGGGATACGCACCCTACAGTCTAAGCTTTGCCCAAAGGCCGATATAACGCACCTTGTGCCCTTAAGCCCCATGTTCTCCACTTGGCTTACGGCAATATCATTGTCCTCTCCAAAGCCGAAAAGCCGTCTGTTGGGACGCTCCACTGTTTTTAGGAAGGGATCATCGCCGTTAAGGAACGACGGCGCGTCGGGCAGCATATACTCAAATATTTCGCTTTTAGCCTTAAATATTCCCTCCTGAGACCCAAGTATGCCAATGTGTGAATGTCCGATATTTGTTATTATACACATATCCGGCACGGCAATGCTGCTGAGAAGCCTCATTTCGCCGAAATCGCTCATGCCCATTTCGAGGACAGCGACTTCCGTCTCACGCGGCATAGCAAGCAGCGTCAGGGGGAGTCCGATCTCGTTGTTAAAATTGCCCGAGGTCTTGTGTACCCGGTACTTTACCTCAAGCACCGAGGACACTACCTCCTTGCAGGTGGTCTTGCCCACGCTGCCGGTGACGCCGATCACCTTTACGCCGACGCTCCGGCGGTACCACGCGGCCAGACGTTGAAGGGCGGCCACCGTACTATCCACCAATATGTAAGGGATTTCGCCGTCTATAGGCCTTTCGCATATGCAACACACGCAGCCCTGACCGACCGCTGCCGCCGCGTAATTATGCCCATCGGTCTTTTCGCCCTTTATTGCGGCAAAAATGCTTCCGCTGTCGGCCTTGCGGCTGTCGGTAGTGACCGAAAAAACTTCCTTTTTAAGCGCTTCCTCCGGGCCCACATAGCGCCCCTCTGCCGCCTCCGCGGCCTGAGCTACCGTAAATTTTGCTTCCATTTAATCACCTTGATCACCCTTCAAGCGCGAGGGCTATTATCCTCTCGCACAGCTCCGCGTATTCTATGCCTTCGGCTGCGGCCTCCTGCGGGATGAGACTGGTGGGGGTCATGCCGGGAAGCGTATTAGCCTCAAGGCAGTAGACCTCACCTCTTTCGGTGAGAATGAAATCCATTCTGGCATATCCCCCAAGGCGCAAGCTTTTGAATGCCGCCACAGCAGCGGAGCGCATTGCCGCGTCTGTGGCCTCGTCAATATCGGCGGGGCATACCTCAACGGTAAGGCCGGGCTGATACTTGTTTTTGTAATCATACCAGCCTTCCTTCGGAATGATCTCGATGGGCGCAAGGGCTTTGCCTCCCAATACTCCGCAGGAGAACTCCCGACCCTTTATGTATTCTTCGATAAGTATTTCGTCCTCATATTCAAAGGCGGCGGCAACTCCTCTTTCAAACTCTTCCTTTGTATTGGCAATATAAACCCCTATGGAAGAACCGCCGCTACAGGGCTTGATCACCAACGGGAGCTTCATTCCCGCCGGGACGGGCATATGCTTTCTAAGATGCACACCATTAGGGGTAAGTATTCCGTCCCGGATAAAGGTCTGCTTTGTAAGTTCCTTATTCATCGCGATAGCGCTGCCAAGATAGCCGCTACCGGTATATTTTACATCCAGCAGATCCAGCGCCGCCTGAAGCCGTCCGTTTTCCCCGTCACCGCCGTGAAGAGCCATAAACACCACATCCGCCGCCCGACAAAGCCGGATGATATTTTTGCCGAATATGCCCATTCCATCCTTACGGCTCGCCTTGATCGCCTTAAGGTCGGGGACGGTCTCGGATATCTTACCGATCTGTTCCGGCTCGGTTGCCCGCAAAAATGCCTCCGCCGGAGTACAGTCCAGCTCACGTCCCATAAAAAGGTCGGCCAAAAGGGCATGATGGCCCTTTTCTATAAGCGCGTTCTGAACCTTGGCGCCGGTAATGAGGGAAACATCCCTTTCGGTACTGAGGCCGCCGCACAGTACAAGTATATTCATAACTATAACACCTCATTTACTAAGCTCTGGAATTATTATATAATAAATGTAGTCAAATGTCAACAAACAAAATAGAATGAAAGCTCGCAAAAAGTGATACTGCCGGGGAAACCGCTCGTGTTCCCCCGGCGTCATGGCCCGACGAACACACAGCTCAGAGAGATTTTCGCAGATGATCAATAGCGCTTTTTTCTATGCGGCTGACCTGCGCCTGACTTATGCCTATTTCCTTTGCTACCTCGGTCTGTGTGCGACCCTTAAAAAACCGAAGATCTATTATGGAATGCTCCTTTTGGGGGAGCTTGTTAAGAGCCTCTCTGAGGGATATTTGCTCGATCCATATTTCGTCAAGGTTCTTTTCGTCGCTGACCTGATCCATCACAAAAACCGTGTCCCCTCCATCGTGATATACGGGCTCAAAAAGTGAGATTGGCTCCTGCACGGCGTCAAGAGCCGTCACTACATCCTCCTTTGGCAGCTCAAGGGCCTTTGCGATCTCTTCTACGGTAGGCTCACGCTGTGTCAGGCTCATAAGCTTTTCCTTGACACAAAGGGCCTTATATGCAATATCCCTTAGTGATCGACTGACTCGAACGGAGTTGTTATCCCTGAGGTAACGGCGGATCTCGCCTATGATCATCGGCACCGCGTAGGTGGAAAACTGAACATTCTGGCTAAGGTCAAAGTTGTCAATGGCCTTGATAAGCCCTACACAGCCCACCTGGAAAAGATCGTCGGCGTACTCGCCACGATTGTTGAAGCGTCCGATTATACTGAGAACAAGTCGAAGATTGCCCTTGATAAATTTTTCCCTCGCCTGAGCGTCCCCGGCCTTGATTTGAGGAAAAAGCTCCTGTTTTTCGGCAGCGGACAGCGTAGGGAGCTTAGCCGTGTTAACTCCGCAGATCTCAACCTTGTTAGTAATCAAAATCAAAACCCCCTTGTTGATAACGTTAGTATGCTCATGCCGGAGGGGGAATATTCAGCCGCGGGCATAAGCAAATCGTCAAATTAAGGGGAATAACAAAGCGCCGGATAAGGCCGCGTTTAAAAGTATACACAATTTTTATTATGCAAATATGGCTTTTCAATAAGGGCTGAAAGCCCGTCATTCAATGTTTAGGTGGGCGTTTAATCTCCCATAAAAACGAAAGGGTCGCCCGCCTTCTATAGAGTCGGGGGACATCTTTCGTTTAGTTATTTTTCAAAATAATTATATTTTTTCTATTGACAAGCCGCCGCTTT
>CAYTWZ010000083.1:0-8022 GCA_964442035.1 uncultured Oscillospiraceae bacterium
TTTTTTTAATCGGAGCAACGCTCCATCAAGCTTGCTTGAAATGGAGCTTGCGAACGATTGCAACCTGCGCAGGGGACGCTCACTCCTCAGGATTTCAGTGGGAGATTTTAACTCCCACTGAAATCTTGAAATGGAACCCGCCGCCTTAGAGGGTGCCCTCTGCCGGTGTCAGCCTCTGCAAAGCAGAAGCACCGACCGAGTCGGTAGACGAGACTCGGGGGACATCTTTCGTTTAGTTATATATCCAGTGGGAATTTTCCGTTTACAACAGCCTCGTTCCCCTCCGTAAGAGTAAAATCTATTCCCCTGCTGCGGAAATAAAGCTCGTTACATTTTTTGTTGCCTATGATCTTGCTGAAGTACTTTTTCGGAGCAGTTATTTTAAGACCATTGTCCTCTACAGCTTTTTCCAGCTGAAAACGCAAATACCTGCCAATTACAAGCTCGCCCATAGCCGGATGATAGGGCCCTGCCACGCATCCGCCCTTAAGTTCCATGCTGTCACTTAGGCCTATGCGAAGCACCTTTACACCGCCGCGCCGGAATATACCGTATATTTCCGCGCACAGCTCCACTGCCTCCTCCACACTTTGAGGCCTGTATTCCCCGCTTTTGAAGCGACGCTCAAGCTCTGTATCTTTCATGACAAGAGTAGGATATATTCTGGTTTCCTCCGCTCCCAAACGCACAAACTCCCGGGCCGTAAAGAGGGATTTTTCGTTTGTATCCAAGGGCAGCCCAGTCATCATCTGCAAACCAAGCTTAAAACCCCTCTCTTTTATAAGCTTCGAGGCACGCTCCACCGCCTGATGATCATGCCCACGTCCGGAAGAACGCAGTACGCCATCGTCCATAGACTGGGCGCCAAGCTCAATATTAGTGACGCCGTACCTTTCAAGCAAATCCAGTCTGTCATCGTCAATGTAGTCGGGGCGGGTGGAAAGTCTTATGCCGCTGACTTTCCCATGCTTGACATATTCATAAGCAACGCTCAGATACTCTTCCTGAAGGCGGGGATCAATGCCTGTGAAACTGCCGCCGAAAAAGGCTATAGTATGCCTGCCTTCCCTTCCGCCGGAAAGATAATCCTCAACTGTGCGGCAAAGCCGATCAACAGTAGGAACATCGGCAACCCCTGTTATAGAGCGCTGGTTGCAGAAGGCACAGCTGTTAGGGCAGCCCACATGAGGAACAAATATCGGAATGTTCATAGGCTTCTCCTTAATCAAGCTCAAACAGATCAGTAAGTATGGAATGGATAGAGGGCTTTTCTCCGAGACTTTTTTCGTGAGCCTCAATAAGGCTGATTTTTTTCAGAGCTTCTCTGGCAGCGCTTTGCTGGGCCTTTTTCTTGCTGTTAGACACGCCGCGTCCGATCTGATGCCCGTTAATGACCGCTGCCACAGTAAAAGTACAGTCATGTACAGGGCCTTGTTCGTCTAACACCTGATAGGTCACATTGCCAAACTTGCTTTGAAGCTTTTCCTGCAGACGGCTCTTGTAATCAGTGTCCACAAAGTCACCCTCTGTGACGGTCTTTTTGATGCGGTCACCGTATACGCCCAAAACATACTCCCTTGTACGGTCAAAGCCCGTCTCAATGAACAGCGCGGCAATGTGGGCTTCAAACATATCCGCAAGTATGGACTTTCGATCTCTCTCGCCGCAGCTTTCGGCACTTGTACCGAGGAGAGCATAATCGTTGATGTGCAGTCCCCTTGATAGCTCCGCCAAAGTATCCTCGCAAACTAACGACGCCCTTATACGAGTAGACATCCCCTCTGAAAACTTTTTGTCCAAGTAAAGTTCTTGGGCGATGATAAGGCCAAGTATAGCATCGCCCAAGAATTCCAACCGTTCATAGCTTTCCACCCCGTACTGATGTGCATAAGATTTATGGGTTAGGGCTGTTTTAAGGAGCTGGGGGTTTTTAAACTTATAGCCCATGGTTTTTTCCAGTCTTTCAATACCCAAATCAAACATCCTTTCCTTATATACACAAAATCCCCGGGCAGCCTCAGGACTGCCCGGGAACATTGTTTAGTTAAGCAATCAAAGAATGATATAAACCATCTTTAGGTAGCTTGAGCTTGTGGTGGAGTTACCACTTGTAAGTGTAACTACTACGCTTGCGGCATCACCGGCATTGTCGTAATCCTGAATTTCATCAAAGGGATTTTCGCTGATATATTCAGCGCCGGTCTTACGATTGTAAACGAATACCTTTGCTACCGATGTGCTGTAACGATGAGCAACAACGCCTGTACCGTTTGTAGCCATTTCAAGGCCCTGTTCTTCTTCGTCCTCAATTATTGTGGGCGAAACAACAATCACATCGTCTATAGTATCGTGAGAAAGAACTGTACCGTATGCCAACCGGAAGGACGCGTTGTACTTATCTCCTTCAATAGGATCAGGGCTGGTGCTGTCAATTGCAAGAATACGGTTTGCCAAAGCCTCCTCAATTGTACCTACGCTCTGACCCTGAACGGGGTCGGAAGCGTCCAGCCAAAGCTGAAGGTCAATAGCCTTGCCGTCTGCGCCCTCAATATAGCGAACGATATCGCCCTTGCCAAGGTTTTCATACACTTCCTCAGCCTCGTCGGAAAGCTTCTTGTCATTGAGGTAAACTGTAGTGCTGGCGGATGTGGATACGCTGGAGGCGGTTCCCTTGTAACCAACCATATATCTGTCACCGTCTTCATTCTCGTCAAAGTCACTTATGATAAGGAACGGCGCTTTGTAGGTAAAGGACTCACTGTCGCTGGTTTTGTACATCATAACCAAGTCAGCCTTGTGCTGAGAACCGTCCGCAAGGTTATAGCCTTCAACATGGTACTTAGTACCGCTGATAAATGCCTTGCTGTACGTCGTTACAAAGTATTCATCAAAGTCTGTTCTATCATCAGGAACAAAGAACACCTTTGTGGCGGTGCCTACACCAAAGCTTATCTTCTCGCCGCCAAGAGTGTAGCTGAATCCGCTGGAACTGCTATAGGTCACCTTATTGCCCGCGTAAGGAGCATCAAGGCTAAGATCGTTATCGTCTATGTCAGACTCTGCTACTGTATCAAGTGCGGTTATAAGTCCGGTGGACGAATTTACTTTGAAGCGGATAGGCTGCTGACAACTGAAGTTTTCAACATCCGCGCCCGCATCACTGTCAAGATATGCCTCGTTAGCCTGCTGGGCTGTTTCCTCAAGGAGATCGGTAATATCCTCATTCCTTGTCTGATACTTCTTGCCATCGATCTGTATGGAAGTGCCTGTACCGTATTCCTTCTTATTGCCGTCAGTGCCCATAATATACAGATCAAGGTTATAGTCGCTGTCGGAGTCATTCTGCTCCATTGCAAGCAAATAGCCGTAAGCAAAAGAACCGCTACTGCTGGATGTGGAGGTGGAAACCGCTGCTATCTGACCAATATTGTCAAAATAAAGATTTACTCCCTCAACGCCCCGCTCCAGAGTAGGAATATCATCGTCACTGTCCTCAGGGATATTTTTGTACTCATAGTTATATTGATAATACTGTCCGTCGATCTTAAAGATAGTATCATCATTCTCACTTACATTGGTAACTTTTTTATCGCTGATATTTTCCCTTGTCACCTCAACGATCTTTACATCTGGACCGTCGGCACTGGTGGGTGATTCAAGTACGCTCATTACATCCCACTTTGCCAGTTGGCTCAGAGCGGTTATATCCGTCTTGCCGCGGCGGAAAATGAAGTAATCACTGTCAGTTTCAACAGGGAATTCCATGGAAGCATTATCACCGGTCAAATACATGAAATTGATCTTGTCGGAGCTTGTTCTGGAGCTGGTACTCTTAACTACATAATTCTTATAGTTGTATATCTTCACAAAGTTATACTTTGTGCCCTTGGACACTTGTATAACGCCGCTGGTGAAGTAGTACTCGCTGTCAGGATCAACAAGATCCTGCGCATTGAAGTCCTCAATAAGCTTTCCGTTAAACAATACATAGCCCTTTGTGCTGATATTGGCAGTCTTAAAGGTGTCTACACTGGTAATATACTCTATAGAGTTCTCGCTTGTAGCATCGGAGAAGAACTTTTCGCCCTTGACATATCCGGAATATATGTCAACGGACTCATAGTCGGTAACAGTCATCTTTGTTACAAGATTTTCCTTGGAGTCAACGGTGAGCTTAACGGTCTTGCCGATAAGGTCGCACAGGTTATACGAGTCAAGTATGGAATGCTTTACCTCATAAATCTTGTTCTCGTTGTTATCAAGCACAATATCATACTTACCGATGTCATCAATATCAGGGTCAAAGCTGGCAATGTAGGTGCCTGTTATAGTACCGCTGATAACGTCTTCGGTATTTTTATCGCCGATTACAACTGTATTTGAGTTCCCGTTCTTGTCCGTTGTGCTGGTAACATATGAGCCTTCCTCTGTAATCTGAAGCACAGGAAGCGTCAGTGCATTATTGGCAAGAATGGCCACTGTACCTCTTGTTATGGCCTTGGATTGATCCGCCTCAGTACACATAGCGTTCTTTGTAAGGCCCTGCTGATTGGCATAGTATATATAGCCGTATGACCATGAAGCGTTGGGTGTCTTGTTGGTCATAGCTTCACAGGTGGATCCCCAGTTTGCAAGACACATAAGCATTTTTACAGCCTGCTCATATGTAACAGGGTCACCGGCGCCGAAATTGCCGTCGGAATATCCGTTGATGATACCACGGCTCTTAGCCATAGCTACATAGGGACGAGCCCACTTGAAAGAATCATCAGCGTCAAGATCAGTAAATCCCGTAACCGCATCCTCCCCAAGAGCGTCGGACAGATTTGCCAGACGAACGCAGATGGTGGCGAACTCAGCACGCGTAATATTGCCCTCAGGGCCGTAGGTACCGTCAGGGTAACCTGTAACAATTCCCCTGTGAGCAAGCTCACTTACAGCCTTGCCGACTGTAGATTTGGGATCAACGTCCGAAAACTCAGTTAATGCCTCTGTTTCGGCTTCCTCAGTATCCTCCTCCGCAGCAAAGGCCACAAAGCACGAAAATACCATAGCAAGCGCGAGAAGCATGGAAATTGTCTTTTTCAATCTCCGCATTTCTTATCTCTCCTCACTTATTTTAATTTGTAACGCAAACTGATACATTTATATTCTATACATTCTGTCTTCAAATGTCAAGTTATTTTTAACATTTGTCATATTTTTTTAATTTTTTTACGACGCATACCCATATTATGCCTGCAATACCCACTGCCGCCGTAATTACAGCCACAAGCTGCGACACCCGTATTCCGCCTGTGAGGTAAAGACTGTCCGTGCGAAGCCCCTCAATAAAGAAGCGTCCTGTACCGTACCACAGAAAATATGAGAAGAAGCAAACACCTGAGGGTAGGCAACGGCTTATAAGGAATAAAAGCAAAAACATTCCCATCAGGCTCCAAAGGCTTTCATACAAAAATGTGGGGTGAACCGGCTCGGACCCATTGATACACATCCCCCAAGGCAAGTCTGTAGGGCCACCGTGGGCCTCGCCGTTCACGAAATTGCCCCAGCGGCCTAAGGCCTGAGCAATGGCCACTCCGGGGACGCAAACGTCCGCAAAATCAAGGAAGTTCAGCCCTTTGATGCGGCAGTATATCACCGCTGTAGCAATACCGGCCAAAATTCCACCGTATATGGCAAGTCCGCCCTCCCACACGGCTATAACATCCCAAAAGCTTTTGTACTCGTTTCCGGAAAATATGACGTAATATGCCCGAGCTCCGACGATCCCCGCCGGAAGAGCCCACAGCAGGAAGTCCAGCAGCTCCTCCGGATCCCTGCCCCGACTTTTGTAAATTTTGCTGCACAAAAGCAGTGCGAGCAAAACCCCCACTGCTATAATTATCCCATACCAATGAACCCCGCCGCCATTTTTGTAATGGATCAGCACAGGATCAATATCAAACCTAAGGCCGAGCCTTGGGAATTCAATAACATTCATGCCTTTCACCGCCTCAATCATATGATACACGGTTTTGGCTCAAATGTCAAGTCTTACTCATGAAATGACATTACTCTGTACTACCTTCAAATTCCACAGCATGGGCGATACATGGAATGCTTTCCCCCTGAAGAACAGTCGTAGGACTGAGCAACGCACCGGTGGCAATAAAAAGCGCTCTTTTCCACTCGCCTGTTTCAAGGCGGGGAAGAATGTATGCGCAAAGCACACTGGCGCTACAGCCGCAGCCGCTGCCACCGGCATGTACATCCTGAGCTTCACGGTCAAATATCATCTCGCCGCAATCGTGATAGCTGTCCCCAAGATTTATGCCGTCCTTTTCCAGCAGCTCCCTTGCAAGATCCATGCCGATGACCCCAAGATCCCCCGAGAATATGCCGTCATAGCTTGATGGCCTTGAGCCCATGCTGTGAAGGTGACTTTTTAGGGTGTGAACGAAGGCCGGAGCCATTGCTCCTCCCATATGATTGGAATCGGTTATCCCCCGGTCTATTATGGTTCCAATGGTAGCTGCCGTTATTTTTACTTTTCCTTCATGGCCCAAAAGCACAGCTCCGGCTCCGGTCACAGTCCACTGTGCGGAGGGAGGACGCTGGTTTCCATACTCAAGAGGTGTACGGAACTGCTTTTCGGCGCTGCAGAAATGGCTTCCTGCACTGGCAAGCGCGTGTGTCGCATAGCCCCCGTCAGTAAGAACAGCTGCGGAGATCAGGCTTTCGGCCATAGTGGAACATGCTCCGTACACGCCCATAAACGGCGCTCCCAGTTGCTTGACCGCAAATGATGTGGCAGTACATTGGTTGAGCAGGTCGCCGCCCACCGCTACGTCAAGCTCTGAGCTTGCAAGTCCCGCCTTATTTAAGCATACATCAATAGCCGCCGACTGGAATTGGCTTTCAGCCTTTTCCCAATTATCCTGACCGAAGTATTCATCCGGCTCAATGCGGTCAAAAAACTCGCCCAGCGGGCCGGCCCCCTCCTTTTTCCCCACCACGCAGCCATAAGATGTCACGCGCGGTGGGACAGAAAATCGGATAGACCCTCTTCCAAGCTTCTCCATCATTGTCACCTCAAAAACAAAAAGTATATAAAGCCTGCCGCAATTGACGCCACTGTGCCGTAGACTATTACAGGTCCGGCTACGATAAACATTTTTGCCCCTACGCCTGTAACAAAGCCCTCGGTCTTGTACTCCATTGCCGGAGACGCCACCGCATTGCTGAAGCCGGTTATGGGAACAAGAGTACCGGCTCCGGCAAAACGGGCGATTTTTTCAAAAACCCCAGCCGCAGTCAGCGCCGCCGCAATAAAGGCCAGTGTCATGCTTACCGATGTTCCCGCAAGCTCATTGTTGAGCCCAACGGACAGGTAAAAGTGCCTGAACCCCTCGCCGATAGCACAGATGAGCCCGCCAACAAAGAAAGCCTTAAGGCAGTCGCTCCACAGCGGAGAGTTTTTGGTGTATTCATCCACCATTTTTGAGTACTCATCGTTAGTCATATTTTGCCCCCTATATCAGAGCTGTCTGCAGGTCTATAGTAAAGCCCTGCTCCGCAAGTGCCCCGTTAAGCAGGTACAGGCCGATCACTATTGCCAGCAAACCGATTTTTTTGTACATTTGCACCACCCCTTTTATGGTAGTATGTCCGAAAAAAATTTTTTTATTTGATCATGTTACTCAATGGTCTTCGGCTTCATTGCGTGTACGGAAAAAGGCCACGAGGAATAGAGCCCTTTTGTAAATCGCCATCAATCAAGCGGACAGTATGGCTCACATTTCCCATTTTGTGGACATTCTATATTAGAATTAAAAAATTTAGCTTGACAAGGCAATTACTTCATGTTATACTTATAACAGTGTTATATAACTAAACGAAAGATGTCCCCCGGATCTCGTCTACCGACTTGGCCGGTGCTTCCGCTTCGCAGAGGCTGCCACCGGCAGAGGGCACCCTCCGCCGGTGGCGGGCGACCCTTTCGTTTTTCGGTGGGAGATTGATCTCCCACCGAGAACGCCT
>CAYTWZ010000084.1:0-8021 GCA_964442035.1 uncultured Oscillospiraceae bacterium
TTCGTTGAAAAAATATAAGGAGGAAACAGCTATGAAAAAATTTACTGATCCCCGGGTCAATATCCGTGAGCTTTCTTCCATAGAGTCAATAATGGACGACATCACTCTCAGCGCCGAACAGACCTTTGACGGCGATGAGAAGATTGTTGACGATAATACGGAAGACGCTATCTGGTAAATTAGGGGAGCGCTGAATAATTCACGTCTACGGATTAAAACGCCGCTTGGCGGTTAATTTTCCCCGCAGCTCGGTTAAAAATGCTCTGAATACAAACAGTATTCATGCGCTTTTTGCCTTGGTGCGAGAAAAATTCCCTCGCCAATCAGAAATTTAGAATTAATCAGTGCTTCCTAGATTAAAGAAAAGGGCCTCAACACGAGGCCCTTTTCGCGCTTGACGGAAATTTTTGCAGCCAAATTTTCGTCAAACTTTAAATATCATTTTTGCCAATGAGTTAAGTACCTTGGGTAATTTGAATACAAAAACCTTCAAAAGTTTCACCTCCTCATCAGCATAACGCCCATTATGATAATTAACCCGCCTTCAATAACCGCCAGCAGTGTTATCGGCAGTATCATAGCAGTAAAAATCCCGAAAACAAACGCTAATATGCCCAATCCTATTAAGTTACAGCTGCCCTTTCCCGGCGGTCGTCTGCCCATTGTGTTGCCTCCTCGCTTATTATATACTACGCTTTTTTAGCCCGGAGTGTTACAGTTCATGGCAGTGGAGGTTATAACTAAACGAAAGATGTCCCCCGGGTCTCATCTACCGACTCGGTCGGTGCTTCTGCTTCGCAGAGGCTGCCACCGGCAGAGGGCACCCTCTAAGGCGGCGGGCGACCCTTTCGTTTTTCGGTGGGAGTTCAATCTTCCACCAAGAACGCCCCATGACGGGCTTTCAGCCCTTATTGAAGATCAATAAAAAGCAAAAAAGTTTTGAAATGCTCTTGCAAACATACCGGAAAAAAGGTATAATAAAAATGGAAGTTTATACATCAACTATAAAGGAGGATATCTAATGAGTACATTTGAGATTAAGGATCAATTTTACCTTGACGGAAAGCCTTTCAAAATAATCAGTGGCGGTATTCACTATTTTCGCGTTGTTCCCGAGTATTGGAGAGACAGGCTGGAAAAGCTGAAGGCAATGGGCTGCAACACCGTGGAAACCTATGTCTGCTGGAACCTTCACGAGCCGCAGCCGGGACAGTTCTGTTTTGAGGGTATGCTTGATATAAAGAAATTTATCGAAACAGCGGCGGAGCTTGACCTTAAGGTCATTGTCCGTCCGGGCCCGTTTATCTGTGCGGAATGGGAATTCGGCGGACTTCCGGCATGGCTTCTTAAGCATGACGGGATCAAGCTCCGGGGACTGTTTGAGCCATATATGACCTATGTCAAAAGCTATTTTAAGGAACTGTTTAAGTATCTGGCTCCCCTTCAGGTTACCAAGGGCGGCCCAATTATACTTTTCCAGATCGAAAACGAGTATGGTTATTACGGGGACGACAAGGAATATCTTCACGAAATGGCTGCTCTTATGCGTGACTGCGGTGCAGAGGTTCCCTTTGTGACCAGCGACGGCCCTTGGGATGACGCTTTGGAGTGCGGCAAGTGCAACGAGGCTCTTCCCACGGCGAATTTTGGCTCACATGTGGAGGAGCAGTTTAAAACCCTGTCCCAGCACACCAACGGAGGCCCACTGATGTGTATGGAATTTTGGGTGGGCTGGTTTGACAACTGGGGCTGTGGAAAGCACTCCACCAGCAACCTTGACGCCAACAAGCGTGATTTTGATGACGCTTTGCGCATGGGCAACATTAACATATACATGTTCCACGGGGGCACAAACTTCGGATTTACAAACGGCTCAAACTATTATGACGAGCTTTCTCCCGACGTTACAAGCTATGACTATGACGCTGTACTTACCGAGTGGGGAGATGTAACGCCCAAGTACAAGGCCTTTCAGGAAATAATCGGCAAGTACGCTCCGATTCCCAAGGTGGAATTTTCCACAAAGATAGAGAAGGGCGCATACGGCACATTGGAATGCGACGCCAGAGTCAGCCTTGAAAGCGTGCTGGAGGATATATCTACGCCCATAGAGGCTCGTAATGCCATGTGTATGGAAAAGCTGGGACAGAATTTTGGATACACCCTTTACCGCGCAAGCTTTAACAAGGGCAAGGTAATAGGCAAGCTGACCTTTGCAAAGGTCAGCGATCGGGCCATTGTGTTTATGGAAGGGAAGCGCTTCGGTACATATTATGACCGGGAGCTTTTGAAGGAGTATGAATTTAAGCGTAATCCCTATGTTTATCAGAATGACGGCAACTTTGACGTGCTTACCGAAAACATGGGTCGTGTAAACTTCAGCTATAAAATAGAATATCAGCGCAAGGGAATAGAAGACGGCGTCCTCATAAACGGACACTACCATACAGGCTGGAAGATGTATCCTCTCCCTCTTGACAATGTGGATAAGGTGGATTTTGACAAGGAGTACGTCCATGGTACTCCCGCCTTCTACAGGTTTGGCTTCAACGCCTACAAAGCAATGGACACCTTCTTGGATGTGGAGGGCTTTGGCAAAGGCTGTGCCTTTATCAACGGCTTCAATCTGGGACGTTACTGGGAGATAGGCCCGCAGAAGAGGCTCTACATCCCCGCTCCTCTTATCAAGGAGGGACGCAATGAGATTATCCTCTTTGAGACCGAGGGTAAAAGCGCTCATACTGTCAAGCTTGTGGCCGAGCCTGATCTTGGCCCGCTGGAGCTTCCCTACGGGCGTCCTGAATAATACTGATGCGGAGGTATGCCAAATTGAAGGTGAAAAAAAGATATGTGGTTCTGGCCGGCGTGATATTTCTCTGTGTGGTGGGGTTTGCGGCACTCAGCATATTTTTCCCGACTCCGGACACTGTGATCTATATGTACCACAGCGTCAGAGAAGAACCGGTAAATCCTGATTACTCAGATTTGAGCGTACGTCCATCGGAATTTGAAAAGCAGCTTAAATTTTTCAGCGGAACGAGGAAACATACAATTTTTGCCAATGAGATCAAGGAGTTTGAGCAAAAGGGCAGACACAACATAGTACTCACCTTTGATGACGGGTACGAGGACAATTATACCGAGATGTTCCCTTTGCTGAAAAAATATGGTTGCAAGGCCACAATATTTGTTATAACAAGCAAAATTGATACTGAGGGATACCTTTCGTCAGAGCAGCTACGTGAAATGTCCGACAGCGGGCTTGTCAGCATCCAGTCTCATACAGTCTCCCACGAGCCTCTTGCCCTTGGGGACAAGACCTACGAGGACGTGGTGTATGAGTTTGAGGAAAGTAAGCGTATTCTTGAGGAAATTACCGGGGCGAGCGTGGATGCGGTTTCGATGCCCAACGGAAGCTACGATGAGGCAGTTACATCTATTGCCGAAAAATATTATGACGTAATTTTTACCGGCACAAATTACAGGGCGTTTGAACCTGTGGATATAAAAAATGTTCAAAGAGTAGGCATATACCGGTATCACAACATAAACGATATAAGGAGAATGACGGATTTCAGGGGTCTGCAGGTGCTTTTGCAGGGGATAAGGAAAGTGTTTTCAATGTCACATTGATGCATGGCTTACAAAACATACTGTCCCCATAAAAAATTACCTCTTCTCAAATCGAAAAATTTGTAGTATAATAAGGCCAAAGGGAGGTGAATTTATGAGACTGGAACTTGTCCGAAAAAATAAACTTAAAATTACGCTTTGTAAGGAGGAGCTCTCTTCATACGGACTCAGTGCGGAAACATTCGCACAAAATTCCAGTGAGGCGAAAGAGATGTTTTTTTCCGTACTTCGCCGTGCGGAGGAGGAGGTAGGTTTCGTCTATACAAATTCCCGCCTTGTGGTGGAGGCCGTGCCGTCCTCTGCGGGGATGGTGATTTTTGTGACGAAGGTTGACAATGAGGCTGAGCAACAGCTTTTTGATCGGATATCCTCTCGTCAGGGTGTCAGTGTGCGCCGCCAGGCTCAGGAGCCTGCACGAGCCAATTACATGGCGGAGCTTAATTCCTTTGACGATGTTGTGGAAATGTGTCACAGCGCGCCTACATATTTTGGCGGTACGCTTTACAGCAGAGACAACAAATATTATATGACTGCCGCCGCCGGAATGGAGCGTACGCTGGCAGAGTATGGGAGGATATTGGATGAAAACGCCCAAATCATCCTGGAGGAGCATGCGATTCCCGTGGTGTACCGCCGGGCGTTTGACATAATACGCAACAGGTTCAAAGCATGACAGCAGGACTGAAAAAAAGATTCTTAGTTTTCGGCTGAAGAGAAAGAAAAAATATTTTTACGTGAAAACAAGCGCACCGAAAAAAGCCACCGATCAACCCGGTGGCTTTCGTTTATTAGTTATATTTAGTTAGTGATAACACGTTCTGTAGCCTTGTCGAAGATGTGAATCTTCTCGGGATCAAGGCAAACCTTGATTTCCTGCCCTCTTTCAGCAGTGCTGGTGGGCTTAACACGAGCGGTGAAAGGAATGTCATCAACGCTGAGATACAAATATGTTTCGGCACCCATATGCTCTGTAACTTCAACAGATGCTTTAAAGATGGAATCCTTGTAAAGGCCAAGAGAATAATCGTCATCATACATATCCTCCGGACGGATACCCATAACGATTTCTTTGTCTATATAATCCTTACAAGCGGCTGCCTTTGCAGATGTAAGCTTAACCTTTTCGCCCTCGCCAAACTCTACGTAAATATCGTTCCCGCTCTTAGCAAGCTTGGCATTGCAGAAATTCATCTGAGGAGATCCGATGAAGCCGGCAACGAAGACGTTGCAAGGATAATTGTAAAGTGTCTGAGGAGCATCTACCTGCTGAATGATGCCGTCCTTCATAACGACTATTCTTGTACCCATTGTAAGAGCCTCAGTCTGGTCATGGGTTACATAAATGAATGTTGTCTGAAGACGCTGATGAAGCTTTGTGATCTCGGTTCTCATCTGAACACGGAGCTTAGCATCCAAGTTGGACAGAGGTTCGTCCATTAGGAATACCTTTGGTTCACGTACGATAGCACGACCAAGGGCAACACGCTGACGCTGACCACCGGAAAGAGCCTTAGGCTTTCTTTCAAGGAGATGCTCAATATCAAGAATACGAGCGGCTTCATGTACTCTCTTCTGGATCTCATCCTTAGGAGTCTTACGAAGCTTAAGGCCGAAAGCCATGTTCTCAAATACAGACATATGGGGATAAAGAGCGTAGTTCTGGAAAACCATCGCAATATCCCTGTCCTTGGGGGCAACGTCGTTTACCAGACGGTCACCGATATAAAGTTCACCCTCGGAAATTTCTTCCAAGCCGGCAATCATACGAAGGGTCGTGGACTTACCGCAACCGGAAGGACCAACAAAAATAATGAATTCCTTGTCTTTGATTTCAAGGTTGAAATCTGTTACAGCGGTTACTCCGCCGGGATATCTTTTGTAGATGTGCTTTAAACTTAAACTTGCCATTGGTTTATTACCCTCCTAAACTGTATGTACATAATGTACATTTCAATTTTGTTAATATTATAATAGCACAAATTTTGTTAATTGCAAATTCGCTTATTGTACAAATATAAAGAAATTTATTTGTGACTATTGTATAGTACGTAAGATTTTGTCCATTTCTTTTGTGCAAAGTTGTCTATACTGGCCCGGCTCAAGGCTTTCGTCCAAGTCTAATCCCCCGAAAGAGACCCTTTTGAGGTAGTCTACATGATTGTCCACAGCCAAAAACATTTTTTTCACCTGGTGGAATTTACCCTCGGTTATTGTAATATACACGATGTTATTTTGTACCTTCTGTATGGTGCAGGGCTGTGTTATATATCCTCCGATGTCAACGCCATTCTCTAAAATATAAATTTTTTCATCATCAAGCGGACGGCTCAGTCGGACCAGATATTTTTTACCAACCTTTTTTTTAGGGGAAAGAAGGCTGTGGGCAAGCTGACCATCGTTTGTTAAAAGCAAAAAGCCTTCCGTGTCCTTGTCAAGCCTTCCTGCGGGGAAAAGACCGTACCGGCGGTATTTTTCATCAAGCAGGTCAAGGACGGTCTTTTGGTTTTTATCCTCAGTAGCGCTTAGGCAGCCTGCGGGCTTATTCATCATAATGTACACAAACTGTGTTGGCCGGAGCTTTTCGCCCCTATAGCAAACCTCCTGACAGCTGATTTGAGAGGCGGGAGCCGTGACCGCCTCGCCGTCTACAGTGATCCCGCCTTTTTTTATGGTGGTACGGGCCTCGCTTCGGGTCATCCCAAGGGCATCGGCAACATATTTATCAAGTCTCATTTCAGTTTATCCTTCTCTATCGGCAGCATGATACCGTCAAGGGTTATGGAGCATATATCGCCGCCTATGACATTCCCACGGTACACCAGTACATTTCCGCGAGCATTCTGTTCTGGAATAGCGTAGGTATAGCGCGTGCAGCGCCGACCTCTGTAGGGCCAAAGGTCAAAGCCTCCCTCTGCCTGGAGGTCATTGTAGCGCCGATAAACGGCATTCCAGTCTTCCGGAATAATGACCTCAACTGTCTCTATAGGTTCTCCGGAAACAGCATAGCCCATGTTTACAAGCACACGGCTGTAATCCGCCGATTGGGCGCATAGGGCAGCGGACAGTATTGCTATAATAATTTTATCAAACAATTAAAGCACCTCTTCGAAATTATATTCCGAAAAGGTGCTTAATATTACTCAGCTGTGAAAGGAAGCAGGGCGATATGTCTTGCCCGCTTGATCGCAACGGTAAGCTGACGCTGATGCTTGGCGCAGGTGCCGGTAATTCTTCTGGGAAGAATTTTCGCACGCTCGGAAACATAGCGGCGAAGTTTGGCAACATCCTTGTAATCTATTTCCTGAACCTTGTCAACACAGAACTGGCAAACCTTTTTCTTAGACTTGCGACTTCTGTAAGGTCTATCGGACTTTTCTCTTTCCATCATGGCTAAAACTCCCTTCAATCAAATTAAAAAAATCAAGATACAGAACCTCAGAACGGCAGATCATCTTCGGTTCCGATGGGAGATATGGGATCGCCAAGGCCACCATAGGAAGACTCAAAGGAGTCATTCCGAGGAGCCTGAGACTGCTGAGCGCCATAGCTGTTATTACTGTAGTCGCCGCCGTAATTTCCACTGCCGTAATTGCTGCCGCCATAGCTCTGGCCTGCAGAATTACCGCCGTAGCTGTTTTCGCGGTCACGTTTGCTTTCAACAAAGTGGACTCTGTCCACAATGACCTCAGTCACATAATGACGCTTGCCGTCGTTGTCATCCCATGTTCTCGTTTGAATGCTTCCCTCAAGGGCGATAAGATTGCCCTTTTTGAAGTACTTGGAAATAAGCTCCGCTGTCTGACGCCAAGCTACGCAGCCGATAAAGTCAGCCTTGCGCTCCTCGCCCTGACGGACGAAATTGCGATCCACAGCAATAGTAAAGCTGCAGGTGCTTACTCCGTTTGGAGTGCTGCGAAGTTCGGGGTCACGGGTAAATCTGCCGATAAGATTAACACTGTTAAGCATTTTTACTCCCCCTTACGCTTCCTTGCGGACAACGAGTGTACGGATAACACCGTCTGTTATGCCGTAAATTCTTTCAAGCTCTTTGGGAAACTCAGGCTTGGAACTGAAGTTTACGAGCACATAGTAACCTTCTGTCTTGTAGTTGATGGGGTAAGCAAGTCTTCTTTTACCCCATACCTCCACGCTTTCAACAGTGCCGTTATCGGCAATAAGCTTCTGGAACCTATCACAGAGAGCAGTCGTCTTTTCCTCATCGAGGTCAGCGTCAAGAACAAAAATGGTTTCGTACTTATTGATTATTTCAGCCATTTTTACACCTCCTTCTGGTCTTTTGGCCTTGGAACATGTCCAAAGCAAGGATACTGAAGTATTATACATCATAATGTTTACTTTGTCAAGAGAAATTTCTCCAAAATTTTTCG